>JAOBWM010000152.1 GCA_025463365.1 Acidimicrobiales bacterium
ACGCGTCGCCCAGGTTTAGTTCCGTGCGCCGGGCTCCGGCCCGGCGCACGGTCGCGTCCGGGCTCAGGGACCGGCGACGGTGGTGGTCACCACGGGAAGCGTGGTGGTGGGGGCCGTTGTGGTCGGTGGGGCAGTGGTGGTGGTCGGCGGGACGGTGGTGGTGGGGGCCGTGGTGGTCGGTGGGGCGGTGGTGGTGGTCGGAGGCTCGGTCGTGGTGGGCGGTGTGGTCGTCGTCGTGGCCGGCACCGTCGTGGTGGGCACCTCGGTGGATGTCGTGGTGCTCGGCGTTCCGGTGTTGTTGTCCTTGGCCGTGAGGAACAGCAGGCCGCCCACGAGGATGATCAGCACCAGCAGCGCGATCACCGCGATGAGCGGACCGTTCCCGCCCCCCGATGGCGGTTCGGCGGTCGTCTCCTCCCAGTGCTCGGCGTAGGAGCCGCCGCCACCGGCGCCGGGGTCAGGCGCGGGCACGTACATGCCAGCGGGTGGGGTGGGTTCGGGGTCCGTTCCAGGGGTCCCGGCACCCGATCCGGCACCTGGTCCGGCGCCGACACCTGGGACGATCCGGGTGGCGTCGTCGTCGTCCGCGCCGGTTCCCGCGTCTCCCGTCGCGCCGGCCGCCGTCAGGTCATCGGCCGGCCGCCAGGCCTCGGTCGCGTCGTCGCCGCCCGTCGCGGCGTCGCCTGCATCCTTCGCGCCGCCGGCGTCGTCGTCGTCGGGCCGCCAGGCCTGGGTGTGATCATCGCCGTCGCTCATGGAGTGGGTCCTGGGGGTTCGGGGGCGGAGCAGAGAGGCAGATCAGGCTGTGGTCGCGATGCCACCGTCGACAGGGATGATGGCACCGGTCACGTAGGACCCGGCGCGGGATGCGAGGAAGAGCGCGACGCCAGCCATGTCGTCGGGGCGCCCGATGCGCTTCAGCGGAGCGCTTCCGGCGATCTGGTCGCCGAACGCCTCCAGCGTGGCTGCCATCATCTTCGACTCGAACGGGCCCGGGGCTACCGCGTTGACCGTGATGGTGGGCGCCAGGTGCTTGGCCAGGTGGCGGGTGAGCTGGTGCACCGCTGCCTTCGACGCCGAGTACGAGAACGTCTCCATCACCGGCGTGTGGATGCCATCGATGGAGCCGATGTTGATGACGCGGGCCGGGTCCGCTGCGGTGCCGGCCGCCTGCAGCAACGGCAGCAGGAACTTCGTCGTGTGGAAGACCCCCTGCACGTTCAGGTCGAGGACGCGGCTCCACGAGGCGTGGTCGTGCTCGGCAAGCGGCGTGCCCCAGGTGGCGCCGGCATTGTTCACCAGGACGTCCAGGCGGTCGTGGTCGGCGGCGACAGCGTCCGCGAGGCCGCGGGCGCCGTCCTCGGTCGAGAGATCGGCCGGGATCCCGACGCAGGAGCCGAAGGCCGAGAGCTCGGCGGCGGTCGCCGCGCAGGCGTCGGCCTTGCGGGAGGACACGATCACGTTGGCGCCGCCGGCGACGAACCCGCCGGCGATCATGCGGCCGATGCCGCGTGTACCGCCGGTGACCAGCACGGTCTTCCCGGACACGGAGAAGAGTTCGGCGGGCGGGGTGGGGGCGGGGGAGTCGGCCATGGGCGGCGACCGTACCGGACCCAGCTCGTCGAGGTCCGGCCTCAGCGCCGTTGGCAGACGGGACAGAACGTGGTGCCCCGTGCGTCGACGACGATCCGTCGCAGCACGGTCCCACACCGGGCGCAGGGCTGGCCGGCTCGCCCGTAGCAATCGAGGTGGTGCTGGTTCTCGCCCGATCCGCCGTCGACCGTCCGGTAGTCGCGGAGCGTCGTGCCGCCGCGGGAGATGGCCTCGAGCAGCACGGCCACGATGGCGGGGTGGAGCCGAGCGGCGCCGACGCGGCTGAGCGTGCGGTTGCCGGGGTGGATGCCGGCCCGCCACAGCGCTTCGTCCGCATAGATGTTGCCCACGCCCGCCACCACGCGCTGGCCCAGGAGCTGCGTCTTCACGCGGCTGCGGCTCGAGCGCATCGACCGCCAGAGGGCGTCGGGGTCGAAGGCGGGATCGAACGGCTCGGGTCCGAGAGCGGCGAGGGTGGGCAGGCCGCTCAAGTCGTCGTCGACCACGGCGACCCGACCGAACCGGCGGACGTCGCGGAGCGCGAGGGTCCGGTCGTCGTCGAGCTGCCACCACGCTCGCACGTAGGGGTCGACGGGGTGCTCGGCGCCATGGACCCGGAGCTGGCCGGTCATGCCGAGGTGGATCACGAGTCGCCGGCCGTCATCGAGGGGCAGCATCAGGTACTTCCCCCGGCGGTCGACGCCGGTGATGGTGGCCCCGATGGCGGCACCGGCATCGCGGAACTTGGGCGAGGGGTGACCGTCGGCCTCGACGATGCGTCGGCCGGAGACCAGCGGAACCAGGCCACGGCGCACGGTCTCCACCTCCGGCAGCTCAGGCACGGGCGCACCGTACCGGGGCTCGATCGCGTGCGACGCCGCACCATCGGGTGACGGATGCCTGGCTGGGGGCGAATCGTCGGCTTGGGGTTCAAGGTCCCAGGGTCCCTGCCGATGGACTCAAGGTGGTACGTGGACTGGTGATGACCTCGACAGCAGTGCTCTTGACGGGTGCGGCGATGTTCCAACGGAAGTCCCGCACGGGCTGGCTCGACGAGCTGGCCGGCATCCGTCACGACGCGCTGGCCGTCCCAGGCGGCGAGATGGCCGTCGTCATGTCGGTCGCGTCCGGTGACCGGGGCGCTCCGGCCCGCACGTCCGAGGGCGAAGGCTCGTCATGGAGCCCGAGCGCCTCGCCCGCAGTCGAGCAGCCGGCACCGGCGTCGGCTGCCCCCGAGGTCGCCGAGCCGATCCCCTACGACCAGGGCGCCGTGGTCGTCCACGCCCGAGACATCTCCGACGCACCTCCCGCCGCCACGCGACCGCCCGCTCCCGGTCCCGCCGCCGGCCCAC
Organism: Acidimicrobiales bacterium; assembly: GCA_025463365.1. Taxonomy (GTDB): domain Bacteria; phylum Actinomycetota; class Acidimicrobiia; order Acidimicrobiales; family Iamiaceae; genus Aquihabitans. The sequence goes on from JAOBWM010000152.1 coordinate 2,946, forward strand.
CTTCGCCGATCGACGCCGAGGACACGACCGCGGATGACTGGTGGGCGCAGCCCGCGCCGCACCCGATCCGGCCGAGTGAGATGTGGCACCCGGCGTCGGCCCCCGGAGCACTGGCTCGCGACGGCGACGCGTCGCGTGAGCAGCGGATCGAATCGAGTGACCTGACCCCAGGTTCGGGGCGCTTCGCCCGGTTCCGCCCGGCGGCGACCGAGGCGCAGGCCGAGGCGGCCGCGGCGGCTCCCGCTGCTCGACCGGCTCCCGCGCCGGTTGCATCGGTTGCGCCGGTTGCGCCGGTTGCGCCGGTCGCGCCCGTTGTCGAACCGCCGCGAGCTTCGTCGGCTCCTGCCGCCCCTCCGCACCGGGCCGCCCAGCCCCTCGACGGCGACCTCCCTGTCCGCGGATCCGCTGCTCCGATCGCGCCTTCGGCCGGCGATCTCGCATCGCCGCATGCTCGCAGCGAGCGTCCGACCGGCCCGGGCGGGTTGGTGAGCGGCCCGGTGGGTCGGCGCCCCCGTCCCGATCGGCCGCGTGCGTCGCTTCCCCTCGCGCCGATCCGTTCCCGTGACCTGCGCGAGCCCGAGGAGCGGTCGCCCCTGCCCGAGGCGCCGCTGCCTCCGGCGGCTCCGCCGGCGCGCCATCTCGATCTCGGCGAGGCCCTCGCCGCGCCGGCACCGTGGGCCGGCGAGCCCGAGGTCGAGGTCGAGCCCGCGGTCGAGCGTCCCACCGACGTCGTGCCCGTTGGCGCCCTCGACACCCATCGCTCGGGCCTGCCCGAACCGCTGCCGGTGACCGAGGCCCAACCGCTGCCGCCTCGCCTCATCGAGCGCTCGACGACCGGTGAGCTCGACGTCGACGCACCGATCGTCCGCCTGAGCGAGGACGCCGAGGCCGGCACCACCGGCACGTTCGAGGGCGTCGACGTGACGCTCGCCGAGGGCTGGTGCTGGGTCGCTCCCGAGGCGGGCCGGATCGCCCTACCCGTCCGCATCCACATCCCGACCGCGACGCTGACGTTCGGCGACGGATCGTCGGGCTTGGCCGTGGTCGAGGCCGATGGCACCACGTTCCTCGTGGTCGCCGCCGGGACCGCGGACCTGAGCCGTGGCGCCGATCGGCTCAGCCTGGTCACCGGCAGCATGGTGCTCCTCCCGCACGACGGCCGGCCGCAGATCGACCGGGCCGGCGAGGACGAGATCACCGCCGACCCGATCGTCGCCCGCAACCGGGCCCTCGACGCCTCCCGCTGACGGCCACCCTCGCCAACGGGCGGCGGCCAAGCCGTCTCAGGTGCTCCGAAGGGTCACGCCGGGGAGCGCGCCCGTGTGCGCACCGCGCTCGACGGTCACCACACCGTTGACCATGGTCAGGTCGTAGCCGTCTGCCCCCTGGACCCACCGCCCGGCTCCGCCGGGGAAGTCGTGGGCGAACGTCGGGAGGGGCAGGCCGAGGTTCGCCAGGTCGATCACGTTCAGGTCCGCGGGGCGACCGGGCGCCAGGACGCCACGGTCGGGGATGGCGAACAGGTCGGCGGGGATCGAGGTCAGCCGGGCCACGCCCTCGGCCAAGGAGTACAGGTTCCGGTCGCGGACCCAGTGGGCGAGGAACCAGGTCGGCTGGCTCGCATCCATGATCTGGCCGACGTGGGCGCCCGCGTCGGCCAATCCCAGCACCACGTTGGGATCGCTCAGGAGGTGCTCCACCTCGGCTGGCGTCTGGTTGAGGAACGGCCAGACCAGCAGGCAGGCGCCATCGGTCCGGTCGAGGAGGTCGAGCCAGTGCGCGGCCGGCGTGGTGCCCGCGGCGGCGGCGAGCGCGGCCAGCGATCGGGTCGGGTCGAGCGAGTAGTCGGCCGGCGCCCCGTCCAGCGGGAAGAGCAGCGTCGGATCGATCCCGCCCTCGCGCCCGTCGGCTTCGGCGGCCAGCGCCCTGCGGCGGCCCGGGTCGCGCACCGCGGCGAGGCGCTCGGGGAGTTCGAGGTCCACCAGCGCGCGCCACGCCGGGCACCCGCCGTAGGGGGTGTGGTGCGCGAGGCCGAACAGCACGCCGACCGAGCGCACGGTGGTCTGCGGGTGGACGCGGGCCCCGTTGCGGTTGGCCTCGGCCACGAGGTCGAGCACCTGACGGTGGAGATCCTCACCGGCGACGGTCTGGGTGAGGCCGAACGAGACGGGGCGGCCCGTCGCGCGGCTGATCTCGGCCAGTAGCTCGACCTCGGCCTCGGTGCTCTCCGGGGTGGCACCGTTCTGCGACCCGAGCATGGCGGCGGTCTCGAAGACCCCGCGGCCGTGGCGCCCCAGCACCCCGGCGAGGGCGAGCAGCTCGTCGAGCCCGGCGAAGGTCCCGGGGATCGGTTGGCCGTCGGCACCGGTGTGCAGGATCGTGCGGCTCGAGGACAGGCCGAGGGCGCCCGCGCCCATCGCCTCCTCCACGAGGTCGGTCATCGCCATCAGGTCCTCGGCGGTGGGGTCCACATCGAGAGCCCGGTCGCCCATCACGTAGCGACGCAGCGCGGAGTGACCCACCATCCCGCCGACGTTCAGACCCTTCGGGCGCCGGTCGAGCTCGGCGAGGTACTGGCCGTAGGTCTCCCACTCCCACGACAGGCCGCTCATGATGGCGTCAGCGGGGATGTCCTCGACGGACTCCATCATCTCGGCCAGGTCGCGGCGGTCCTCGGGGCGGCACGGCGCGAACGTGACGCCGCAGTTGCCGATGACCACCGATGTCACCCCGTGGAAGCACGACGACGTGCCCTGCGGGTCCCACGACAGCTGAGCGTCCAGGTGGGTGTGGATGTCGACGAACCCGGGGGTCACGATCCGGTCGGAGGCGTCGACCGTGCGGGCGGCGTCGTCGGTGGCTGCGCCGACCTCAACGACGATGCCGTCGCGGACCGCCACGTCGGCCCGGACCGGCTCCGCTCCCGTGCCGTCCACGACCGTGCCACCGCGGATCACCAGGTCGTACATCGTCGCCTCCGGGGTTCGGGTCGTCGTCTCGAACGCTGCGCCGGGCATCGTAGGGTGGACCGATGCATGTCGTCGGGGGCAAGAGGGAACGGATGCGCCAACGCGCCAACATGGTCGCGGCGGCCGCGATCGTCGCCGGCCTGTCGGGCCTCGTCGGGTGTGCCGGGAGTGGCACGGGTGCCGACGCATCCCAGGCGTCGTCGAAGACGACCGTGACCAGCCCCGGCTCCGGTGCCGATGCCTCGACGGCAGCTGCGGGGCCCACGACCACTGCCGCCACCGCCACCTCCACGCAGACCGGGTTCGAGGGCGCCACCGATGGCCCGCGCACCGCTCCGCCCGACGGAACCGGCACCGCCCTGCTGCGGGCGGTCCGAGTCGGGCGCAACGTCGGCTTCGAGCGGATCGTGTTCGAGTTCGAGGGGTCCAGCCGGCCGGGCTACCGCATCCGCTGGATCGACGGCCCCGTCACCGCGGACGGATCCGGGAACGTGGTCTCTGTCGCCGGTGCCGCCCACCTCGAGATGATCATGGAACCGGCTTCGGGCGTCGACATGCAGGATGGCCATCTCACCTACACCGGCCCGGATCGGATCCTCGTGACCCAGCAGACCAAGCTCCTGCGGGACCTGGTGCGCACCGGCGACTTCGAGGCCGTGCTCACCTGGGTGGCAGGCGCTTCCCGTCGGGTCCCGTTCCGGGTCCAGACCCTGAGCGCACCGACCCGGCTGGTCGTCGACCTGCAGGACTGACCGGCCGCCTCGCTCCCACGGAAGGGTGATCGAGCCGCAGCCCGACTACCGGCGGGGGTGCTGGGTAGTTCCGGACCCATGCTGTACACACTGCTCGTCATCCTCGTTGCCATCATCCTCGCCGTCGTCGTGCTGAACGTCGTGCGCAGCGGCGGACGCCACGTCTGAACGACCCCGTCCCGATCCCGCCCCCACCGGGCGGGGCCCACCGGCAGGCGCGTAGCTTGGCGCCATGTCCGACCATCGCCACCGCTGGATCGTCGAGCCGGGACATCGCCCCGACCTGAGCAAGGTCGACACCGGCTCGACCGCAGGTGCCCCCGGCGACAAGCAGGGGACCAAGCCGGCCAGCGAGAAGCTGCTGACCGACCTGGCCGACCTCCAGCTCCGGCTGTGGGCCGAGCACCAGCGCTCCGTGCTCTTCGTGCTCCAGGCCATGGACGCCGGCGGCAAGGACGGCACGATCCGCAAGGTGTTCACCGGCGTCAACCCGCAGGGCGTGCGGGTGGCGTCGTTCAAGGCGCCCTCGACCGTGGAGCGCGAACACGACTTCCTCTGGCGGGTCCACTCCCAGGTGCCGGGGCACGGGGAGATCGGCGTCTTCAACCGGTCGCACTACGAGGACGTCCTCATCGCCCGGGTCGACGAGATCGTGCCAGCAGAGGTGTGGAAGCGCCGGTACCGCCACATCCGCAACTTCGAGCAGAACCTCACCGACGCCGGCACCACGGTGGTCAAGGTGTTCCTCCACATCTCGAAGGAGGAGCAGAAGAAGCGGTTCCAGGCGCGGCTCGACGACAAGACCAAGCGGTGGAAGTTCTCGGCCGGCGACCTCGCGGTCCGCGCCAAGTGGGACGCCTACCAGGAGGCGTTCGCCGACGCGCTCGAGAAGACGAGCACCGCGGATGAGCCCTGGTACATCGTGCCCGCCGACCGCAAGTGGTACCGCGACTGGGCCGTGCTCAACATCCTCGTCGAGACCCTCCGCTCGATGGACCCGGAGTACCCCGCCGAAGAGCCCGGGCTCGCCCACATCGTCATCGAGTGATCGTGGCGGGCTCCGTGTCGGGGAGCTCGATCACCATCCGGCACCCGTGCGGCTCGCGTCGCTCGGCGCGGATCCGGCCGCCGTGGAGGTCGACGACCCAGCGGGCGATCGCCAGACCCAAGCCTGAGCCTCCTTCGTCGGTGCTGCGGGCCTCGTCCGTCCGGTAGAAGCGTTCGAAGACCCGTTCGATCGATCCGTCGGGGATGCCCGGCCCATCGTCGACCACCTCCACGACGACGCCGTCGCCCGACGCCCGGTGAGCTCGCAGAGCCACGGTGCCCCCTGGCGGCGTGAAGCGGGCGGCGTTGTCCGTCAGGTTCGCGAACACCTGGTGGAGCCGCTCGGGGTCGCCGTCGACGACCAGGTCGGGAGGATCCACCGTCACGCGGAACTCGACCGAAGGCGAGTGGAGCGCGGACTCGTCGGCGACCGCTTCGAGCAGATCGGTCACCGGGAAGAGCAGGCGGTGCATGGGCGTGCCACCCGACTCCAGTCGGCTCAGGTCGAGGAGCTGGGTGACGAGGCGCTGCAGGCGTTCGGTCTGGGCGAGCATGGTCCCGAGCAGCTCGGGCTCGGGGGCGACGACGCCGTCGACCACGTTCTCGAGGGTGGCCCGCAGCGCCGAGATCGGCGTGCGCAGCTCGTGGGACACGTTGGCGACGAGCTCGCGTCGCTGCCGGTCCACCTCGGCGAGCTCGTCGGCCATGTGGTTGAACGCGGCGGCGAGGCGGCCGACCTCGTCGGCGGACGTGGCGTCGACGCGTTGGGTGATGTCGCCTTGTGCCATGGCGGTCGCGGCGCGCTCCATGGAACGCAAGGGCGAGGTCATGCCGCGGGCGAGGAGTTGGACCATGGCGAGGGCGATGCCCGCGGCGACCCCGGCGCGGAACGCCGCTCGGAAGTTGAGCTGGATCCCGATCTCGTTGACGGCCAGCGTGACCGCGACGGCTGCCACGATCACGATGCTGAGCTTGACCTTGAGCGACCCCAGCCGCGAGAGCG
>JAOBWM010000155.1 GCA_025463365.1 Acidimicrobiales bacterium
ATCACGGCCATCAAGACGGCCACCCGCAAGAAGCACCAACCGCTGAACCAGTCGGTGTCGTTCTCGGCGCCCCGCCCGGGCGACGATCGCGATGATCGGGACGACGAGATCCCCGCCGCGGCCGACGCGCTCGCCGATCCGGCCGAGCAGCTGGTGGCGCTCGAGCGGCTCGCCGTCACCCACGAGGCGCTGGCCAGCACCCTCTCGCCGCTCGAGGTCGACGTGCTCACGCGCTACGTCGAGGGCCGGTCCTACGAGGTCATCGCCGAGGAGGTCGGGCGCCACGTCAAGGCGGTCGACAACGCCCTGCAGCGCGTGAAGCGCAAGCTGTCCCAGCACCTCGCCGAACAGGCCGAGCTCGACGCGTTGGTCTGACGGCTCGTCGCGCGGGCGCGGTCGTTCGTCCCTCCTCCTCGGACGACCGTGAACGGCTCCGCCGTCGCAGCGCCTCGGCAGGCTGCGATGGCGGGGTCGAGGCGTGTCGGCTCACGCCACATGGAGAGGCGTCGACGGAACGGGTTGGTCTGCACCGTCGCGAGCCGGGGAGACTGCACGGCCCATGGCCACACTCCACGCCCGTGACATCTCGCTCGGCTTCGGCGCGGCGCCGGTCCTGTCGTCGGTGTCGCTGACGGTCGCGCCCGGCCAGCGCATCGGCGTCGTCGGCCCCAACGGCACGGGCAAGTCCACCCTGCTGCGGGTGCTCGCCGGCCAGCTGGAGCCCGAGTCGGGGTCGGTCTCGCTCGCCCCGCCGACGGCCACCGTCGGCCTGTTGCCCCAAGAGCCCGACCGCACGCCCGACGAATCGGTCGCCGGCTTCATCGCCCGGCGGACCGGCGTCGGCCCGGCCACAGCGGAGCTGGACGCAGCCACCGTCGCACTGGCGGAGGCCGCTCCCGGAGCCGACGACCGCTACTCGCTCGCCTTGGATCGCTGGCTCGGTCTCGGCGGCCCCGACCTCGACGCCCGCATCGGCGTCACCCTCGACGACCTCGGCTTGCCGGGCTCCGTCGTCGACCAGCCGACCGCGACGCTCTCAGGAGGTCAAGCCGCACGCGTCTCGCTTGCCGCCACGTTGCTGGCCCGGTTCGACGTCTTCCTCCTCGACGAGCCCACCAACGACCTCGACTTCGCCGGCCTGGCCCGCCTGGAGGCATTCCTGCTCGGGCTGCATGCGGCGACGGTCGTGGTCAGCCACGACCGCGCGTTCCTGGAACGGGTGGTCACGCACGTCCTCGACCTCGACGAGCACGACCACCGCGCGTCGCTGTTCGCCGGCGGCTGGAGCGCCTACCTCGCCGACCGGGCGACCGCAGCTCGCCACGCGTCGGAGGCCTACGACACCTACCAGAGCCAGCGGTCGGCGCTCACCACCCGCGCCCGGACCCAACGCGAGTGGTCGACCCAAGGCGTCAAGAAGGCAAAGAGCTCAGGCGAGACGGACAAGAACATCCGGTTCAAGAACACCGCCGACTCCGAGAAGGTGGCCCACAAGGCGAAGGCCACGGAGCGGGCCATGGAGCGGCTCGAGGTGGTCGACAAGCCGTGGGAGGGCTGGGAGCTCCGGTTCGAGATCGGGATGGCCGAGCGCAGCGGTGACGTGGTCGCCACCCTCACCGGAGCCGTGGTGGATCGCGGCTCGTTCCGGCTCGGTCCCGTCGACCTGCAGATCGGGTGGGCCGATCGGGTGGCGTTCCTGGGCGAGAACGGTGCCGGCAAGACCACGTTGATCGACACCCTCCTCGGTCGGACCGACCTGACCGAGGGAGAGCGGTTCGTCGGGCCCGGCGTGGTGGTGGGCGAGCTGAGCCAGCGGCGGGACCGCTTCAGCACCGATGTCCCGTTGCTCGATGTCATCCTCGATGCGACGGGCCAGCCGTTGAACGAGGTGCGGTCGTTGCTGGCCAAGTTCGGTCTCGGCGCCGAGCACGTGCGGCGGCCGTCCGCGCTGCTGTCGCCGGGTGAGCGGACCCGCGCCAACCTCGCGCTCTTCATGGCCGAAGGTGTCAACCTCTTGGTGCTCGACGAGCCCACGAACCACCTCGACCTGGTGGCCATCGAGCAGCTCGAACAGGCCCTCGATCGCTTCGTCGGCACGGTCTTGCTCGTGTCGCACGACCGCGAGTTCCTCGACCACGTCCGCACCACCCGCCGGGTACGGGTCGCGGACGGCCGGGTCACCGAGGCGTCGTGAGCCAACCTCACGTGCGGTCGTTGTCCGCCGAGCACCCGGAGGACCTGCCGACGAAGCGGTTGCTCGCGTAGCGGTCGAGGCTGTTGGTCCTGGAGGCTCGGTCGTGGGCTCGGATTGGAGCATCGATGGAGGCCGCCCCGCCCGCTCGGTCCCGCGTTCCTGCAACACAAGGATCCCGGATGGGTGATCCACGACGCCGACTCGCAGGCCAGCGTCGACGGACGCGAGCACGTCGACTGAATCGGTTCGCTCCCTAAGGCGCCGTTGCTACAGCCCGTCGGCGGGGAGGGGGACGGTGCGGCCGGCGAGCCAGTCGTCGAGGCGGAGGCGGTGGCGGCCGGCCATCTCGGTCGGCAGGTCCTCCCGGGTGAACCAGGCCCAACCGGAGACCTCGGTGGGGTCAGGTGACGGTTCGGTGGCCTCGGTGGTGGCCTCGTACACGGTCACCTGCAGCGGCTCGTCACCGCTGCTCGACTCGAGGTAGATCCCGAGCAGGCCGGTGAGCACGACGTCGATCCCGAGCTCCTCGAGGACCTCGCGGCGGGCGGCCTGGGTGGGGTGCTCGCCTCGCTCGACGAACCCGCCGGGGACCTCCCAGTAGCCCTCGAAGGGAGGCTTGGCCCGGCGGCTCAGCAGCACGCGGTCGTCCTTCACGATGACGACGCCCGCGCACGGTGCGTTGCGGATGAGCCGCCACCGCGGCCCGTGCTCCAGGCATCCCGGCGGCTCGCCGGCGAGGACGTTGCCGTGCCCCACCGATGCACCGCACTCGTCGCAGAACCACATCGGGCCGACCGTACTGCCGGACGCGGCTCCTGTCGCGGCTGCCCCTTGGGCCTCGGGCACGGAAATCCCTTGTCCCGTCCCGAGGGGCGCAGGCAGGATGCGGGCTCCATCCACGCCGGTCTCGCCGGCGTCGCAATCGAGAGATCCCGTCATGGCCACGACCACGAACATCGAGTCGACGAAGCGTCACCTGCGAGCCCTCGAGTTCGTCGCGCCGTGGGGCGGAGGCTCCTCCTCCTCGTGTTGGCGGCGCGCTGATCCCACCGGCAGCGAGATGGTCACCGCCTCCTGAGCGGTCCGCCTCGCTGCCGCCTGCGGGTGGTCGCTGGGCGAGCGACGGTCTCCAAAACCGTCGGGCAGGGTTCGACTCCTTGCACCCGCTCCTCGTTCGCCGCGTCCGTCGTGGTGCCCGAGGCGTCGAAGCTCATGAGGACGAGCACCCGGTTGTCGACCGGGAGGCAGCGGGTTCGAGGCCCGTCGGCGCCGCCACGACCCAACCCAAGCCTCCGTGGTCGAGTGGGAAGACGCCTGCCTGCAACGCAGGAGATCACCGGTTCGAATCCGGTCGGGGGCTCCAGACCATCGGTCCATCTCGCCCAGCACGACGAACCCGCAACCCGCCGCCGTCGACCGTCCGCGGTCGACCGTTCCGCCGTCCCGCCGTCCCGCCGTCTCGCCGTCAACCGTTCCGCCGTCTCGCCGTCAACCGTCTCGCCGTCAACCGTCTCGCCGTCAACCGTTCCGCCGTCCCGCCGTCAACCGTCCCGCCGTCAACCGTCTCGCCGTCAACCGTCTCGCCGTCAACCGTTCCGCCGACCCGCCGTCAACCGTCCGCCGTTCCGCCGTCAACCGTCCGCCGGCGCCGATCCGACCGCCGCTGCACCACCCATCCATCCACACCGCCATCGATCCAGTCACCACCGAGCGACGAGAGGAGCCGGCGCCATGCATACCCTGCTGTTGAACGCGAGCTACGAGCCGCTGTGCGTCATCACCGTCCGGCGCGCCGTCGTGCTGGTCCTGGCCGACAAGGCCGACATCGTGGCCGAGGCCGATGGGTGGATCCGCTCGGCGCGCACCTCGTTGGCCGCCCCCTCGGTCATCCGCCTGCGCGGCTACGTGCGGGTGCCGTACCGGGCCACCCTCCCGCTGAACCGTCGGAACCTGGTGGCGCGCGACCGGGGCCGGTGCGCGTACTGCCCCGGTCGCGGCGACACCGTCGACCACGTCGTGCCCCGCTCCCGCGGCGGGCAGCACGTGTGGACCAACGTCGTGGCCGCCTGCCAGCCGTGCAACGGGCGCAAGGGGGACCGGCTCCTCGCCGAGCTCGGGTGGACCCTGCCCTTCACCCCGGTCGCCCCGCGGGGCTGGTCCTGGCTCGTCGTCGGCATCGGCACCACTGATCCGGCCTGGGCCGAGTGGCTGGCGCCCACGGCTCGGGCCTGATCGCGGCGGATCCCGGGCGGCACCCGTCCCCCAAGGGGACGGGTGCCGCCGCGTCCGGGATCGGCGTTGGGCGGTGCCGCCGGAGGGCGCCGGTAGCTTGGCGGCCATGGCTCGTGGGAGGACGGTCTCGCAGCTCGTGCGCAAGTACGAGGGAGGCGACAGCCGCCGAGCCCCCGACCAGCTGGTGGTCGAGGAGCCGCTCGAGATCCGCCTCGACGGCACCCGCGTCACCACGACCATGCGCACACCCGGACATGACTACGAGCTCGCCGTCGGGTTCTGCCACACCGACGGCCTGCTGGCCGGGGCACCGGTGCAGACCGTGCGGTACTGCGCCACGGGCTCGGCGGTCGATACCGCGTTCAACGTGGTCACCGTCGAGACGGGCGGCCTGGCCCCGGTCCCGACCCCCCGGCTGACCACCACGACCTCGTCGTGCGGGTGGTGCGGCACCGACGAGATCGATGCCGTCACCGATCGGTTGGCGCCGGTGCCCGGCCACGTCGCCATCGACGCCGCGGTGCTCGCCGAGATGCCCGATCGGGTGCGCGGCCGCCAGGAGCTGTTCGACGCCACCGGCGGGGTCCACGCGGCTGCTGCGTTCACCGCCGACGGCGAGGTGCTGCTCGTGCGCGAGGACATCGGGCGCCACAACGCCGTCGACAAGGTGGTCGGCCGTCTGCTGCTCGACGGGTCGTTGCCGGCTGCGGGTCTGGGCCTGTTCGTGAGCGGCCGGACGAGCTTCGAGATCGTGCAGAAGGCCTGGGCCGGCGGCTTCTCGGCGATCGTGGCCGTGAGCGCGCCGTCGTCGCTCGCCGTCGACGCTGCCCGCCGTGCCGGCATCACCCTCGCCGGCTTCGCCCGACCCGGCCGCCTCAACGTCTACGTCGACCCCACCCCGACCGCCCCGACCTGACCGACCCCCGCGACCACCGCCCCGCCCTGCCCGACCCACGACCCGCGACTCCCGACTCGCGACCCGCGACCCGCGACTCCCGACTCGCGACTCCCGACTCGCGACTCGCGACTCGCGACTCGCGACTCGCGACCCGCGGCCCGCGGCCCGACCCCACGCTCAGGTGTGTGCGCAGCAAGCTGCTGGGCGCGCAGGGGCGCGCACACGTCAGTCCTCGGGGTGGGTGTGTGCGTGGCGTGGTGGTGGGCGCGTCGGGGCGCGCACACGTCGGGTCCTCGGGGTGGGGTGTGTGCGTGGCGAGCTGCTGGGCGCGCCGGGCGCGCACACGTCGGCCCGGTCGGTCAGGGTGTGTGCGTGGCGTGGTGGTGGGCGCGCCGGGGCGCGCACACGTCTGGTCCTCGGGGTGGGGTGTGTGCGTGGCGTGGTGGTGGGCGCGTCGTGGCGCGCACACGTCGGGACCCGCGGGCGGGCGCGGGAGGCGCCGGATCGGTTGGCGGGCCGTCAGGTCGACAGGGGGAGCAGCTTGGCGGGGGAGTGTGGGTACACGTCGTCGGCGGTGATGGTGTGCAGCGCCGTGTCCCGGTCGAGCGCTTCGACCACGGAGCAGTCGGCGTCGAGGATCACGAAGCGGTCGAAGGTGCGGAGGAACCAGCGGTCGTGGGTGACGGCGAGGACGGTACCGGTGAACCCGGCAAGGGCAGCTTCGAGCGCCTCGGCCGAACCGAGGTCGAGGTTGTCGGTCGGCTCGTCGAGCAGGAGGAGGTTGACGCCCGACAGCTCCAGGTGGAGCACTTGGAGTCGAGCCCGCTGGCCACCTGACAGGGTCTCGACCGGCCGCTTGGCGCCGTCGGCGAGGCCGTAGCGGCCGAGGGCCTTCATGGCCGCCTGCTCGTTGAGGTCGTGGTCGGCCCGCAGGATTGCGAGCGGCGTGCGACCGACGAACCCGGCCACCTCGTCGGTCTGGTGGAACAGCCCTGGCTGGACCCGCGCGCCCAGCAGGAACGTGCCCGCGTGGTCCACCGTCTCGTCGCCGCCGAGGAGGCGCAGCAAGTGGCTCTTGCCGGTGCCGTTCGGGCCGAGGATCGCGACCCGGTCGCCGAAGCGAACCTCGAGGTCGAAGGCATCGGTGAGCCCGGACAACTCCAGGCCCGTGATGCGCAGCGCGACCTTGCCGCTGTGGGCGCCCTCGAGTCGCATGTTCACGGTCTTGATCGTGGGTGGCGGGGGTGGGGGTCCGGCGGCGACCCAACGCTCCCAGCGGGCCTCGGCCACCTGTGCCTTCTTGGCGCTCGACTCGGCGAACGACGCTCGCTGCTTCAGCTCCTTGAACAGGTGGAACAGGCGGCGCTCCTCCGCCTTCCACCGGTCGACCGCGTCCCCGAGCGACTCGTTGCGCGCGGTTCGCGCCGCCTCGTAGGTGGCCCAACCACCGGGGTGGGTCCACGCGCCGTGGCCTTCGACGGTGATCACCGCGTCGGCCGCGGCCTCGAGGAGCTCGCGGTCGTGGCTGACGAACAGCAGGGTCTTGTTGGCCTCCCGCAGGCGACGTTCGAGCCAGCGCTTCGCCGGGATGTCGAGGAAGTTGTCGGGCTCGTCGAGCAGCAGGATCTCGGCGTCGGACCCGAGCAGCGACTCGAGCACGAGCCGCTTGCGTTCACCGCCCGACAACTGCGACACCGCCTCGTCGCCGGCTCGGTCCAGGCCCCGCTTGATCACCGAGGTGCAGGTCGCATCCCACCGGCTCTCCTGGTCGTAGCCACCGACCTCGGCCCATCCGATGTGAGCGACGGCCAACGCGGTGCCCGTCTCGTCGGAAGGCGCGGCGTGGTTGGCGGCCTCGGCGGCAGCGAGCGCTTCGCCGGCCAGGCGCACCGGCGTGGGGGCGAAGCGGACGAGCAGCTCCCGAACCGTGGTGCGGGCATCCTCGCCGGTGCCGATCGACTGCGGCATGAGCGCGACGGGCCCGTCGGTGGTGGCTGCGCCCTCGGTCAGCGCAAGAGCGCCCGAGATGCAGCGCAGGAGCGTCGACTTCCCGACGCCGTTGGCGCCGACGAGCGCGGCGTGCATGCCCGTGCGGACGCGGAACGACACGTCGTCGAACAAGGGAGCCCCGTCCGGATGCGCGAACGACGCGCCCGACACCGCGATCACAGCCATGGACCCGACATCCTGCCCTCCCGTCCCGCCCCGCCGACCACCGATTCCCATCTGAGCGCTCTGGGTCGCGTCGGTGCGAGGGTGGGCGCTCAGAACCGCCCGACTGGGTGGCGGGCTGGCGGGGCGACGTTTCTGAGCGCTGTGTGTCGCGTCGGTGCGACGGTGGGCGCTCAGAAGGGGGCAGCCGGCGGCGGTCGGGCTGGGCGGCGGGGCGTTGCTTCTGAGCGCTGTGGGTCGCGTCGGTGCGACGGTGGGCGCTCAGAACCGCCCGACTGGGTGGCGGGCTGGCGGGGCGACGTTTCTGAGCGCTCTGGGTCGCGTCGGTGCGACGGTGGGCGCTCAGAAGGGGGCAGCCTCCGGCGCTCGGCGCTCGGCGCTCGGCGCTTGGCGCTCGGCGGGGCGGGTTGGGCGCGCGAGGTGGTGGGGGCGACAGGCGGGTAGAACGGGAGCGATGACCAGCAGGGCACCGGAGGCCGACGACCACGACGAAGGCCTGCGCGTCACCCGACCGAAGGATGTCGCGGCGGGGATACCGGCGGTGGTGGCGTCGCTGCGTCATGGGCTCGACCAGATGGGCGTCGCCCGCACGGCCACCACGCTGCTGAAGTTGAACCAGCCGCGAGGCTTCGACTGCCCGGGCTGCGCCTGGCCCGATCCCGGCCCCACGAGCAGGTTCGAGTTCTGCGAGAACGGCGCCAAGGCGGTGGCCGAAGAAGCCACGATCCGGCGGGTCACGCCCGAGTTTTTCGCCGACCACCCCATCTCCGACCTGGCCACCAAGACCGACCACTGGCTCGGCCAGCAGGGTCGCCTCACCCACCCGATGCACCGGGCCGCGGGCGAGGACCACTACCGGCCCGTGAGCTGGGACGACGCCTTCAAGATCGTGGCCGACGCGTTGGCTGACAGCGGCGATCCAGATCGGGCTGTCTTCTACACATCGGGTCGCACCAGCAACGAGGCCGCGTTCGTGTACCAGCTGCTCGTGCGCCGGCTCGGCACCAACAACCTGCCGGACTGCTCGAACATGTGCCACGAGTCGAGCAGCGTGGCCCTCGGGTCGACGATCGGGATCGGCAAGGGGAGCGTCACGCTCGAGGACTTCGATGCCGCCGAGGTGATCGTCGTCGTCGGCCAGAACCCTGGTACCAACCATCCCCGAATGCTGAGCGCACTGGAACGGTCGAAGGAGCGCGGGGCGAAGATCGTGGCGGTCAACCCGCTCGCCGAGGCCGGTCTCATCCGCTTCAAGAACCCCCAGCGGGTGAGCGGTGTGGTCGGCCGGGGCACGGCGCTGGCCGACGAGCACCTCCCGGTGAAGGTCGGTGCCGACCTTGCCCTGTTCCAGCTCCTCAACCGGCGGCTGGTCGAGCTGGACGACGAGCGGGGCGACGTGCTCGACCATGAGTTCCTCGCCGACCAGGTCCTCGGGACCGACGAGCTGCGCGCCCACCTCGCCGGGCTCGACGCCGAAGCCCTCCTCGTCGCCACGGGGCTGGATGCCGCCTCGGTGGAGCGGGTCGCTCGCCTCCTCGCCGACCACCGCCGCATCATCATCTGCTGGGCGATGGGCATCACCCAGCACCGCCAGGCCGTGGCCACCATCCGGGAGATGGTCAACACCCTCCTCCTGAAGGGGAGCATCGGAATGGCCGGCGCGGGCGTCTGCCCGGTGCGCGGCCACTCGAACGTGCAGGGCGACCGGACGATGGGCATCGTCGAGCAGCCGAGCGACGCGTTCCTCGATGCGCTCGGTGCCGAGTTCGGGTTCGAGCCCCCTCGCGAGCACGGTCACGACGTGGTCCGCGCCATCGAGGCGATGGGCCGTGGCGACGTCGACGTGTTCGTGTCGATGGGCGGCAACCTCGTGGCCGCTGCCCCCGACACCGACGCCACCCGGCGGGGACTGGCCAACACCAAGCTCACGGTGCAAGTCAGCACCAAGCTCAACCGATCCCACGTGTGCGCGGGTGCGGCGGCGCTGATCCTGCCGTGCCTGGGTCGCACGGAGATCGACTGCACCGGGGGCAAGGACCAGAAGGTCACGGTCGAGGACTCGATGAGCATGGTCCACGCCTCGCGGGGCAGCCTCGAGCCGGCCTCGCCCGAGCTGCGCAGCGAGGTGGCGATCGTGTGCGGCCTGGCCGAGCAGGTGCTGCCCGCCGATGAGACGGTCGACTGGGCCGGATTGGCGGCCGACTACGACCGCATCCGCGACCACATCGAAGCGGTGGTCCCGGGCTTCACCGACTTCAACGAGCGGGCGAGCGTCGACGGCGGCTTCGTCCTCCCGAACCCGCCTCGCGACCGGCGACAGTTCGAGACGCCGTCGGGCAAGGCCCACCTCACCTGCAGCACGTTCGTCGACGAGATCGTGCCCGCCGGGCGCCTGCTGCTCCAGACCATCCGCTCGCACGATCAGTACAACACGACGATCTACGGCCTCGACGACCGTTACCGCGGCATCCACAACGGGCGTCGTGTGGTGTTCGCCCACCCGGAGGACCTGCGGGCGCTCGGTCTGGCTGACGGCGAGCTCGTCGACATCGTGAGCGAGTGGCGCGACGGCGTCGAGCGTCGGGCACCCCGGTTCCGGATCGTCGCCTACGACCTGGCCCGGGGCACCTGTGCGGCCTACTTCCCCGAAGCGAACGTCCTCGTGCCGCTGGGCTCGGTCGCAGACGAGAGCAACACCCCGACGTCCAAGGCTGTCGTCGTCCGCTTCGAGTCGGCCTCGCCCTCGGCCTGATCGTCGTCGCGTCGTCGCGTCGTCGCGTCGTCGCGTCCTCGTGCGGCCGTGCGGCGCGGCCGGTTCGGGTGGGCTCAGGCAGCCGGCGCGAGTGCGGCCGCGAGCGCGCGCAGCAACAGGTCGCTCGACTCGACGAGGCGGAGCCACGGGTCGGACCGACTCGCGTCGGGTCGGCCCGCGCCCGTCCCGGAGCGGTCGCCCGGAGCGCGTCGGGACGGCGGGAGCTTCTGGGTGCCGTCGGGCGTGGCGCAATCGGTGCCGTCGCTCACGACCGTGATGGCTCCCCACGGCAGTCCGCGCCAGGTCTCCTGCTTGGCGACCTCGGGGTAGCGGACGAGGTAGCCGGCCCGGCACGCCATCAGCGGACCGGGATCGACCGCGGCGTCGAACAGCGTGCTGCGCTTCTCGAAGTGGAGGTGCGGTGCCGACGATGTCCCAGTCGAACCGACAAGGCCGATCACCGTGTTCTCGGTGACCCATGCCCCGCCGGCCGGGACGAGGACCTTCGAGAGGTGGCCGTAGAGCGTGGTCATGCCGTTGCCGTGGTCGACCTGGACCACGTTGCCGTAGCCGTTGCCGCCGGCCTTGCCGGAGAGGTCCACGGCCCAGCCCCGTCCGGCGGCGTAGACCGGGGTGCCTCGGGTGGCGATCAGGTCGAGGGCCCAGCGGTCGTGGTGCCCGGCGCACTCGTAGCCGAACTGTGAGCCGTGGGACTCGAACGTGCAGCCGACCTTCATCTCGCCGCCGTCGAGGTCGTGGCGCAATGGCAGCCACTGCGGCGGCCCCAGCTGGTCGGGTGAGGTCGGAACGGGCGTGGGCGGCGCGGGGGTCGCCGACCTTGCCGACGCCGCTCCGGCCGGACCGACGACGATCGAGAGGGCAGCGCAGGCGACCACGACGGCGAGCGCGGCTCGGAGCCGTCTTCCCCCTCCCTGGTCGGCCGCGCCGAGAGGCGGGACCGGCATGATCTGCCGACGTTACGAAACCATGACAAACCTGTGCAATCTGGTCACCCCGCCTTCCGGGGATTCGGTCATTTTGCGCCTTGACCGTCGCAGGTAAACTCGCTACGGTCCAATAGCGTCACCGTGTGAGGGCTTCTGGCGACGAGGACCACTCACGAGTGATGGAGAAGCCGAATGCGATCGAGGACCATTGCAGTAGCTGCGTTCGGCGTGGCGCTACTCGTCGGCGGGGCTCGAGCGAGCCTTGCGCTCGCGGACGGAGATGGGGGCCAGACAGCCGACACGAAGATCACCCAAGCCACAACGCAATCGATTCCGGAGCGACAGAACGACGACACATCCGTCGGCCAGGTACGGCTGGTTGTCGACGGCAGCGTGGCAAACGGCCCTCTGGTGGATGGCACAGTCGTCGCGCACCTTGGAACGGGCCAGAGGCCGGGCGAGTGCGGCCGGACGGAACACTCGTATGGCATCTCGGTGCACGCTCGCCCAGAGGACGAGTCCGCTCGCGTGGACTTCGTCGTCGATCACGACACCTGCGAGCTCGTTGCTCGCTTTGAGAAGTGAGCGGCCTGGCTCGCATGGACGAGCAAGGCGTTTCACCTCAGCCTCCGCGTGTCGGCGCGAGGCTGCAGTCCGGCCGCCGACGGTCCAGCCTTCGACAGGCTGCGGTCCCCCTCGCCGCGACGGTCCTCGGAGCGGGCGCGGGGATCGGCCTCGGGTTGATGCATCCCGGCCGAGCGGATGCGATCGCGAGTTGTACGTATCACTACCACGCCAAGACAACAGCACTCTCTTGGATCTACGCGGGCGCTGTCCTCCAGACCCAAGCCGAAGCGAGAATGGACTACAAGTTCACGACCGACGGAGGCAATGGAACCTGCCACGAGGAGATCAACGGCGTCGAGAAGATCGTCAACAAGTGCTACTGGAATTATACAATCCATGACACGCTCTGTATGTCATCGACGGGGCACTCGCCGCCAGCGGACTATAAGAATGCCGCCCCGACGTACGCGGACGTCGACAGCTACTTCCAGAGCGAGGAGGTGAGCCAACTCGTATCGGTTCACGACAACTATCATCTCAAAGGTAAGATCACGATGTACAAGAGCGGCGCTGCCGATGTTGCGTGCTGGGCGGTGGACGCTGGATCCTTGGTCGACGAAGTTCACATCAACTGCGGTCCAGGTGGTCTGTGAGGACGGCTGTGCCTCCGGTTGATCATCGAGGCCTTCTCCCGCTTTGCCCGACTGACTTGGCCCAGGTCCATGTTGCATACGGACAGTGTTCGCGTGGCTGGGACTACACGGATCCTCAGGAGGGCATGCTCTCGCTGGAGATGTTTGCCCGGATGCTCTGGCGCAGCGAGTCAGCGCAGTTCCTTCTCTGGCCTGGCGTCGGCCCTGAGTATCCAGCCGCGTTGGTACGCTTGGTCGATCTCGACTTCCGCCATCGAAGCGCCCGATTCGAGTGTTGGCACCTCGCCGCGGTAGTTGATCTGCCGCGAACCGTGTGGGCGGTAGGTGAGGTGCTCGAGCATGCATTTGCCGTCCTCGGCCTGTACCGCGTCACGTTTCTCGTCCCAGAATTCCTGATGTCGACGGTGATGCCTGAGGTTGCGGCGAAGTTCGAGGACGAAGGCATCCTTTACGATCATCTTGTCCGCTTTGGCCGTCGCTGGGATGTCCACTGCTTCTCGTTGGTCAATGGATCTGCCGATGGTCTCCCCTCGTCTTGAGTGGGTTCAGCCCGCGGATCTCGCTGACCTCTACCGCGTCGAGTCAGCTCATCCCCTCTTCGTCGACTGGCGTTTTCGGGGCACGACGATCTCTCCGTGGGCGTTTGCCGAGATGAACAGTCGGGACGTTCTGGCCAACTGGATTCTCTGGCACGGAAATGAACCCGCTGGATTGCTGTCCCTGAGTCAGCACAGCGGCAGGAGCCAGACGGCAGCACTGGGGGTGGTGACGGTCGGTTCGGGCCGCACCCGCGACATCGCCGCTGCCACCATCCTCCTGATGGAGTTCGGGTTCGAAGTCGGTCTCCAGATCATCTACGCCACCATTGCCGAGTTCAACCTGGTCTCTGCACAGGCAGCCCTCTCACGTCATTTCGACCTAGAGGTCGTGCGGCGAGGCGCCGAGCGACACCGAGGGCGGCAATGGGACAGCCGGGTCTATGCCCTCCATCACCGAGACTGGAACGGTCGACTCGCCTGGCTCGCTCGTCGCGCTCGGCTGCGGGTGAACGCGGACGAGGTGATGTCTTCGATAGAGGACGTGCGTCGGCGGAGCGCCCTTGCGGGTTGGGCTTCCTCCTGAGCTCGCTCCGGAATCGATGGTCGGCGTTCCCATGAGAGGATGGACGCGCATTCGATGAGCGGAGGCATGGTGAGCGAGATCTCGGAGCGGTATCGACGGGTTGCGGGCCAGTTCACGGCGCGGGTGGTGGCGGTGCCCGACGAGGCGTGGGAGTCGCCGGCGCCGTGTGAGGGCTGGGTGGCCCGTGACGTGGTGGGGCACCTGGTCGAGTGGTTGCCGGGGTTCTTCTGCGGGACCTGGGATCTCGCCGCGCCTTCGGGGCCGTCGGTCGACGAGGACCCGGCGGGCGCATGGGCCGCCCTCGACCGCACCCTCCAGGCCGCGCTCGACGACCCGTCCGTGGCGGGAAGCACGCGCGAGAGCCCCATGGGTCCCACCACGTTCGAGGCGGCGTTGGACATGATCTGCACCCCCGACGTCCTGGTCCACACGTGGGACCTGGCCCGCGCGACCGGGCTGGACGAGCACCTCGATCCCGACGAGGTGCACCGTTTCGTCTCCTCGATGGAGCCCATGGACGAGGTGCTCCGCCGGAGCGGGCACTACGGCCCCCGGGTCCCGGTGGCTGACGACGCGGATGAGCAGACCCGCCTCATCGCGTTCGTCGGCCGTCAGCCCTGACAGCCGAGGATCGGCCGACGAGGATCCGACGCGACCCGACGCGACCGTCGCCGGAGGACGTCAGGCCGGGATCGGCTCGATGAAGGCCACCGGCTCGAGGCGGTCGGCGTACCGGCGCATGGTCCGCATCAAGGGTCGGCCGACGGCGAGGATGATCAGCGCGTTGGCCAGCGCGCCGGCGGCGTCCCAGCCGAACGACGTGGCCACGTAGAACGACCAGTAGTGGTGGAGGGTCTCGCCCGGCGACATTCCGGGCGACCAGGTGAGGGCGGCTTCGGTGTGGTCGGCGGCCCGCTGGAACGGCCAGAACCACAGGTTGAGGATCGCGCCGTAGACGAAGCCCCAGACCCATCCGTAGACGGCCAGCACGCCGACCTCGGCCCACGGGGGCATGCGGCGCGTGCCGCGACCGACGAACCCGGCCCCGGCGCCCATCCACGACAACGCGAGCATCTGGAACGGCAGCCACGGTCCGACACCGCTCGACAGCACCGCCGACACGACGAAGGACGACAGTCCGAGCAGGAGCCCGAAGCGGGGTCCGAACGCGGCGCCGGCCAGCACGATCAGGAAGAAGATCCCGCTCCCGCCGCCGGGCAGGTCGAGCAGCTTCATCAGCCCCGCAAGGGCGGAGAGCATGCCGAGCACGGCGACGGTGGCACCGGTCATCGTGTTGCGCCGCGTCTCGAGGGTGACGGCAGCGACGGCGAGGGCGCCCACCACCGCGGCGAGCAGCGGTGCGTCGCCAGCGTGCGACTGGCCTTGGAGCGCGGTGCTCGGCAGCCAGAACGGGTAGAGGAACGCGGCCGCGCCGACCACCACGACCAGCACGTAGACGAGCGTGGCGCGCGCCCGGCCGATGAGCGAGGTCGCCCCGCGCTGGGCGCCGAGCGTGCCGTCGAGCGGATCGGCCGCGACCGCTGTCACGGCCGAGCTCCGCGGACCGATGCGGCCGCGAGGGCGGCGCGCACCTCGTCGACGGTCAGGTACGGCGGGAGGACGCGCAGGACCTGCGGTGCGAACAACGAGTCGGCCAGCACCTCCCGTGCAGGACCTGACGCGACCACCTCGCCGTCGCCGAGCACGACCACGCGGGTGGCGGCCCGGGCCGCGAGCTCGACATCGTGGGTGGCCAAGACGACCGCGCCCCCCGTGGCGCGGTGTTCCGCGAGCACGTGCTCGAGTGCCGCCCGGGAGGCGGCGTCGATGCCGCGAGTCGGCTCGTCGAGGACCAGCACCGGCGCCCCGCCGACGGCCACCGCGGCGATGGCGACGCGCTGACGCTGGCCGACGGACAGGCTCCGCGGGTGTCGGTCGGCCAACGCCTCGAGGTCGAGCGCGGCGAGCCACCGGTCGACGGCCTCGGGGTCCTGGCGACCGAGGAGCCGGAGCGTCGAGGAGACTTCGGCCCGCACGGTGTCGGCGAACAGCAGCGAGTCGGGCTCCTGGGGCACGCACGCGACAGGGACCCTCGCCTCGACGGTGCCCTTGCCGGGCGCCTGCAGGCCCGCCAGCGTTCGCAGCAACGTGGTCTTGCCGGCGCCGTTGCGACCGAGCACCGCGATCACCTCGCCGGCGTGGACCTCGAGGTCGACCGCACGCAGCACCGAGCGGGAGCCCCGTAGGACCGTCACCGTACGAAGCGCGGCGAGCAGGTCGCCCGGGGTCGGAACTGCCGCTGGTGCCGCCGCGGTCGCGACTGCCCCGACCGCGGCGACCACTGCCGGGGTGCCGCTGCCGTCGGTCGCCGCGAGGTCGATCGGCTGCCGCCGGGCCGCGGCGCGCGCGTCGCGCACCGTGAGCGGCGCGGGTGACCACCCGAGGAGGTGGCCGAGGTGGGTGACGGGTGGGGCGCCGGCCAGCCCGGCCAGCACCGCCGCTGGCAGTCCGTCGTCGACCACCTGCCCGCCGTCCACCACGAGGGCACGGTCGGCGAGCGGCCCGGCCCGTTCGAGACGGTGCTCGGCCACGAGGATCGTCGTGCCGAGATCGTCGTTGAGACGACGGAGCGCGGCGAGCACGTCGTCCGCGCCTTGCGGGTCGAGCATCGACGTCGGCTCGTCGAGGACGAGGATCTGAGGGCCCGAGGCGAGCGCTCCGGCGATGGCGCAGCGCTGACGCTCGCCACCCGACAGCGTGGCCGGAGAACGGTCGCGCAGGTGGGCGACCGCCAGGGCATCGAGGACCTCCTCGACGCGGCGGCGCATGGTGGTGGCGTCGGCGCCCAGGTTCTCGAGCACGAAGGCGATGTCGTGCTCGACGTTGTCCACGACGAACTGCGCTTCGGGTGTCTGGTGCACGAACCCGACGACGTCGGCGAGGTCGCGGGGGCGGTTCGTGGTGATGGACCGCCCCCCGGACACCACGTCGCCGCCGAAGCGCCCGCCCGAGCTGTGCGGCACCAGGCCGTTCACGGTGCGCAGGAGCGTGGACTTGCCCGATCCCGAGCCGCCGACGACCAGGACGAGCTCGCCCGCGGAGACGTGCAGGTCGGTCGGCGCCAGCGCCGTGGGGCCATCGGGATAGGCGAACGTCGCGGCGCGCCAGTCGATCGTGCCCTCGTTCGCGGTCACGAGCCGACTCCCATGGCGAGGGCGACGGCCGGATCGGTGCCCGCGTCCTCGACCCGGTGCGGTGACACGAGCAGGGGGACGGCGAGCGTGGCGATGCTGAGCGCGGCGAGCAGCGAGAAGTCGGGGAAGCGGATCGGGCTCGCCGACCAGGCCATCGTGTGATCGCCGAGGGCGCCCGCGACCACGAGCCCCGCCGGCCCGAGGAGCGATGCGAGCCCGATCGTGACGTCCAACCGAGTCGCGTGGCGGGGCCGGTAGCGGCCGGCCGGTGTGCTGCGCGAGGCCAGCACGATCGCCGCCACCAGGCCACCGGTCCCTGCGGTCGCGGCTGCGATCGCCCAGGTCGACGACTCGCCGATCAGCGCGAGGAACGAACCGCCGAGGGCCAGCATCGAGCCGAGGCCGAGCCATCCGGCCACGCGGTCAGCCCGACCCGGCGCCGTACGAGCGAAGCCCCGCGCATCCATCGATTCGGCGAGGGCCATCGCCCGCTCGAGCCCGGACTCGACGATCGGGACCGTGAGGCGCACGAGACGGCCGCGGCGGACCACCCGGCCCCCGGTGCGAGCCCGGTCGGCCTCGCGTGCGGCGGCGACGGCCACCATCGTCGAGGGCACGAAGGCCAGCGCCACGGTGACGATCAGGCCTGGTTCGTGGAAGGCGCGAGGAGCCGCTTGGAGCACTTCGTGGTGCGCGGCCACCGCGTTGAACGCGCCGAACGCGGCGAGGATTCCGACGACCGCGAACGCCTGCGCGGCCGACTGGAACACGACCTGTCCCTCCACCGATCCGCCGACCTGGAACCCTCCGAGGATCCGGGGCAGGACCACCGATGGCGTCGTGAACCAGACGTCGTCCTTCGGCCCCCCGTGGGTCGTGATCGTGGTCAGCACCACCCGGAGCACGGCGAACACGACACCGAGCGTGACCAGCACGGGGAAGGCCTTGGCGAGTGTCCCGTCGAGGCGGTGGGCGTCCACCACGAACACGCAGATCACCACGACGAGGGCCACGTAGACGGGGCTCGGGGCCAGCTGGACGGAGGCCGCGGCAGCGGTGGCCCACAGGAGCCAGGTGACCGCGTGGAGGGGGCTCGTGGTGCGCATGAGCGGAGGTTGCGGCCGTCCGGTTGGACCGGAGCAGCGGCGCCTCGTACCGTACGCAGCTGGTAGAGGTCGTCGACAACCCGGACGTTGTCGACGGTTGCGCACTCCGGTGCGTCGCAGGGGAAGTCGGTGCAAGTCCGACGCTGACCCGCAGCTGTAACCGATCTTCGGATCGGGAGCCAGGTGACCTGCCTCCTCCCCGGGACACCCTCGTGGCCCGGCCATCTTCGTCCCGCTTGGCGGGACACGACCGGGCCCTCGAGGTGAGGGGCCCAATGGAGGCAGATCATGGCTATGCGCCGTTCGCTCGTTGCAGGAATCGGGCTCGCACTCCTCGCGCCCCTCGCCGCACCCGGGATCGGGTCGGCCGCGCCGGCCGCCGATCCCGCGGTCACCAAGGCCACGTCGTGGCTGTTGACGCAGCAGCAGCCCGATGGCGGCTTCGAGGTCAGCGGGTTCCCGGGGTTCGAGACCTCCGACGCCGTCCTCGCCCTGGCCGCCGGTGGACAGTCCGGGCCCACGTGGGACAAGGCCTCGGCCCTCTCCGGCATCCAGGCCATCCAGAGCGTGGACACCTCCGGCAAGGACCCGCTCGACGCCCTCGACGACCTCGTCGACTCCGGCGACACCACCACCGTGGCCGCGGCGGCCCGCGGCGCCAAGGTCCTCGCCCTCGTCGCCGACCCGCTCGGCATCGACGGCGCCGACTTCGACCCGTCGGCCGACAGCGGCGAGGCGGTCGACCTCTTCTCCCGCATCGAGTCGCACGTCCAGCTCGACGGCACGGTCGCCTTCGGCGCCCAGTTCAACGGCGTGCTCTACACGGCGATCGGGTTCGCAGCGGTGGCCCACCCCCAGCCTTCCGGGATCACCGGCCAGATCAAGGCCGCCCAGCGTTCGGACGGAAGCTGGAACTTCGCCGGCGACCAGGACCCCGGCACCGATGGCGACGTCGACACCACCGCGGTGGCGCTCGTCGCCCTGAAGTCGCTCGGGCTCGACACCACCGATCCGGTCGTGCTCAAGGGCGTGCAGTACCTCGCCTCCCAGCAGTCGGACTCCGGCGCCTGGTCGGCCTTCGGGTCCGACGATCCGAACTCGACCGCCAGTGCCGCCCTCGCCCTGGCCGACCTGCACATCGACCTGTCGCGGAAGAACTGGCGGGCCGACTTCGGCTCCCCGTTCCCCGCGAACACGCCCTACGTCGGCCCGTACGCGTGGCTCAAGGGTCAGCAGGCCACCGATGGCCGCGTCGCCAGCCCCAACGACAGCTTCGGCCTGAACACCTTCGCCACGAGCCAGTCCACCCAGGCGCTGGCTCGCCAGTGGTACCTCGCCGGCGACCGCCGATACCTGGTGATCGGCCTGTCGGTGGTCCTCGCATCACCCGCTGGCGCGCCCAGCGCGGCGGCCGCCACCGTCGCCTCTGACGGCCTCGGCGCCAACCCTTCGATC
Source organism: Acidimicrobiales bacterium (assembly GCA_025463365.1). Classification (GTDB taxonomy): domain Bacteria; phylum Actinomycetota; class Acidimicrobiia; order Acidimicrobiales; family Iamiaceae; genus Aquihabitans. Next base: position 19,293 of record JAOBWM010000155.1, read on the forward strand.
CGAACCGCTCGCACGACGGCTGCCTCCGACACCGTCTACGGGCAACTGGGTCGCGAGGCAGCGGTGGCCGACCTCTTCCAGCGGGCGTTCGGCCGGGCGATCGACCCGAGCGGCCGGGCGTACTGGTCGAAGAAGCTGATCACGCTCACCCGGCCGCAGATCCTCTCGCGGCTCACCGGCTCCTCGGAGTACTTCCGCAAGCACGGTGGCACCACCTCCTCGTTCGTCGATGCCGTGTACCAGTCGGTGCTCGGACGTACCGCCGATCCGTCCGGCCGCGCCTACTGGATCCGCAAGATCGACGGAGGCGACTCGATCCTCCACGTCGCCCAGAGCCTCGTGAAGAGCAGCGAGTTCAAGCGCCACGAGGTCGACGCCGCCTTCCAGCAGGTGCTCCGCCGGGCCCCGTCCACCCAGGAGCGCACCGACGGTCTCGTCACGGCCGCGGCCCGCATCGAAGCTCTGATGGTCCGCCTGGCCTCGTCCCGCGAGTTCTACGACCACCCGGCCGGGCTGCCGGGCTGAGGCCGCACCGATGATCCTGCGCCGCCACCGCGCCGGGTTCGCCGTCACCGTCGCTCTCGCGACGGTGCTGGCGCTCGGCCCGGTCGCGACCACGTCCCTGTCGGCGGCCCCGCTCGGTGAGGCTCCCGCGGCGGATGCCTCGGGCGCCCACGGGTGTCGGGCCGTCGGTGGTGGCGCGGCCTCCAGCCCCGGCCCGCACCGGGCCACCGTGGTCGTCGACACCGGCTCGGGCGCGGTCTGGTCGGCCTGCATCTCCTTCAGCGGGTCGATCTCGGGCATCGATGCCATCGAGGCGGCGAAGGCGCAGATCCCGGGGCTCGCGCCGGTGTACGACGTGTACACCGGCGAGGGCCGAGCGGTGTGCAAGCTGCGCGGCGTCGGCAACGACCCGCCCGATTGCCTCGGCAAGACGGCGGCCTACTGGGGCTACTTCCACAACGGCACCTACTGGGCACGCTGCGCGTGCACGACCACCGTGTCCGACGGCGACGTCGAGGGCTGGCACTGGGGCACCTCGCGCAGCGGCCCGCGCCCGGCCACCGCCGGCTACGAGGCGGTGGCCGCGCCACCTCCGGCGACGACGACCACCCGACCCCCGACCAGCGGCGGCACCACCCCACCCGGATCGACCGATCCAGGACCGAGCGACGGGCTCGCCGGGCAGGCCAACCCGAGCGCCGGCACCACGCCGACCGGCTCGGACGACCCGCCCGGCAGCGGGGACCGCAGCGGCGACGCCACGACCACCTCGCGGCCCGGCGCCACGACCACCACCACGGCCAAGGGCTCGACCACCACCACCGTGGCCCGCAGTTCGTCCACGGCCAAGCGTCGTGGCAAGAAGGGCGTGGACGCCGGCGGCGACCTCGGCTCGAAGGAGCGCGAGCAGGCCGGCCGATCCGTCCCCACCTCGGTCGCCTCCACGTCGGACAAGGGTTCGAGCTCCGGCACCAGGTCCGCCATCGGCTTCGCCGCGGCCCTCGCGATCGCGGCTGCCATCGGAGTCTTCTTGCGCCGCCGCCGGTCCGCGACCTCCCCCGGGGCCTGACCTCCACATCGGAGACGTCGAGCACCAACCCAACCATCCCGGCCCCTGACGGCCTGGGTCGCTGGGGCGCTCGCGGGTGATGCAGCCCTGGTCGGCAAGGATGGGCCGATGCTGGTGCACCTCGTCGACGGGACCTACGAGCTGTTCCGGTACCACTTCGCGCTGCCATCGCACCTGACGGCGGAGGGGCAGGAGGTGTCGGCCACGCGGGGCGTCGTCGGCTCGATGCTCCAGCTCCTCGAGGAGGGCGCCACCCACATCGGCGTGGCCACCGACCACGTCATCCCCTCGTTCCGCAACGAGCTCTATGCGCCGTACAAGGACGGCTCCGGCGTCGAGCCCGAGCTGACGTCGCAGTTCCCGCTCGTGGAGGAGCTGCTCGAGGCGCTCGGCTTCCGCGTCTTCGCCATGATCGAGTTCGAGGCCGACGACGCGATGGGCGCGGCTGCCCGGATCGCGGCGGCCGACGAGCGCGTGACCGAGGTGCGGATCTGCACGCCCGACAAGGACCTCGGCCAATGCGTGGGCGGCAAGATCGTGCAGTTCGACCGGCGCAAGGGACTGCGGATCGACGTCGAGGGCGTGCGGGAGAAGTTCGGCGTCCTGCCCGAGTCGATCCCCGACTACCTCGGTCTCGTGGGCGACTCCGCCGACGGGTTCCCCGGCCTGCCTGGCTGGGGCGCCAAGTCGGCCGGCGCCGTGCTGGCCCGCTACGGCCACCTCGAGGACATCCCCAAGGACTCCCACGACTGGGACGTCGACGTACGGGGCGCCTCGAAGCTCGCCCTCACGCTCCACCACCAGTTCGAGGACGCGCTGCTGTTCCGGATCATCGCCACCATCCAGTACGACGCGCCGACGATGGCGTCAGTCGACGAACTGCTGTGGACCGGCCCGCAACCGAACGCCATCGAGGTGGCGACCCGGTTCGACGCCGTGGCCCTGGTCGAGCGCGCCGTGCGCCTCGCTCAAGCACTGAAGCACTGAAGCACTGAACGGCCGACGGCTGAACGGCCGACGGCCGGGAGCTCAGGTCTCGGGTTCAGGGTCCTCGTGGCGGGCTCGGCTCGGCGCGACCCGAGGGGGCTCGTTGGGCTGCTTGGGGTACACCGGCGGCCACGGCGCGTCCATGAGGCCGTCGTCGAGATCCCGCTGGTACCAGGCGAGGAGCGGCTCGATCGACTGGGGGTGGTCGTTCATGTCGGCCCACGGGTCGCCCTCGGCGGCGAGCTTGGCTGGCACGTTGGCAAGGGTCACGACGTCGGGGTCCACCGTCGCGACCTCGTCCCACGGGATGGGGCATGACACCTGGCCGCCCACGCGCGGGCGCACGCACCACGTGCCGAACACCGTCTTGTGGGGCGCGTTCTGGTTGAAGTCGATGAACAGTCGCTCGCCGCGCTCCTCCTTCCACCACGCTGCGGTCAGCAGCTCCGGGCGGCGCCGCTCGAGCTCGCGGGCCAGCGCCACGGCGGCCTGGCGGACGGCGTAGGAGTCGTTGGTGCCGGCCACGCGCACGTAGACGTGGAGGCCCCGGTTGCCGGTGGTCTTCACGTACGAGGTGATGCCGAGCTCGGTGAACAGGTCGCGTACCTCGCCGGCCCCCTCGCGCACCATGTCGAAGGTGACGCCGGGCCCGGGGTCGAGGTCGATGCGCAACTCGTCGGTGACCTCGGGCGTCGCGGCCTTGTACGGCCACGGGTGGAAGCCGAGGCAACCGAGGTTCACGGCCCAGACGAGGTGGGCAAGGTCCGCCACCACCAGCGCGTTGCTCGTGGTGCCGTTGGGGGTGGAGACCTCGGTGGTCTCCACCCAATCGGGGGTACCGGCCGGGACCCGCTTCTGGAAGAACGACTTGCCGTGGGCACCGTCGGGGAAGCGCTGCATCATGGTGGGCCGGCCAGCCAGCGCCGCCAGGATCGGTCCCTCGACGGCCTGGTAGTAGCGGACGAGGTCGAGCTTGGTCTCGCCCCGGGTCTTGAAGAACACCTTGTCGGGACTGGAGATCGACACGTCCCGCCCGCCGACCTCCACCACCACCTTCTCCGATGCCACCGCCGAACGGTAACCATCCCACGGCATGAACGGATGCACGGGGGGTACGTGCTGCCGGTGGATTGCAGGACGGACGAGTGACGAGCGGATCCGTGGTGGCGGGACGCTCGATCACCCTGACTCGAGATCTCGGGTCGGTGCTCGCGGCGCGGGAGTGGTTGAACCAGGAGATCGAGCCTTGGACGTTGCTCTCGCCCGCCACCCAGGCGGACGTCCTGGTGATGGCCAGCGAGCTGGTGAGCAACACGATCATGCACACGCGGTCGGTCCCCCACCTCATGATGAGCCGGAGGGGCGACATCGTGCGCATCGCAGTCTGCGACGACGGGCCCGGGACCCCGGAGGTGCAGCCGGTCGACCCGCACCGGGTCGGGGGCAACGGCCTACGGGTGGTCGCGACGTGGGCCCATCGGTGGGGCGTCGACCCCGAACCGGGCGGCGGCAAGACCGTGTGGTTCACCGTCCGAACCGCGTGAGCGGAGGTCGGGCTGGCCTCGCGTCTCGTACCGTGCACGCCATGTCCGAGGATCCGACGGATCGCCTTCCCGACCGGGCCGCCGCATCCCGCACCCGTACGGCCACCGACGTGTGGGATCGCCCGGTCGGTGCCTATGACCTCCACTGGATGGCCGAGGCACTGGCGATGGCCGAGCATGGCCTGTCCGCCGGCGAGCTGCCGATCGGTGCCGTCGTGGTCGCCGGCGGGAAGGTCGCGGGGCGAGCGTTCACCCAGGAGCGGACGCAAGGCCGGTTGCTCGTCCACGCCGAGCTGCTGGCCCTCGACCAGGCCGACCGCACCCATGCCGTGACCCGCGTCGGGACGGTGCTCTACACGACGCTCGAGCCGTGCCTCATGTGCCTCGGTGCCGCCGCCGCGGCGATGGTCGATCGCGTGGTCTTCGCCTTGTCGTCCCCGGGTGACGGCGCAGGTGACCTGGCGCGCCTGTGGGACGACCGCCGGCGCGCCGACGACATCGCCCACGTCCGCCTTCCGCCGGTGACCGGCGGCGTCGGCGCCGACGCCTCGCGCGACCTCTTCCGCCGGTTCCGCGACGCACGCCCGGCCTCCGGCGACCCGCTGGCCGCGTGGGCCGAGAGCCTCTTGGCCGATCCACCGCACACGGTGGCCGACGGCGTGGCCGCGTTCGAGGACGCGCCCGACCCTGAGCCTGAGCCCGAGTCCGAGTCCGAGTCCGAGCCCGCGCCCGCGCCCGCGCCCGCGCCCGAGCCCGAGCGGTGACCATCGAACGGCTCGTGGGCGTCTACGACGCCGACGGCACGGTTCGCGGCGAGCTCGCCTACTTCGTCGGCGCCCGCCTGGGTCGCGCGCATTGTTCGCTGTGCGACGTCACCCACGGCGTGCTCCGCGAGCGGCCTTCGTGGCGGGCGCGCCGTCGTGAGCTGCCGGTCCCGTTCGACACGTACCACCGCGACGACCAACCACCCGAGGTCCGTGCCGAGACGGGCGGCCGTGCGCCGGTGGTCGTGGCCGTCACCGCCGCGGGGGTCGTGCCACTCCTCGACCCGGCGGCGATCGATGCCTGTGACGGCGACGGGGAGCGCCTGGTCCGCGCCATCGAATCCGCGCTCGCGGCCGCCGGCCTCTCCTGGTCCTGACGGTCAGGCGGGAGCGGTCCAGGCGGCGCTGCGGTCCCACAGCTCGGCGGCGAGCTCGGGCGTGGCGAGCGGGTTGACCTCGCGTCGTCGGCAGTCCTGGTCGTAGTAGCTGCCGCTCTCGGCTTCGATGTCGGGCGCGGTGGCGGCGTACACGCTCGACCGGCTGCCTTCCTCGTTGGTCTTCATGCGGGCGACGCGCTTGTACACGGCCGCCACGGGAGCCGGGATGCGACGCCAGACGTCGCTGGCCACCTGGCCGGGATGCACCGCGAAGGCGCTCAGCACCGCGGGGTCGTACCGGCTGGCGAGCTCTTGGGTGAACAGCACGTTGCACAGCTTCGAGACGGCGTACTCGCGCAGCCCGACGTAGCTGCGGGTCGGGTGCTGCACGTCGTCGAGATCGAGCGCCTTCGCGTCGAAGTGGCTCACGCTCGACAGGTTCACGACGCGGACCGGTGCCGACGCCACGAGCCGGTCGAGCAGCAGCGTCGTGAAGAGGAAGTGGCCCAGGTGGTTGACACCGAAGGCGAGCTCGAACCCGTCGGCGGTGATGCCGCGCTGGCCGGCGATGCCCGCGTTGTTCACGAGGAGGTGGACCGGCTCCTCGGACTCCAGGAGGGTGGCGGCCGCGGCCCGGACGGACGCGAGGTCGGCCAGGTCGAGAGGCAGGAACGACAGCCGGTGGTTCCCGGTGACCCCGGCGATGTGGGTGATCACCGGTGTCGCCTTGGCCTCCGAGCGGCAGGCGAGCACGACGGTGGCGCCGCGGCGCGCCAGCTCGGTGGCGGTGGCGCGGCCGATCCCTGTGTTGGCCCCGGTGACCACGGCGACCCGGCCGTTCAGCTGAGCGTCGGGCCTGGGGGTCACGCGTCCACCAGGCCGAGGCGCCGCGAGAGGTCGCTCTGCATGGTGCGACCCGGATCGGCGCGGTCCCGCACCTCCTGCCATTCGGCGAGGCGGGGGTACATGGCCCGGAAGGTCTCCGGCCGCAGTCGGCTGTCCTTGGCCAGGTAGATCCGCCCGCCTGCTTCGGCGACCTGCTCGTCGAGCCGGTCGAGGAGGTCGGCCAGCTCGCGTGCGTGGGCCGGGACGGCGAGGTCGACGTTGAGCGTCCAGCCGGCGGCCGGGAACGACAGGTGGCCGGCGTTCCCCTCTCCGAACCGCTTGAGCACGGTGAGGAAGGACGAGTAGCGGCTGCCGGCGAACGTCTCGATGATCGAACGGAGGACCTCCTCCTGTCCGAAGGGGAGGTACGGCTGCCACTGGAGGAGGCCGCGGGTGCCGTAGAGGCGGTTCCAGTCGGCGACGCCGTCGAGCGGGTGCCAGAACTTGGGGATCGACTGGAGCTCGCCACGCCGGATCCGCGGGGCCTTGCGGTACCAGAACTCGTTGAACGTACGGATCGTCACCGGGTTCAGCAGGCCCGAGGGGATCGGCCGTGGCACCCGGCCGAGCGACACCGGGTCGAACGCCAGGGCGCGGTGACGGCGCCGCGCCGGCAACCGATCGAGCGGGGCGAAGCTGCCCCGCGTGAGCACCGAGCGACCGAGGTTCCGGCCCGTCGCGAGCAGGTCGAGCCAGGCCACCGAGTACGGGTACTCGTGGTCCCGGGCCTCCATGCGGGCCATGACGTCGCCGAGGTCGGTGCAACGCTCGGTGTCGACCTGGACCAGCGCCGTCTCGATGGGGGACAGCTGGACGTCGGCGCTCACGATGACCCCCGTCAGGCCCATGCCGCCCACCGTGGCCCAGAACAGCTCGGCGTCGTCCTCGCGGTTGAGCGTGACCACCTCGCCCTTGGCCGGGTGCAGGAGGTCGATCGAGCGGACGTGGTTGCCGAACGAGCCGGCGGAGTGGTGGTTCTTGCCGTGCACGTCCGCGGCGATGGCGCCCCCGATGGTGACCAGGCGCGTGCCGGGGGAGACGGGCGAGAACCAGCCCTGCGGGACGCCCCACCGCAGCAGGGCATCGAGGCTGAGGCCGGCATCGAGGCGGGCCACCCCCTGCACCGGGTCGATCCACTGGCAGCGGTCCATCGAGGTGGTCTGCACGACGAGGCCACCGGCGTTCTGGGCCGCGTCGCCGTAGCTGCGACCCAGGCCGCGAGCCACCAGACCCCGCTCGCCGAACGCGGCGGCGGCCTCGGGGAGCTCCGACGCGGAGGTCGGCCGCACGACGTCAGCCGGCGTCGGTGCCGTACGACCCCAGCCGGTCAAGAACTCCTTCATGCTCGTGGCCACTCCGAGGTCCCTGCAGTTCGGTCCGGTCGCACCGGAGAGGATCACGCTCCGGCCATCAAAGGGTACGCCGCGCCCGGTCCCCGACCCCACACGCCTGCGTGCACCCGAGCCCGGGACCCGCCACGAACTTGTTGTGCGAACCGTCCTCCTCGGTCGCTTCGCACGACAAGTTCGTCGCGGAGGGAGGTTCGACGCTACGAGACCTTGATGGTGCCCGTCATGTAGGTGTGGATCGAGCAGTGGTACTTGTAGGTGCCCGCCTTGGTGACCTTGACCTTCTTCGATGACCCCTTGGCCAGATCGCCCGTGTCGAACGAGGCGGGGCCGCCGGTCGAGGTGGAGGTGTGGGTGGTGGTGTCGTCATTCGTGAAGGTGATGCTGTCGCCGAGCTTGGCGGTGATCGCGTCCGGGTTGAAGGCGAAACCCTTGATCGAGACGGATGTGGTGGCGACGGCGCCGGAGGATCCGGAGCTCTTCTTGCTCGAGTTGCCGGATCCGCCGCTGCTGCTGCAGGCAGCCAACATGAGCGTCAGCACGACGGTGGTGGCGGCAATGCGAAGGGGTGCGCGCATGGGGTGTCCTCTCGGGTGGGGTGGACGGCCGGGCCGTAGTCCGGTCTGCCCATGTGCGAGCAGAAGGGCCCGGCGATCAGCTTGCCGTGGCTGCCACCTCCGTGCCGGCAAAAGCATCGGGAGCCGGGTAGCGACCGGGGGCGAACGGCGACACGGCGACCTGTTGCCCATCGACGATCTGGCTGACGACGCCACGCGGATGGGGGCCTCGGCGGCGATGTCGAGCATCTCCGCGAGGAGGTGGCCGACGCGGTCTGCTCCAGTGGCATCGCCAGCTTGGCCGCACGCCGGATCTGGATGGGGCCGCCCCGGAAGGGCGCCGCTAGCGTTCTCCCCGCAATTCGCACCCGTACCTCGGAAGGGCTGACAGCAGATGGCGCAGGAACTCGACTTCGAGACGAACGTCTTCGAGAAGGAGATCATCGAGGTCGCGGGGACCAAGGAGGCCATCGTGCGCGGCGGCCGTCACCTGCTGCCGCTGCTGCCCCAGGCGCTCGAGGGCATCTCCCAGATCGGCGTGATCGGCTGGGGCTCGCAGGGCCCGGCTCAGGCCCAGAACCTGCGGGATTCGCTCGCCGGCACCGACATCAAGGTCGTGGTCGGGCTGCGCGAGGGCTCCTCGTCGTTCGCCTCGGCCCGTGAGGCCGGCTTCAACGAGGACGACGGCACCCTCGGCGAGATGTTCGAGGTGGTGCGCACCTCCGACTTCATCATCGTGTTGATCTCCGACGCCGCCATGGCCGAGCACTACGAGGCGATCTTCGACGCGATCAAGCCCGGCGCCACCCTCGGCCTGTCGCACGGCTTCCTCCTCGGCCACCTGAAGAACGTGGGCGCCACCTTCCCCGAGAGCGTCAACGTCGTCGCCGTGTGCCCGAAGGGCATGGGGCCGTCGGTGCGAGCCCTCTACGTGCAAGGTGCCGAGGTCAACGGGGCCGGCATCAACGCCAGCTTCGCCATCGAGCAGGACGTCGACGGCAAGGCCACCGACCAGGCCCTCGCCTGGTCCGTCGCCCTCGGCTCGCCCTACACGTTCCAGACCACGATGGAGTCGGAGTACCGCTCCGACATCTTCGGCGAGCGCGGCATCCTCCTCGGCGCGGTCCACGGCCTCGTCGAGAGCCTCTATCGCCGCTACCGCGAAGAGGGCGCCTCCCCCGAGGACGCATTCCGCCGGAGCGCCGAGAGCATCACCGGCCCCATCTCCAAGACGATCTCGCACCACGGGATCATCGGCGTCTTCGAACAGCTCGACGCGGCCGGCAAGGAGATCTTCAACCGGGCCTACGACGTCACGTACCTCCCGATGAAGGCCGTCCTCCAGGAGATCTACGACGAGGTCCGCAGCGGCAACGAGATCCGTTCGGTCGTCGTGGCCGGCACCCGCCTCGAGCGCTACCCGATGCCCACCATCGACCAGACCGAGATGTGGCACGTCGGCGAGACCGTGCGCGCCGCTCGCGTGGAGGAGGAGATCCCGCTCGACCCCTTCACCGCCGGTGCCTACTGCGCCACGATGATGGCCCAGATCGACGTGCTCGACGAGGCCGGCCACCCGCTGTCGGAGATCGTCAACGAGTCCGTCATCGAGGCCACCGACTCGCTCAACCCCTACATGCACGCCCGGGGCATCGCCTACATGGTCGACAACTGCTCGGTCACCGCCCGCCTCGGCTCCCGCAAGTGGGCGCCGCGGTTCGACTACGCCATGGTCCAGGAGTCGTTCCCGGCCCTCGACGCCGCCGAGTCCGAGACCAAGGCCTCGTCGTCGTTCGTGGGGCACCGCATCCACGACGTGCTCGACAAGGTCGGCCAGCTCCGGCCTTCGGTCGACATCTTCGTCGCCTCCTGAGGTCCCGGGGTCGCCTGACCGGCCCCGGCCCCGGCTCCGGTCCCCGCTGACCTGGTGTTCCTCCGCCAGTCACGGTTCCGTCGCGGCCTGTTCACGATTGGGTCATGGTCGCGCGCCCACGATTCGGTCCAGGTTCCGGAGGGACTGGCTCCGGAAGCGGGAGGACGATCATGGCGAGCATCGAGGAGACGAGGACAGCGGCGACGGCGGCGCCCGTGCCCGTGCCCGTGCCCGCGCTCGACGCGAGACCGGCCCGGAAGGGGTCGGACCGGCGTGAACCCACCGCCGCGGTCGCCCGTGAGTTGGCCTTCTGGACCCGGTACGCCCGGACCGCCCACCTGCTGAACCTGATGATCGTGCTGGTCGACATGGCCTACATGTTCGCGACCTGGCGGACGGGATCGCACCGACTGCTGTTGCTCGGCCTCAACCTGTTCGGGTTGGCCGGGCTCGTCGCGGCGTTCGTGATGGTCCCGGAGCGCAAGCTGGCGGCGTCGCCACATCGGGACGTGGTCTTCGCCACCTGGTGCGTGTTCGGCTCGTCGCTGATCGTCCTCGGGATGTGGGCCGACGGCGGGGTCAGCAGCCCCCTTGCCTGGCTGCTCCCCCTCAGCGTGATGTTCACCGCGGTCGTCCACCGGCCGTCGCTCGTGGCGCTGTCGGGCGGGCTGGCCGTCGGTGGCTTCTCGGGCCTGGCGGCCGTGGACGGCGCCCTGGCCACCCACACCTCCGCATCGCTTCTGCAGGTCGCCTACCTGGGCACCTTGACGTTCGCGGCGGTCAGCGGAGCACGTCACCGGTGGGCGCTGCACGACGACCAGATCTCGCTCCACCGCAACTTGAGCCGCCTGGCCGATGTCGACGGGCTCACCGGGCTGCTCAACCACCGTGCCTTCCACGTACGCCTGAAGGCCGAGATCGCCACGTTCGCCCGCCTCGAGCTCGCTGTCACGCTGCTGCTCGTCGACCTCGACCACTTCAAGGGCATCAACGATCGCTTCGGCCACGGCGTCGGCGACGAGGTGCTGCGGAACGTGGGCGCAGCCATCCGGACCTCGATCCGCGACACCGACATCGCCGGCCGCGTCGGTGGCGAGGAGTTCGCCGTGTTCCTGGGTCCCACCCCGGCGAGCGAGGCCCATGAGGTCGCCGAGCGCATCCGCGTCGCCATCGCCGCCATCGTCGATCCGGAGCCGGTGACGGCGAGCATCGGGCTGAGCGTGTCGGACCCGCACCAGGTCGACTCGGCGACGCTCGTCGACCAGGCGGACAAGGCGCTCTACGCGGCCAAGCGACAGGGCCGCAACCGCACCTGCTGGCTGCGGGTGGCCTAGCGCCGGCTCGGCTTCAGGCGCATTCGCCGACGAGACGGCCGATACTGGCGGGATCCTCGGGCCTCCCCGGCCCTCGCGAACGGAGCCCCCATGCCACTCACCAAGATCGAGCCCATCTACACCGCGGTCGCGCTGGCCACGGGCGACGGCCGCAACGGCCACGCGACGAGCGAGGACGGGATCCTCGACCTCGACCTCCGGGTCCCGAAGGAGATGGGCGGCGCCGGCGGAGCCACCAACCCGGAGCAGCTGTTCGCGGCCGGGTACGCGGCGTGCTTCCACTCGGCGCTGAAGCTGGTGGCCGGTCAGCAGAAGCTCGACGCGAACGGCACCGAGGTGTCGGCCAGCGTGTCGATCGGCTCGAACGGCAGTGGCGGGTTCGGACTCGCCGTCGAGCTCGATGTCCACGTGCCGAACGTCGACAAGGACGCCGCCGAAGCCCTGGTCGCCCGCGCCCACGAGGTGTGCCCCTACTCCAACGCCACCCGCGGCAACATCGAAGTCGCCCTCTCCGTCGTCTGACCCCCTCCGCCGGACCACGGCCCCGCCCGACCGCCCCCGCCGGACCCCGCCGACCGCCCACCACCTGCCGGACCCCCCCACCACCCGCCGGACCCCGCCGACCCCCACCACCCGCCCCGCCGGCCCCCGCCGGACCCCGCCGACCCCCACCACCCGCCCCGCCGACCTGCCGTCGGTTCTGAGCGCCCGGTGTCGCGTGGGTGCGACGCGGAGCGCTCAGATCGGGTGGGTCGCTCGGGCTGGTTGGTTTTGAGCGCCCGGTGTCGCGTGGGTGCGACGCGGTGCGCTCAGATCGGGTGGGTCGCTCGGGCTGTCGGTTTGAGCGCTGGGTGTCGCGTGGGTGCGACGCGGAGCGCTCAGAACCGGTGGGGCTCGGGCTGTTGGTTTTGAACGCCCCCTGTCGCGTCGGTGCGACGCGGAGCGCTCAGAACCGGTGGGGCTCGGGTTGGTTGGTTTTGAGCGCTGGGTGTCGCGTGGGTGCGACGCGGAGCGCTCAGATCGGGTGGGTCGCTCGGGCTGGTTGGTTTTGAGCGCCTGGTGTCGCGTCGGTGCGACGCGGAGCGCTCAGAACCGGGTGGGAGGAGCTGGCTGGGGCGCGGTCAGGGGAGGGCGGCGGCGAGGCGGCGGGCTGCTTCGTCGAGGGCGTCCGGGTGGTTGGTCGCGTACGACAACCGCAGCCCCGTGCGGTGCTCGCCTGGGGTGACGGCGAACGCCGAGCCCGGCACGAAGGCCACGCCCTGACCGAGGGCGCGACCGAGCATCGCGGTCGTGTCGACCGGCGTCCCGGAGCGGTCGGGTCCGACGGTGGCCCAGAGGAACATGCCGCCGTCGGGGGACGAGAACCGGATGCGGTCACCGAGGTGGCGGCGCAGGGCATCGGCCAGCGCCTCGGCCTGGCATCGGTAGGTGGCCCGCACCCGATCGAGGTGCCCGGCGAGGAAGCCCGGCTCGGCGAGCACTCGCAGTGCGATCTGCTGGTCGAGGGACCCGGTGTGGAGGTCGGCGCCCTGCTTGAGGGTGGTGCACGCCCGCCGGACCGGTGGTGGCGCGATGGCCCAGCCGACCCGGAGGCCCGGGCACAGGATCTTCGAGGTCGAGCCGAGCGTGATGGCCCGGTCGGTCATGGTTCGCAGGCCGGGCTGGGCTGAGCCAACCCACCGCAGGTCGCCGTAGGGGTCGTCGTCGATCAGCCAGAAGTCGTAGCGCTCGGCGAGCTCGGCAAGGGCGAGGCGTCGCTCGAGCGGGAGCGTCGTGCCCGTCGGGTTGTTGAAGTTCGCGACGACGTACACCAGGGCGGGCCGCAGGCCACCAGCCAACCGCCGGGCCAGCACGTCGACGCAGAGACCTTCATCGTCCGACGGGATCCCCACCAGCTCGGCGCCCGCGGCGCGCAGCGCCTGGAGGGCACCGGGATACGCGGGGTCGGCGAGGGCCACCGCTTGGCCGGGCTCGACGAGCGACCGTGCGAGCAGGTCGAGCGCCTGCTGGGCGCCGCTCGTGATGATCACCTGGTCGACGTCAACATCGACATCGACATCGGGGTCGGGGTCGGCGAGGGCCACCGCTTGGCCGGGCTCGACGAGCGACCGTGCGAGCAGGTCGAGCGCCTGCTGGGCGCCGCTCGTGATGATCACCTGGTCGACGTCGACATCGACATCGACATCGGCATCCACATCGACATGGGCATCCACATCGACATCGACATGAGCGACGACATCGACATCGGCATCGGCACCGGGACCAGCATCGGGACCGGCATCGGCATGGGCACCGACATCGGTGCGATGGCGCGCCGCCACCCACTCGCGCAGCGGTCGGTGGCCCTCGGTCGGCCCGTACTGGAGCGCAGCGGGTCCGGACTCGGCCAGCGCGGCGGCGGTGGCCCTCGCGATGGCTGCGATCGGGAAGCACTCGGGGTTCGGCAGCCCGCCTGCCAGGGAGATCAGCTCGGGCCGTTCGGTGAGCTCGAGCAGGTCGCGGATCGCCGACGACCCGGCCCGGCGGACCGCAGCCGACGGCTGCCAGGGGGTGAGGGACTTGACCATGGCCCCGGACTCTGACAGAAGTGGATCATGGATGACAGGGCCACTTCGGCCAGAGTGGCCCGAACCGAGGGCGTGGCCCGACTGGTGGCAGACCTCGGGTCGTGGTCGGCCGGCCCGGGCTCCCTCTACCGCCAGCTCGCTCGTGCCATCGCAGCCGCGGTCGAGCGGGGTGATCTCGAGCGAGGGCGCCGCCTGCCATCGGAACGGGCGCTGGCGGTCGCGGTGGCCGTGAGCCGGGGCGTGGTCGTGGCGGCCTACGACCAGCTGGTGGCCGACGAGGTGGTCGACCGCCGGCAGGGGAGCGGCACGTTCGTGGCTGGTTCGCCCGATGTCGGGCTGCCGCCGAGGCGCGAGGGCTCGGCCCTCGTCGCCCGCTACGTGGGCCCGGCCGCGCCGGTGCCGCAGCCGGTCGCTCATCGCCTCATCGACCTGTCGATCTCGGTGCTCCGCGACCCCACCGGCCTCCCGGACGCGAGCGTGGGCGCGACCGAGCTGGTCGACCTGGCCGAGGGCGCGGGAGGCACGGCGTGGGGGCTTCCCGGCCTGCGTCGCCTCGTCGCCCGGCAGCTCACCGAGCGCGGCCTTCCGACCGAACCCGAGCAGGTACTGCTGACCACGGGCGCCCAGCAGGCGATCGCCCTCGCGGCGGCCTGTTGGGTCCGGCCCGGCGACGCCGTGGTGATCGACGACCCGACCTATCCCGGTGCCCCGGCCGCGTTCGGTGCCGCCGGCGCCGTCCTGCGTCCCGTGCCGGTGGATCGCGACGGCGTGGTGATGGCCGCGCTGCGCGCCGCACTGGCGGCGCACCCGACGCTCGCCTACCTCCAGTCGGGGCCGCACAGCCCGACCGGCACCCTGCTCTCGGCCTACCGGCGTCGCGAGGTCGCGAAGCTCGTGGTCGAGCACCGCGTCCCGCTCGTGGAGGATCTCGCCCTCGACGGATTGCGCTGGGGCGCGCCATCGGATCGCCGGCGAGGCGAGCTCCCGCTGGTGGCGTCCCACGCTCCCGATCACGCCGTGGTCGTGGTCGGTTCGTTCAGCAAGCTGTTCTGGGCCGGGTTGCGCGTGGGGTTCGCCCGCGCGCCGGACGCGGTGGTCGGCCGCCTGGCCCGCGTGAAGGCGACGCACGACCTCGGGTCGTCACTCGTGGCGCAGGCGTTGGCGCTGCGTCTCCTCGAGCGGAGCGACCACGCCGAGTTCGTGGCCGACCGCAACGCGACGCTGGCCCGCCGAGCGTCGCTGCTCGTCGACCTGCTGGCCGAGCACCTGCCGACCTGGCACGTCAGCAGGCCGACCGGCGGGTTGTCGCTATGGGTCGCCCTCCCGGCGCCCACGGCGCACGCCTTCGCTGCGGCCGCCCTCCAGCGAGGCGTCGCGGTGGCCACCGCGGAGGGGCTCTCGGCCGCCCCTGGCGCACACGCCGGCCGGCTGAGGCTCACCTTCGCCGTCCCCGACGCGGACCTGCGTGAGGCCGTGCACCGCCTCGCCGCCGCCTGGGCCGACGTCGACCGATAGCTCAAAACCGGTAGGACGCCCGACGCCCGACGCCCGACGCCCGACGCCCGACGCCCGACGGTCCCGACGCTCCCGACGCTCCCGACGCTCCCGACGCCCGACGTCCCCGACGCCCGGCGCCCGACGGTCCCGACGGTCCCGACGCCCCCGACGCCCCGACTCAGGCGATGCCGGCGACCAGGGCGGGCTCGTGGCGTTCGGCGTGGCGGTCGTAGCTCCAGCCGGGGCCGCGGAACATGAAGCTGAGCCGCTCCTTCCACGAGTCGCTGTTGGCGACGTCGCGGAGGATGTCGACCTGCTCGTGGGTGGCGATGGTGAGCGGGTTGTAGGTGTCGATGTTCTTCGTCAGCCCGTAGCGGACCGGCTCGTCCTCGCGCTCGAAGGTGCCGAACAGGCGATCCCAGATGATGAGGATGCTGCCGTGGTTGCGGTCGAGGTACTGGCGGTTGCTCCCGTGGTGGACCCGGTGGTGCGACGCGGTGTTGAACACCTCTTCGATCGGTCCCAGCTTCGGGATCGTCTCGGTGTGGATCCAGTACTGGTAGAGCAGGTTGACGCCGCGGGCGGTCTCGATGAGCTCGGGCCGGAACCCCAGTAGGGCGAGCGCGCCGATGGGCACGAACATGCCGAGCACATCGGCCACCGGCTGCCGCAGCGCCGTCGACAGGTTGTAGTGCTCGCTCGAGTGGTGCACGACGTGGATGGCCCACATCCATCGGCTCTCGTGCATCAGGCGGTGGTTCCAGTAGTAGATGAAGTCCCACGCCGCGATGGCACCGACGGTGGCGAGCGCGCCCCCGCCGAGGTCCCGCGCCACGCCGTTCTTCCAGAGCCGCTTGGCGGCCGTGCGCGAGGCCCAGGTGGTGGCGCCGGCCAGCACGCCGGTGGAGACGGCGGTGACCGCGGCGGAACCGCGGGTCTTGCGGGCGAGATCGGCGAGCTTGCGGCGACGGGCCCGACCGGGCGACGCCTCGACCGCGGTGGTCTCGATGGGCTCGGGCACGACCCCCGCCTCGGGGAGGCCCTCGGCGTTGCGGGCGAGCAGGTCGGCGATGGTGGTGGCGGCTGCCGCACCGACCGCCACGCCGACGAGGACCTTGCCGTACTTGCCCTTGCCCGGCGTGATCGGCTGCACGAGCTTCTGGAAGACCAGCGGGGCAACGAGGCTGAGCGAGCCCATCGTGAGGCTGGCGATCGTGTCGCGGCGTTCGTAGTCGCCGGCGATTGGGGCACGCAGGGTCGACTGCTTCTTCAGGTGCAGGTACTCCGCGCCCATGGACGAGAAGTAGGCCGGGATGGCGACGACGGTGAGGTCCACGGACCTTCCCCCTTGCGATCGGTCGGCTGCCATTGTGGCCCCTCCCCGCGGGGGGAGCACAGCCGGGACGGACCGATGTCCGGTTCGGGGACTACACCTTCGGGCCCGCCCGTGCGTTGTTGTCTCCGTATGGTGGCCGTGCGCGAGGAACCGGGGGTGCGGGTGGCGGTGGGGGAGCAGGCCGTGGTGGCGGCGGATGGCGAAGCCCACGCGCCCACTGCGCTCGTGGGGCCCGACGAGTTCTGCCGGCGCATGCACCCGAAGCTGGTCGGCGCCCTCCGGCTCTACCTCGGCGAGCGCGAGGTGGCCGAGGAGCTGGCCCAGGACGCGCTCGTCCGCGTGATCGAGCGCTGGCCCCGGGTGTCGGCGATGGAGCAGCCCGAGGCCTGGACCTATCGGGTGGCGTTCAACCTGGCCCGTTCGGGCCTGCGCCGACGCCTCGCCGAGCGGCGCGCCCACGACCGCAACGGCCGACCAAGCGAGGAGAGCCGCTCGCACGAGGTAGCCGACGACGTCGCCGTGCGCGACGCCGTGGCTGCGCTCCCGCCTCGCCAGCGGGAGGCGATCCTCCTCCGCTACTTCGGCGACCTCCCCCTCGCGGCGGTGGCCGACGCCATGGGCTGTCGGACCGGGACGGTCAAGGCCCACCTGCACCAGGCGGTGGCCGCGCTGCGAGGCAGCGGCCTCGCCGACGACGACGATCTGGACCTCCAGGAGGATCCGCGATGAGCAAGCTCCGCAACCACCTCACGAAGGCCGCCGGGCCCACGGCTGACGGCCTCGACCTCGACGACCTCAAGGGTCGGGCCCGCACCCGGCAGGTGCGCCGTCGTGTCGCGGTCGGCTCGATGGCCGCGCTGCTGCTCCTCGGTGCCGGCGGCGTGGCTTGGTCCGCCTCCCGTCCCGCGGACGGATCGCGCCAGCAGCTCACCGCGGGCGAGGGCGAGGGCACCACCACGACGGTCGACGAGACCACGGTTCCCGACACGACCGGCGTACCCACGACTCCGAGCGCTCCTCCGATCTCCACGACGGTCCCACCGGGCACCGCAGGCCCCACCACGACCACTGCGGTCGAACCCACCACCGTCCCGCCGAGCACGACCACCACGACCGACCTCGGCGCACCGATGGACAACTTCTGGGAGATCAACGGCAACTACACGGGCAACGAGCAGTACCGCATCGGCGGCCGCTGCGCCCAGACGACCCACGAGCTCACGGCGACCTTCACGCCCTACGGCCAGGACTTCCACGGCAACTGGGTCGGAGGCGCTTGGTCCTACCGCGCCTCCTACTGCGGAACGACCTCTGGGGACACGTGGCACGGCGAGGGCACGGGCGTCCTCACGGGTCCGGACGGGTCCACCATCACCCTGAAGGTCAGTCACGACGCTCCGGTCGGCACCACCGGCGTCCCGTATACGACCATCGTCACCGGCGGGACCGGCGGCTTCGCCACAGCGACCGGCAGCTGCCGGTTCTCGATCACCATCACGAACTCGTCGTTCGGCTCGCAGGACGAGGCCGGCGACATCGACTGCTTCCTGCTCCCCGAGTCCGAACTCGGCGCCACCACCACAACGCGGCCGTCTGCCCAGTTCGGTTGACGGGCGATCGGCGGCGCGACGACCTGGCGAGGGAGGTGGTCAGCCGCCCTCGGACGCCCATCCGGCCCGGTCTCTGAAATGAAATTGACAATCACTCTCATTTTGGCGAAGGTGGGCGCATGCCCACCCGCTTCCACCCCCGTTCGCCCGTGGTGCTCGTTGCGAGCCTGAGCCTGAGCCTGAGCCTCCTGCCGCTGGCATCGTGTGGAGGCTCGGCCCCGGCCGCCGCCGACGGGAAGCTGCAGGTCGAGGCGTCCTTCTATCCCTTGCAGTGGATGGCCCAGCGGGTGGGCGGGAGCCACGTCGACGTGTCGAGCCTCACCAAGCCGGGCGCCGAACCGCACGACCTCGAGCTCAGCCCGAAGGACGTGGCCGCCGTCCAGACGGCCGATGTGGTCGTCTACCTGTCGGGCTTCCAGCCCTCGGTCGATGAGGCGGTGAAGGGCGCGACCGATCCCACCGTGTTCGACGCCAAGTCGGCCGCGCACCTCGACCTCACGTTCACGCCGATCGAGGGGGGCAAGGCCCAGCACGCCGAAGCGGGCGCCGTCGATCCGCACTTCTGGCAGGACCCGACCCGCCTCGCCGCGGTCGCCTCGGCCTTCGCCCGCACGATGGAGGAGAAGGACCCGGCTCACGCCGCCGCCTACCGGTCGAACCTCAAGGCGCTGAAGGCCGACCTGGCCAGCCTCGACGGCGAGTTCGAGGCGGCCTTGAGCCAGTGTGCGAACAAGGAGCTCATCACCAGCCACAACGCCTTCGGCTACCTCGCCCGTCGCTACGGGATGGAGCAGGTGGGGATCACCGGGCTCACCCCCGAGGACGAGCCCTCACCCAAGGATCTGGCCCAGGTGACGGACTTCGTCGAGGCGCATCACGTCCGTACCATCTACTTCGAGACCCTGGTGAGCCCGAGCATCGCCAAGACCGTGGCGTCCGAGGCCAAGGTCCGCACCGACGTGCTCGATCCCATCGAGGGCCTCAACGATCGCTCGCAAGGCTCCGACTACCTCGAGGTCATGCGGTCGAACCTCGCCAACCTGAAGAAGGATCAGCCCTGTCCGTGACCCCGCTCGACCCGGCGGTGCTCGAGTTCCGCAACGCCGACATCGGCTACGACGGGCGCGCCGTCGTGCGGGGGCTCGATCTCTCGGTCGGTGCCGGTGAGGTCGTGGGCATCCTCGGCGCCAACGGGTCGGGGAAGTCCACCACCATCCGTGGCCTGCTCGGGCTGGCCGCGCTGCTCGGCGGCGAGATCCGGCTCTTCGGCGAGGACCGACGCGCGTTCGACGACTGGCGCCGCGTCGGGTACGTCCCGCAGCGCCAGACGGTCGCGAGCGGCATCCCGTCGACGGTCTCCGAGGTGGTGACGTCGGGCCGCCTCAGCCAGGTCGCGCCGTGGCGCCGGCTCCGTGCCGACGACCGCGCTGCGGTGGCGGCGGCCATCGAGGCGGTCGATCTGGGCGACCATGCCCGCACGCCCATGACCGACCTCTCGGGCGGACAGCAGCGTCGGGTGCTCATCGCCCGAGCGCTGGCCACCGATCCTGACCTCTTGGTGCTCGATGAGCCCACCGCCGGCGTGGACCGCGAGAACCAGGAGGCGCTCGCGGTGGCGCTCGGCGCCCTCGCGGCACGGGGCACCACCATCGTCTTGATCACCCACGAGCTCGGGCCGGTGGAGCCGCTCATCACCCGGGCCGTGGTGTTCCGCGGCGGCGAGGTCGTGCACGACGGCCCCGCGCTCGACCACGAGTTCCACCACGAGCACGACGACGAGTGGCACCACGCCCACGGCGGACCTCCCGAGCAACGGCCCGGCCTCGGCCTCGGGCTGTCGGGCTGAGGAGGACGGCCGATGGAGATCCTCCACTACGAGTTCATGCAGCGGGCCCTGATCGCGGCGCTGCTCATCGGGTTGACCGCCCCATCGGTCGGCGTCTACCTCGTGCAACGCCGCCTCTCGTTGATCGGCGACGGGCTCGGCCACGTGGCCCTGGCCGGCGTGGCCGCCGGCGTCCTCACCTCCACCGAACCGGTGTGGACCGCGCTCGTCGCGGCCGTCGCCGGAGCCGTGGCCATCGAGCTCATCCGGGCCCGCGGTCGCACGAGTGGCGACGTGGCCCTCGCGGTGCTCTTCTACGGCGGCATCGCCGGCGGCGTCGTGCTGATCTCCCAGGCGCCCGGAGGCACGCCGGCCAACCTCAACTCGTACCTGTTCGGCGCCATCACCACCACGAGCCAGGGCGACCTCGTCGTGTTCGCCGCCCTCTCCCTCGCGGTGCTGGCCGTCACCCACGGCCTCGGCCGCTACCTGTTCGCAGTGAGCAACGACGAGGAGTACGCGACGGCGTCGGGTCTCCCGGTGCTCACCCTGAACCTGCTGCTGGCGATCGTGACCGCGGTGACCGTGGTCGTCTCGATGCGGGTGGTCGGCCTGTTGCTCATCAGCGCCCTGATGATCCTCCCGATCGCCGCCGCCCAACTCCTCGCCGGCAGCTTCCGGGGAACGGTCCTGGTGGGCACGGCCATCGGCGTGGTGTCCTCGGTCGCCGGCGTCGGCACGAGCTACTACACCGACACCCCGTCGGGTGGCACGATCGTCCTCTTCGCCATCGCCATCTTCGTCCTGGTCGCGATCGGCGCTGCGCTCCGGGAACGCCTCGGTGGACGCCCCTCCCTCGGCTGATCCGTGGCAGACTCTGTGCAGTACGAGTGCAAATAGTTTCCCACCGGCCATCGCCGCACCCTCCCTCGAACGGAGCCCCGCCCCTCATGATCTCCGAACACCTCGACGTCCTCGTGGTCGGCGCCGGGCTCTCCGGCATCGGCGCGGGCTACCGGTTGCAGGCCGAGTGCCCGGGCAAGACCTACGCCATCCTCGAGGGGCGCTCGGACCTCGGCGGCACGTGGGACCTCTTCCGGTACCCCGGGATCCGCTCCGACTCCGACATGTTCACGCTCGGCTACCCCTTCCGCCCGTGGAAG
This sequence comes from Acidimicrobiales bacterium, assembly GCA_025463365.1. Lineage (GTDB taxonomy): Bacteria > Actinomycetota > Acidimicrobiia > Acidimicrobiales > Iamiaceae > Aquihabitans. The sequence goes on from JAOBWM010000155.1 coordinate 40,534, forward strand.
GACGCCAAGTCGATCGCCGACGGTGACTCGATCCTGCGCTACATCCGCGAGACCGCCGAGGACTTCGGCATCGACCGCCACATCCGCTTCGGGCACAAGGTCGAGCGGGCCTCCTGGTCGTCGGAGGACGCCACGTGGACCGTGACCGCCACGGTCGCCGGGCAGGCCGAGCCGGTCACCTACACGTGCAGCTTCCTCTACATGTGCAGCGGCTACTACTCCTACGACGGCGGCTACCAGCCGGACTTCCCGGGCCTCGATCGGTACCAGGGCCAGGTGATCCACCCGCAGCAGTGGCCCGAGGACCTCGACTACGCGGGCAAGCGCGTGGTGGTCATCGGAAGCGGCGCGACCGCGGTCACGCTCGTGCCGTCGATGGCGCCCGACGTCGAGCACATCACGATGCTCCAGCGCTCGCCGAGCTACATCACCGCCTTGCCGGGCAAGGATCCGGTGGCCGACTTCGTGCGCAAGTGGCTGCCCGAGCGGCTGGCCCACCGCATCGTGCGCTGGAAGAACGTGCTCGTCACCACCGCCTTCTTCCAGATCTGCCGGCGCCGGCCGGAGCTGGCCAAGAAGGGCCTGCGGGCGATGGTCACCCGGCTGCTGCCCGAGGGCTACGACGTCGATTCGCACTTCACGCCCACCTACGACCCGTGGGACCAGCGGCTGTGCCTCGTGCCCGACGGGGACCTGTTCAAGGCCATCCACTCGGGCAAGGCCGAGATCGTCACCGACCACATCGAGTCGTTCACCGAGACCGGGATCGCCTTGCGGTCCGGCGTCGAGCTCGAGGCCGACCTCGTCGTGTCGGCCACCGGCCTCGTGCTGGTGTCGTGCGGTGGCATCGAGGTCGAGGTCGACGGGACCGAGGTCGTCACCGGAGACTGCGTGGCCTACAAGGGCCACATGCTCAGCGGCGTGCCGAACTTCGCCCTGTGCATCGGGTACACGAACGCGTCGTGGACGCTCCGCGCCGACCTCACCACCCAGGCGGTGTGCCGCCTGATCAACCACCTCGATCGCACGGGCAACGCGATGGCCGTGCCCACCCTGTCCGCCGACGTCGAGCGCAGGCCGATCCTCGACTTCAGCTCCGGCTACATCCAGCGCGGCGTGGCGATCATGCCGAAGCAGGGAACCAAGGCGCCGTGGACCGTCCGCCAGAACTACATCCTCGACCTGTTGAGCACCAAGGTCGGCGACCAGATGAAGGATCTCGCCTTCTCCCGCCGGACCAAGCGGCCGCTCCCGGCGCCGCCCACGACCGACGAACCAGCCCCCACCCTCGATGCAGAGGCACTCGACGGAGCGGTCGCTGCTAGGCCATAGCCCGTGAGTCGCGATCGAACCCTCCGGGGTGCTGCTGCGGTGGTGGGTGTGGCCGACGCGGTGTCGCCCACGGGGCAGCTCGACCTCCGGGGTCGGGCGTTGGAAGCGCAGATGGTCCGCGAGGCGCTCGACGATGCCGGCCTCACGCTGGCCGACATCGACGGGGTCTGCCACCACACGTCGTCGATGGCCTTCGCCGAGTACCTCGGCATCGAGGCCCGCTTCACCGACTCGACGATGACGGGCGGTTCGGTGTTCGAGGTGTACCTGGAGCACGCGGCCTCGGCCATCGCCGCGGGCGTGGCCGAGTGCATCCTCGTGGTCTTCGCCCAGACGCCGCGGGCCGATCGCGCCGCGGGCGACGCACCGGCGGGGGGCCGACCAGGGCCACCGGGGCCCAACCCCATGTTCGAGTGGGAGGCGCCCTACGGCTTGCAGATGCCCAAGGGCGGGTACGCGCTGGCCGCGAACCGGCACATGCACACCTTCGGCACCACCTCCGAGCAACTCGCCCAGATCGCGGTGAGCACCCGCCAGTGGGCGGAGCTGAACCCGCGGGCCAAGGTCCAGACGCCGCTCACGATCGAGGAGGTGCTGGCCTCGGAGATGACGGCCTCGCCGTTGCACAAGCTCGACTGCTGCCTCGTCACCGATGGCGGCGGGGCCTTCATCGTGACCTCGGCCGAGCGGGCCCGCACCTTGCGGAAGCCCCCCGTCTACGTGTTGGGGGCGGCCACCGGCAACACCCACCTGATGATCAGCCAGATGCCGGACCTCGCCACCACCGGCGGCGCGATCAGCGGGCCGCGGGCGTTCGAGATGGCCGGCATCACGCCGGCCGACGTCGACGTGTTCATGGGCTACGACAGCTTCACGATCACGCTGCTGCTCCACCTCGAAGACCTCGGCTTCTGTGCCAAGGGCGAAGGCGGCCCGTTCGTGGAGGACGGCAAGCTCGGGCCCGGCGGCTCCCTCCCCACCAACACCAACGGTGGCGGCCTCAGCTACACCCACCCGGGGATGTACGGCATGTTCCTGGTGGTCGAGGCGGTGCGGCAGCTCCGCGGCGAGGGCGGCCCCCGCCAGGTCGACGGCGCCGAGATCGCCGTCGCCCACGGCTCGGGCATGGTCCTGTCGTGCATGTCGACCGCCGTCCTCGGGACGGAGGCAACGCTGTGAGCGCCACCGCCGACTCCCCGGGGCCCGCCGACGCACCGGCTCCCACCCGCATCGAGCCGCCGGTCACCGACGTCAGTCGCCCGTTCTGGGACGCGACACGTGAGCAGCGTTTCCTCGTGCAGTGGTGCATCGATTGCGAGCAGCCGATCTTCTACCCCCGCGAGGTGTGCCCGAGCTGCCTCGGGACCGACCTCGAGTGGCGCCCATCGGCCGGCACGGGGACCGTCTACGCGGTGAGCGTCCAGCACCGTCCGGCGTTCCCCACGATGGCCGACCGGGTCCCCTACGCCGTGGCGCTGATCGACCTCGACGACGGGATCCGCCTGATGTCGAACGTGGTCGAGTGCGACCCCGAGACCGTGGCACCGGGCCTGGCCGTCACGGTCCGCTGGGAGTTGCTCTCCGACGGCCGCCACCTCCCGCAGTTCCGGCCAGGCTGAGGATCGAAAGCTCGATGGAACCCCACCACGCCACGATCTGGGAAGCGATCGCCGACGCGATCCCGAACGAGGTCGCCGTCGTGCAGGGCGATGTACGCCGCACCTGGGCCGACTTCGAGGACCGGTCGGCGCGGCTGGCACGAGCGTTCACCGATGCCGGGCTCCAGCCGGGCTCGAAGGTGGCGGAGTTCCTCTACAACTCGCCCGAGTACCTCGAAGCGACCTTCGCGGCACTGAAGATCCGGGCCATCCCCGTGAACGTGAACTACCGGTACGTCGACGAAGAGCTGCGCTACCTGCTCGAGAACGCCGACGCCGAGGCGCTCGTGTACCACTCGAGCCTCCGCGAGCGGGTGGCCGCGGTGCGCGATCGCCTGCCCGCGTTGAAGCTCGTGATCGAGGTCGACGACGGGGGCGCGCACCTCGACGGGACCGAGCGCTACGAGGAGGTCCTGGCCCGATCCGACCCGGCGCCGCGCATCGAGCGCAGCCCCGACGACGTCTCGATGGCCTACACCGGCGGCACCACCGGCCGGCCCAAGGGCGTGACCGCCCACATCGGCGAGGCGGTCGAGGTGATGCTCGCCACCGCGCCGCCGCTGTTGCGCGAGCAGGCGGTCGAGACCCCCGAGGAAGCGGTGGCGCTGGCCGTTCGACGGGCGGGCGAGGGCAGCCAGTTCGTGACCATCCCCGCGCCGCCCCTCATGCACCAGACCGCGATGGCGATCGGCGTGCTGCCGACGCTGCTGTTCGGCGGGCGAGTCGTCCTGCTGAACGGGCGCACGCTCGACTGCCAGGAGCTGTGGGACGTCGCCGAGCGCGAGCGCGCCGACGCGGTGATCGTGGTCGGGGACGCCTTCGCCCGCCCGATGCTCAAGGCCCTCGACGAGCGCCCGGGCCGCGTCCTCGATCGCGTCACCGTGGTCGCGTCGTCGGGCGCCATGTTCTCCAGCGAGGTGAAGGCCGGGCTCCACGACCACCTCGACAACGTGGTGATCATCGATCTCATCGCCGCCACCGAGGGCGGCATGGGCATGTCGCTGTCGTTCAAGGGCACGCCCGCCGAGACGGCCCGATTCATGCCGAGTCCGGGGGTCATCGTGGTCACCGAGGACGCCCGGCGGGTCGAGCCCGGCTCGGGTGAGATCGGCCTGGTGGCGCTCCCGACAAGCGCCGGTCACGGTTACTTCAAGGACGAAGCCAAGACCGCCGCGACGTTCCGCGAGATCGACGGCTCCCGCTACGCCATCCCCGGGGACTTCGCCACCGTCGGCGCCGACGGTTCCCTCATGCTGCTCGGCCGCGGGTCGCAGTGCATCAACACGGCGGGAGAGAAGGTCTTCCCCGAGGAGGTCGAGGAGGCCATCAAGACCCACCCGGCCGTCGACGACTGCCTCGTGTTCGGCATCCCCGACGAGCGGTTCGGCCAACGGGTTGCCGCGGTGGTCGGGTTCTCGGCCGACGCCGACCCCGTGCCCCACGACGAGCTGATCGCCGCCCTCCGCACCCAGCTCGCGTCCTACAAGCACCCGCGGGAGATCGTCACCGTCGAGACGGTTCCGCGCACCGCCGTCGGGAAGCCCGACTATCCCGAGGCCAAGCGCCTCTTCGAGGTGGCCGTCAGGCAGTAGCCGCGGCCCGGGCGGCGACGGGGGTGGCGACCATCGGCCAGGGGCGCTCGCGCTCGACGGCGAGGGCGACGTCGAACAGCAGGGCGTCTTCGTGGTGCGGGGCGAGGACCTGCATGCCGATCGGGAGGCCCTTGACCGGCTCCACGGGGATCGAGACCGCGGGGTTGCCGTACACGTTCGAGATGATCGTGAGGGCGCCCATGGTGACCATGTCGGGGAAGCGCTTGGCGGCGAAGTCGATCAGCGCGTTGGGCAGCTTCGGCGCGAACGCCGTGGCCACCCGAGCCGTGAACAACGCGCCGCGAGCCGCGTACTTGGTGACCGGGCTGGTGCGCACGAGGTCGAGGAGGTCCGTCTCGCTGTTGCTCGTGACGGCATCGGCGGCGAAGGCCGGGCCCGGGTTGGTGGCGGCGATCACGAAGTCGACCTGGTCGAAGGCGGCCGCCATGGCCTCGTTGGCCTGGACCCGCAGCTCCTCGGCGACCGCCGCGGTGTTGAGGTTGTACATGGCCTGGGCGAGGAACACGCCGAGGGCGACCTCGTCGGTGAGCTCGTCGGCGCAGCGCGGCCAGCGGTCCCCGAGGACGGCGACGAGCGTGGCGAGGTTGCCCATCATCCACTGGGCTGCGAGGTTCGGCAGCTCGATGGACAGGTCGACGATCCGCATGCCGGTATCGGCGGCGAGGGCCTCGGCACCGGCCCGCACCGACTCCTCGACGCCTGGTTCGAGCGTGACGCCACCGAGGTTCGGGACGATGGCGATGGTCCGACCCTTGAGCTCCTGCGTTCCGAGGCCGCGCTCCCAGGTGCCGTCGGACGGCAGGGTGGAGGGGTCGTACCGGTCGACGCCGGCGGTCACGTCGAAGTAGCGAGCGGCGTCGCGCACCGAGCGCGACAGGTTGCCGTTCACGACCGTGTTGGGCCGCATGAAGGCATGGGGAGCGCGGCTGATGCGGCCGAACGTGCCCTTGAAGCCGAGGAGGCCGGTGTAACCGGCGGGGATCCGGATGGAGCCGCCACCGTCGCCCCCCGTGGCCAGGCTGAGGAGGCCGCCGGCCACCGCGGCCGAGGAACCGGCCGACGAGCCGCCGACCGTGCGCCCGTGCTGCCAGGGGTTGTGGGTGATGCCGTTCAGCTTGGTGACGCTGACGTTGAGGCCACCGAACTCCGACGACGTGGTGAGGCCGACCGGGACCGCGCCGCCTTCCGCCAGGAGCCGGGCGATGTGGTGCGACGTGTGATCCGCGATCTGGTCCTTGAACACGAGTGAGCCGCCCGTGTCGGGCCAGCCCTCGACGCACTCGAGCTCCTTGATGGCCGTCGGCACCCCACCGAAGGGCAGCGACAGATCGGCCTGCTTGGCCGCGGCGCGCGCCCGCTCGGGGTCGACGTGGGAGAAGGCGTTGAGGTCCGATGCCTCGATCGCGGCGAGGGTGGCGTCGAGCTCCTCCACCGGCGACCGGTCACCGGCGCGGAACGCGTCGACCAGTGAGCACGCGTCGTCTTGCCATGGGGTGTCAGCCATGACCCATCTTCCCCCGAACCACTGACCTCCCGCGAAATCGACCACCGGTCGAATTCGCGGCGCGTCTCCTGCGCTTGCAGATCAGACGGCCGGAACGGGCGCCAGTGCCATGGCTTCGGCCACCAGTTCGAACGACCGGAGGCGGTCGGCGGGGCCGTGGGTGGTGGTGGTCAACATGAGCTCGTCGGCCCCGGTGCGCGCCGCCAGATCGAAGAGCTGGTCCCGCACGCCGGTCGGTGATCCGACGACGTGGCCGTGGGTGAACGAGCGGACCAGTTCCTTCTCCGTCGGCGTGTAGGTGTGTTCGGCCGCTTCCTCGGGCGTCGGGTACACGTCGGGCCGACCCTGGCGCAGGCGGGTGATGGCGAGGGCGAGCGGCCCGGCGAGGTGGCGCGCCTCCCGCTCGTCGGGGGCGCAGACCACGTTCACGCCGAGCATCAGGTACGGCTGCTCGAGCACGTCCGACGGGGTGAATGCATCCCGGTAGGCAGCCACCGCGGCATCGGTGTTGTTGCCCGAGAAGTGATGGGCGAAGGAGAAGGGCAGGCCCAGGCGCCCGGCGAGGCGGGCGCTGAAGTCGCTCGACCCGAGCAACCAGATCGCGGGCTGGTACCCGCGGGCCGGCGTGGCGTGGATCCGGGCGAAGGGGTGATCGGGCGGGAAGCTCGCGTTGAAGTACCCGAGGAGCTCGCCGAGCTGGTTCGGGAAGTCGTCCTCGCGCTCGTTCAGCCCTCGGCGGCGGAGCGCGGCCGCGGTCAGCTGGTCGGTGCCGGGGGCGCGCCCGAGGCCGAGGTCGATGCGTCCCGGGTGCAGTGCCTCGAGCATGCCGAACTGCTCGGCGATGGCGAGCGGGGAGTGGTTCGGCAACATGACGCCGCCCGATCCGAGCCGCAGCGTCGTGGTCCCTGCCGCGAGGTGGGCGATGAGCACGGCGGGCGACGAGCTGGCGATGCCGGGCATGTTGTGGTGCTCGGCCACCCAGTAGCGGTGGTACCCGAGGCGTTCGACGGCCTGGGCCAGGTCGAGGGAGGCGTTGAGCGCGTCAGCGGGCGTGGAGCCTCGGCCGACCGGAGACAGGTCGAGCACCGACAGGACGGGGGCGGGCTGATCCGACATGGAGATCCTCTGCGAGCACGGGTTGGACGGAAGCCGCGAACCGCGGCCCGGAGAGGTGCAACGCCCGGTCCGCGCCGATCCTTCCGTCGGTCAGCCGGCCGAGCCGTCAGGCTCGCGGATGACCCGGTCCGGGTCCTTGTCGCTGCGCAGCCCGAGGTAGGAGGGATGGCGGAGGCGCCCGTCGGGGGTCCACTCGCCGAACTCGACCTCGGCCACCAGCTCGGGCCGGACCCACGACAGCTGGCGGCCCCCGATGACCGTCGGCCGCTCCTCGAACGGGCATTCGTCCACCTCCAACTCGGCGAACCGGGCCCGCAGGCGATCGAGGTCGGCATCGGTGAAGCCGGTGCCCACGCCGCCGGCGAACAGGAGCGGGTTGCCGGGACGTCCCGGATCGTGCACGCCGACGAGCAGCGACCCGATCGTGTCCGCCCGACGACCCTCACCGGACGCCCATCCGCCGATGACGACCTCCTGGCGGCGCCGCACCTTGCACTTCCGCCAGGCCGGCGACCGCCGGCCGGGTTGGTACGTGCTCTCGACCCGCTTGGCCATCAACCCCTCCAGCCCGTTCGCGGCCGCCGCTGCGAACAGGGCGGCGCCATCGTCCACGACGTGGCCGGGCACGAGGAGGTGGGCGGCCGGCTCCACGAGGTCGAGCAGCAGGCGGCGGCGATCGGCGTAGGGCACGGTGAAGAGGTCGTTCCCGTCGAGGCGCAGCAGGTCGAAGGCCACGAAGGTGACCGGGACCTCCCGCCGCACGTGCGCGACGCGCTCGGCGTGCGAGAGGTGCATCCGGTTCTGGAGCCGGGAGAAGCTCGAGCGGCCGGCCTCGTCGAGCGCCACCACCTCGCCGTCGAGCACCGCCCGCCGTCCGCCGACGGCGCCGACCAGCTCGGCGAGCTCGGGGAACCGTTCCTCGGCCGGCGCGCCCCGCGCGCTCCATGCCGCCACCTCGCCGCCGTCGACCGCGGCAACGATGCGCATGCCGTCCCACTTCACCTCGAACGCCCACCCCCGGTCGGTGGGGAGGGGCGCGGTGACGGCCTTCATGGGTTCGATGAAGGCGTCCACGGGTCGACTTCCTACCCGAGTCGGTCCCACGCCGTCCGCGAGCCGGGTCTGGATGTCACCTGGTCGGGGCAGACCTACGCTTCACCTGTACGTGCGGTCGACCGCGGTGCGTCGGCCGACCTTCACCTCCGAGGAGCGCGATGGCCAGCGAGGGATTCCATGAAGCCATCGATCGGCTCCGTCCCGAGACGCTCGACCACCACCGGGCGATCAGTTCGGTCATGGAGGAGCTCGAGGCGATCGACTGGTACGACCAGCGCGTCGACGCCACCGACGATGCCGAGCTGGCCGCGGTGCTGGCTCACAACCGCGACGAGGAGAAGGAGCACGCGGCGATGACGCTCGAATGGCTCCGCCGCCGCGACGCCATGCTCGACAAGCACCTCCGCACCTACCTCTTCACCGAGGGCTCGATCCTGGCCATCGAGGCCGCCGTCGAGCCGGCTGCCGACGATCCATCCCCCGCCGACGATCCCTCCCCCGCTGGTCCGTCCCCGACCGGCGACGGCAGCCTCGGCCTCGGCAGCCTTCGCGACGCCGACCCCTCGTTCTGATCTCGCCCGACCCTCAGGAGCTGAACCCGTGAACCACCTCTTCCGAGAGCTCGCCCCCGTTTCCGAGGCCGCCTGGTCCGAGATCGATGCCGAGGCCACTCGCACCCTCAAGCACTTCCTCGCGGCCCGCAAGCTCGTCGACTTCGATGGCCCGCACGGATACGCCAAGTCGTCGATCAGCCTCGGCCGGCTGGAGCCGCTCCCGGCCGGTCCCGGCGACGAGGTCGTGGCGGCCCGCCGCAAGGTCCTCCCGCTCGTCGAGCTTCGCCGCACCTTCACGCTCGATCGGGCCGAGCTCGACTCGATCGACCGGGGTGCCTGCGACGCCGACCTCGATCCGGTGGTCGACGCGTGCCGCGCCTTCGCCGTGGCCGAGGACTCCCTCGTCTTCGACGGCTTCGCCGCCGGCGACATGGTCGGCATCGGCGGGGCGTCGCCCCACGCGCCGATCGCGCTCACCGAGGACTTCAGCCGGTACCCGAACCACGTCGCAGGCGCGGTCGCCACGCTCAAGGCAGCCGGCATCGACGGCCCCTACGCCATCGCCCTCGGCCCGCGCTGCTATGCGGGCGTGATCGAGACCACCGAGAAGGGTGGCTACCCGCTGCTCCAGCACCTCGGACTCATCCTCGGCGGGCCGGTCGTGTGGGCGCCCGCGGTCGACGGTGCCATCGTCGTCAGCCAGCGCGGCGGGGACTTCGAGCTCACCGTCGGCCAGGACGCATCGATCGGCTACCGGAGCCACGACGCGACCACCGTCACCCTGGAGCTCCAGGAGAGCATCGCCTTCGTGGCCCCGAACCCCGAGGCCGGCATCGCGCTTCGCTACCCCTGAGGGGTGACGGACGACACCTGACAGGGTGACGGACGACCGTCTGTCGGATCACCGTCAGAGAGACGAACCGGGGTAGTCATGTTGTGGCCCCGATCTGCCGATGGATGGAGGAGGAGGCCGTCATGATGCTGAGCGCCAACCCGATCACGTCAGCGGTTCGTTCGATGGCGACGTCCCTCTTCGCCCTGGCCGAGCAGTTCGACGAGGCCGAAGAGGTCTGGGATCCGTTCCTGGACGACGACGACCTGGCCGCCCCTGTCTGACCGGCGCGAGACTGGTGTCGTGAGCGACACCGAGGTTCGTGAGCCCGGTCAGCCGCATCGGGCGCCCGATCCCGATGACCCGCTGACCAGGTCGGCTCGGATCCACGAATACAGCCGCGCCGCCAACCCTGTGGGGGCGGGCATCACGCCGGCGATCCCCTTGCGGCAGTTCCCGGCTTCCCTGCACGAGGGCCTCACGGAGACGACCATCGTCCCGCTCGACGTCTCGGACGAGCTCGACGTCGCCGGCCCGGCCACCAGCCCAGCGCTGTGTGCCTCGTTCGTGCGGATCGTGGCGGGCGGGTGGCTCGACACCGCACCGGTCGCCACCTCGGAGTTCATCTACGTCCTGACCGGGTCCGGTTCCACGGAGGGCGACGGCCTCCACCTGGCCTGGGGTCGCGGCGACGTCTTCGTCCTCCCTGCCGGATTGGCCGCTCGCCACCGCGCCGCCCAGGACACCACCTTCTACCGGGTCACCGACGAGCCGCTCCTGCGCCACCTCGGTGTCGTCCCGACCGACCGTCGGTTCCCGCCGACCCACTTCCCCGCCGAGTGGCTCGCCGCCGAGCTGGCCCTCGTCGAGGCCGCACCTCACGCCGAGGACCGCAATCGCATCAGCGTGTTGCTCGCCACCGCCGAACAGACCCGGACGCTCACCATCACCCACGTGCTGTGGGCCATGTACGGCGTCGTCCCGCCCGGGGCCGTGCAGAAGCCCCATCGCCACCAGTCCGTCGCCCTCGACCTCATCGTCGACGCGCCACCCGGCTGCTTCACGCTCGTCGGCCGCACGCTCGACGCCGCCGGTGAGATCGTCGATCCGGTCCGGGTCGACTGGGAGTCCGGCGGCGCCTTCATCACCCCGCCCGGTCTCTGGCACGCCCACCACAACACCTCCTCCGCGCCGGCGTACCTGCTCCCCGTCCAAGACGCCGGCCTCCACACGCACCTGCGCACCCTCGACATCCGCTTCGCCTGACTCGCGGGTGGGTTTGCGAGGGCAAGTCGCACGGGTCGTGCAGATAGCGTGCGAAGTCGGCCCGGCGCAGTGGTGGGCCGGTTCGCAGGACCGCCTCCCGATCGGTCCGCGCCGACCCGTCGAACGAGATGTCTGAATGCTGATCCGCCTGCTCCGAACCTTCCTCGGCCGCTATCGCCGCGACCTGGCGCTCGTCGTGGGCCTCCAAGCCCTCCAGTCGCTGTCGACGCTCTACCTCCCCAGCCTCAACGCCAGCATCATCGACAAGGGGATCGCGGCGAAGGACACCAACTACATCTGGCACACCGGCGGCGTGATGCTGGGTGTCACGCTCTTCCAGGTGCTCGCGGCCACGGGCGCGGTGTACTTCGGATCCCGGGCGGCCATGGGCTTCGGGCGTGACGTGCGCAGCGGGCTGTTCCACCAGGTGTCAGGCTTCTCGGCCCAAGAGGTCAGCACCTTCGGCGCCCCATCGCTGATCACCCGCATCACCAACGACGTCACCCAGGTCCAGATGTTCGTCCTCATGACGTGCACCCTCCTGGTGGCGGCGCCGATCACCTGCGTGGGCGGCATCGTGATGGCACTGCGCGAAGACGTCGGCCTGTCGTGGATCCTCACGGTGAGCATCCCGCTGCTCATCACAGGCGTCGGCCTGGTGGTGTGGCGGATGGTCCCGCAGTTCCGCGTGATGCAGATCCGCATCGACGGCCTGAACCAGGTGCTGCGCGAGCAGATCACCGGCATCCGGGTCGTGCGGGCGTTCGTGCGCGAGCCCGCCGAGCGCGAGCGCTTCGCAAAGGTCAACGCCGACGTCACCGAGACCGCCCTACGAGCGGGCCGCCTCCAGGCCTTCATGTTCCCGATCGTGATGCTCGTGCTCAACGGGTCGAGCGTCGCCGTGCTGTGGTTCGGTGCGTCTCGCATCGACAGCGGGCACATGCAGGTCGGTGCCCTCATCGCCTTCCTCAGCTACCTCACCCAGATCCTGCTGGCCGTGATGATGGCCACGTTCATGGCCGTGCTCGCACCGCGCGCCGCGGTCTGCGCCGAGCGGATCAACGAGGTGCTCGACACGCCGTCCTCGGTCCGCAGCCCGGATGCTCCGGTCACCCAGATCGCGGCCAGCGGTTCGCTCGAGCTCCGCGACGTCGGGTTCCACTACCCGGGCGCCGACCAGCCGATCCTGACCGGGATCGACCTCTTGGCGGTGGCAGGCGAGACCACCGCGATCATCGGGAGCACCGGCTCGGGCAAGACCACGCTGCTCAACCTGGTGCCCCGGCTGTTCGACGCCACCTCGGGCACGGTCCTGGTCGACGGCGTCGACGTGCGCGCGCTCGAGCCCGAGACCCTCTGGAAGCGCATCGGCCTCGTGCCTCAGAAGCCGTACCTGTTCTCGGGCACGGTCGGTTCGAACCTCCGCTTCGCCAACCCCGATGCCACCGACGACGAGCTGTGGGCGGCCCTCGAGATCGCGCAGGCCGCGGACTTCGTGCGACGGATGCCCGGCGGCCTCGACGCCCGCGTCAGCCAGGGCGGCTCGAGCGTGTCGGGCGGGCAGCGCCAGCGGCTGGCCATCGCCCGCGCCTTGGTCCGCCGGCCGGAGATCTACCTCTTCGACGATTCGTTCTCCGCGCTCGACCTGGCCACCGACGCCCGATTGCGTGCCGCCCTCGCGCCACACACCGCGTCGGCCACCGTCGTGATCGTGGCCCAACGGGTGTCCACGATCATGGACGCCGATCGGATCATGGTCCTCGAGGACGGCCATGTGGTCGGGGTCGGCACGCACGCCGAGCTGCTCGAGACCTGCCCGACCTACCAGGAGATCGTCGGCTCGCAGCTGAGCGCCGAGGAGGCGGTCCGATGACCGACGACATCGAACCCGTCGACGGCCCCCAACCGGGTGGCATCCCGGGTCCCCTCGACCTGCCCGAGCCTGTCGGGGCGACCGGGCCATCCGGTCCGGTCCCGACCGCGCACGCCCATCCACCATCCGTCGACGAGATCGACGAGATCGACGACTTCGACGACACGCCCCAGCACAAGCCCGAACCACCGTCGCGGTCGTTCGCCGGCGGCCGCTTCGGTGGTGCCGGGATGCCGGCCGAGAAGGTCGAGGACCTCAAGGGCTCCACCCGCCGCCTGCTCGCCACCATGAAGCCCGAGCGGATCGGTGCCGTCGGCGTGCTCATCGCCGCCATCGTGAGCGTCGTGCTGTCGGTCATCGGGCCACGGATCCTCGGCCACGGAACCGATGTGATCGTCAACGGGATCACCGGCAAGACCGACGGCATCCAGTTCGACCAGCTGCGCAACGTGCTGTTGTTCGTGGTCGGCCTCTACATCGTCTCGGCCGCGTTCTCGTACCTGCAGTCGTACCTGCTCGCGGGCGTGGTCCAGCGGACGATGTACCGGATGCGGTCCGACGTCGAGGACAAGCTCAACCGCCTCTCGCTCGCTTACGTCGACAGCCAACCCCGCGGCGACCTGCTGAGCCGGGTCACCAACGACATCGACAACATCGCCCAGAGCCTCCAGCAGACGCTGAGCCAACTGCTCACCTCGACCCTCACCATCATCGGCGTCGTGGTGATGATGTTCGTGATCTCGCCGATCCTGGCGCTGATCGCGGTCATCACCATCCCGGCATCGCTGCTCCTCGTGAAGTGGGTGACGGCTCGGTCGAAGAAGCGGTTCGTGGCCCAGTGGGCCCACACCGGCGCGCTCAACGCGCAGGTCGAGGAGGCCTTCACCGGCCACTCGCTCGTGAAGGTGTTCGGCCAGCAGGGCGCGATCGAGGAGCGGTTCCGCGACAAGAACGAAGAGCTCTTCGACGCCAGCTTCGGGGCGCAGTTCCTGGCCGGCACGATCCAGCCGGCGATGATGTTCCTCGGCAACCTGAACTTCGTGGCCATCGCCGTGATCGGCGGATTGCGGGTGTCGTCGGGGGCCATGTCGCTCGGCGACGTGCAGGCCTTCATCCAGTACTCCCGCCAGTTCACCCAGCCGCTCACCCAGCTGGCCTCGATGCTCAACGTGTTCCAGTCGGGCATCGCCTCGGCCGAGCGCGTCTTCCAGCTCCTCGACGTCGACGAGCAGGCGCCCGATCCGGCCGAGCCCCAGACCGACGAACGGCCCGAGGGAAGGGTGGTCTTCGACCACGTCTCGTTCTCCTACGACCCCGCCAACCCGCTCATCCAGGACCTCTCGCTGGTGGCCGAACCGGGCCAGACGATCGCCATCGTCGGTCCCACCGGCGCCGGCAAGACCACCCTCGTGAACCTGATCATGCGGTTCTACGAGCTCGACTCCGGATCGATCACCCTCGACGGCCGCGACATCTCCCAGATGCGCCGCAGCGAGCTCCGGTCCAACGTCGGCATGGTCCTGCAGGACACGTGGCTGTTCGGCGGGACCATCCGCGAGAACATCGCCTACGGCAACCTCGACGCCACCGAGGAGCAGATCATGGCGGCGGCGCGCGCGACCTACGTCGACCGCTTCGTGCACTCGCTGCCCGACGGGTACGACACGGTGATCGACGACGAGGGCGGCACGGTCAGCGCGGGCGAGAAGCAGCTCCTCACCATCGCCCGCGCCTTCCTCGCCGAACCCACGATCCTGATCCTCGACGAGGCCACCAGCTCCGTCGACACCCGTACCGAGGTGCTCATCCAGCACGCCATGGCGGCGCTGCGGTCGCACCGCACGAGCTTCGTGATCGCCCATCGGCTCTCGACGATCCGCGACGCCGACCTCATCTTGGTCATGGAGTCCGGGCGCATCGTCGAACAGGGCAACCACGAGGAGCTCCTGGCTCAAGACGGTGCCTACCGCCACCTCTACGACGCCCAGTTCGCCGGCCCCGCCGCCGACGAGGTCGCGGTCTAGCCCTGAGCGAGCCCGGTCGACGCTCTGACGAGCTGATCTCGATCCGAGCGGTCGGCGTCACGAACGCGGGCGAACGGTGTCATGCCCAGGAAGGAGTTGCCGGGTCCGGGGGCGAACATGCACCCGCGGGCCCTGCGACGCGATGGGAGGTGCACGGCCCGATGATCCCGATGATCGGAATCGCTGTCCTGGCGGTCCTCGTGGTGGCCGTGATCGGCGGCACCTACCTGGCCGATCGAGCCGAGCGATCGCGGGAGCGGGCGGCCGGTTCCGTCGAGCGCATCGTCCGCCACCTCGAAGACCGACCCGTCGCTCGTGCCCGCGATCGCGACCGCTAGAGCTCTCGGCCAGGGCGTTCGTGGCGGACGAAGCCGGGGAGCCGTGCCGCGGTGATCAGTGCCCCGGCGATGCAGGCGAGGCCTCCGGACACCACGGAGAACTGGGGCGACGCGATGCTGGCCACCGAGCCGGCCTCGAGGTCACCGAGGCGCGGGCCACCCTGGACGACGGCCATCTGGACCGAGGTCAGGCGGCTCCGGAACTCCTCGGGCACCGTCGTCTGCAGGATCGTGCTGCGTAGGACGGCGGACAGGACGTCGGCCCACCCCGCGACGGCGAGCAGGACCAGCGCGATCCAGAACACATGCACCAGCCCGAACACGGTGATCGCCGCCCCCCAGACGAGCACGGCGATGACGACGGCGCGGCCTTGGCGTCGGACGTGGGCGACCCACCCCGATCCCACCGAGCCGAGGAACGCACCGACCCCAGGCGCGGCGTACAGGTAGCCGAGCCCTCGCACGCCGACGTGGAGCGGGCCGAGAGCCAGGGCCGGGAAGATCGCCCGGGGCATCCCGAACACCATCGCGTTGAGGTCGATGGCGAAGATGCCCTTGAGCGGAGCGTTGCCGCGCAGGGTGCGCAGTCCCTCGGCCACCGACGCCAGGCCCGGGCGCGTGGTGCCCGGCACCGGCGGGATCGGGGAGAGCCGCCACAGCAGGGCGGCGCTCACGAGGAACGTGCAGGCGTCGACCGCGTAGACCCAGTCGATGCCGACGTTGGCGATGAGCAACCCGGCAGCGGCGGGCCCGACGATGACGCCCGCTTGCATGATGATCTGGTTCAGGGCCGCGGCGGCCGACAGGTGGGCCGGTCCGACGAGCGTGGCCGCGGATGCCGCCTCCGACGAGTCCGAGAACCCGATCAAGCCGCCCGATGCCGCACTCACGACGTAGATGATCCAGGTCGTCGGATGGGCGGATGCCGCGTTGAGGGCCAAGGTCGCGCTGGTGGTCGACAGCACGAGCGCGCTGATCCAGAGGATCTTGCGACGGTCGACGGCGTCGCCCACCGACCCGCCGATGAGCGACCCGACGATCAACGGGATCAGCGTGGCCACGCTCACCGCACCCACCTGGAACGACGAGCCCGTCTGGCGGAAAACCTGGTACGCCACCGCGACGACCGTGAGCTGGCTGCCGACGGTGGAGATGAGTCCCGCGGTCACCAGGCGCCGGTAGTCCGGCAGCTCGCGCAACGGCGTGACGTCCACCAACACCTTCCGCCTCCGGCGCCCAGGCAGGAGGTCGTCAGCCGGCATCGGCCCACCGTAGAAGCGAGTGGCGGGAACCACACGGGCCGTGCTGCAGGGCCCGTGGGCGGATCGCCAGTCCTCCCGAGGTTGGTGGGCCACCAGGGACTCGAACCCTGAACCAACGGGTTAAAAGCCCGGAGCTCTGCCAATTGAGCTAGTGGCCCGGGGCCGGAAGAGAACGCAGAAGGAAACCTCCGTGTTCGAGTCGCCGGCGACGGTCGGACGATCGTAGGCCCTGACAGTTCGGCGCCCTACGGCCGATCTGACAGTCGGTAGACACCCGAGGTGTCCAGATCCTGCGCTGGGGCGTCAAGAGCATCTTGCCGGTGTCGTCCATCGTCCCGATGCCGATCGCGCCAGCTCGAGCGAACAGGTCGATCGTGCGATCGGTGCCGTCCGCCGCCGTGATCGTCCGTTGTTCAACGAAGGTCGTCTTCTCGACGCGTGCGACCGGCGCCGTAGTCGGCGTCGTCGATGACCTCGACGATGACCACCAGCCCGTTGGTGGCGTACCCGATCGGGGCGGCGGGCCGGAACGTGTCCTGGCTGGCCGTCTGCGCGCGGGACGCGTTGGACAGCTTCACGATGGAGCCACCGAAGTAGTTCGGCGCTGCCTGCTGGACCTTGGAGTCCACCGACACGTCGACGGTGTTGACGTCGCCGTAGACCGAGATGATGTGTGGCGCGTCGATCTCGGGGTGCGGGTCGGGGATCGCCACGTGCCAGGTCACGGTGCCGTCGGGCTTCACGGCGACGACCTCGTCGTCGGTGGTCACGATGATGTTCCCGTTCGACGAGAAGACGGGATCGCCCAGCTTCGTCACGGTGCCGTAGCCGGTGAGGTCCGTGTCGAACTTGGCCACCACACCTCCGCCGACGTTCGCGGCGCGTCACCCGTCGGCGAAGGTCAGTGCGCCGCCCGCAGCGCCGCCGCCAGGCGAGCCCAGGAGGGAGCGGCCGCTCCAGTCGGACTACATGCATTGTCAGATGGCCTCACCGAAACTACGCTGCTGCCTTGTCGGACACTCGGTCGGGCAGCTGGGGATGGGGAGCAGCGTGATGTCACGTCGAGGTGTCGGGCGCCGTAGCGCTCATCGGATGGTCCATGGCGCGCTCGCGCTGAGCCTCTTGCTGGGCGGGACGATCGTGGCGCTCGCCACCGACGTCCAGCCCGCTGGAGCGGCCGTCAGCGGCACGTACACGACCTCGTTTTCCGGCGTGTCCTGCCCAACCAGCGCCATCGCGTCGACCAACACGTCCACCTGGGGATCGGTCACGGTGCCCGCGGGGGTGACCGCAGCCACGTTCTCGGTCATCGGCGGCGGCGGTGGCGGTGGCGACACCACGAACAGCGCCGGCGGGTCCGGCGGATCGGGCGGCACGGTCACCGGCACCGTCACCTCGCTGGTGACCGCCGGCCAGGTCCTGTGGGCCAAGCTCGGCTGCGGCGGCACCGACTCCGCGACCACCGTCCAGGCCGACGGCTACACCAAGGGCGGGGCGGCAGCGGGCCTCGAGGGCGGCGGCGGCGGCGGTTCCAGCGCGCTCTGCAAGGGGACGACCACGGCCGCCTGCGGCGGCGGCACCATGTTGGCCATCGCCCCCGGCGGCGGCGGTGGCGGCACCGGCGATGCCAACAAGAACAGCCAGGCCGGTGGAGCCGGCGGCAACGGCGGCAACACCACGGCCCGCACGAGCAACAGCGGCGCCGGCAAGAGCGGAGCCAACGGCAGCAACGGTGCTGGCGGCAACGCGGGGTCCGGCACTGCAGGTCTGGGCGGCGACAGCGCCAACGCGAGCACGCCCGGAACGGGTGGCGCGGGCAGCGACTACAGCAACGCAAACACCATCGCACGGCCCCGGGCAGGCGCAGGTGCAGGGGTGGTCCCGGCCGCGACGCCCGTGGTCGCGCCCGCGGCCAACGTCGGCGCCGGTGGCGCCGGTGGCGTCGGCGGCGCGACCGCCCAGAACCCGCGGATGCTCGGCGGTGGCGGTGGCGGCGGGCTCAACGGTGGCGGTGGCGGCGGTGGCGGCGAGTGCATCGGCACCTCCACCTGCGTCGGCACCGGGACCATCGGTGGCGTCGACACGTCGGCGGCCGGTGGTGGTGGCGGGTCCTCGTGGGCGCTCTCCACGGTGACCAGCCCCGCCTTCGCATCGACGGGCACGGCGGCGTGCGGCGCGGTCGGCCTCGGTGCCACCAGCGCCGGGTTCGGCGGGACCGGCAACGGCCGAGGCTGCAACGGCTGGGCCACCGTGACCTTCACCGTCACGTCGTCCACGGGCATCTCCTTCGCCTCGCCGCCGACGGCGTCCGGCACGGCCGCCGGCGTAGCGTTCGCGAGCCAGCCGGTGGTGCGCACGCTCGACGGCAGCGGCAACGTCGTCGCCGGTGCCATCACCCTCACGTACTCCGGCACGGACTCGGGTGGCGGCACGGTGACGAATGCCACCCTCCCGTGCGCCACGAACCCGGTGACCGCGGATGCCTCGGGTTTTGCGGTCTTCTCGGGGTGCAGCGTGTCAGCGCCAGGTAGTTACACCATCACGGCCAAGAACGGGACGTCGCTCGCCTCGGTCGCCACCGGCACGACGACGGTCAGTGCGAACAACTCCTGGTCCAGCACGGCGAGTGCCGGCAGCAACTGCGCGAGTCGCTCAACCGCCACCGCAGGCTCGTTCAGCCTGCCGGCGACGACATCGGCCGGATCGGTCACCGTCCGTGCCGGCGGCGGCGCCGGGGGCGCGGGCGGCAACGACGTCAACAGCTACGGCGGTGACGGCGGGTACGGCGGATCCACCACGTTGTCCAACTTCACCGTGGGCTCCAACAAGACGCTCGCCTACCTCCTCGGCTGCGCCGGCACCGGCGGTGCCTTCACCAACAGCGCCTCGTTGACCGCGGCCGGCGGCACCGGTGGTGCCGGCTGGGGCGCCGGCTCGGCCGGTGGCTCGGCCCTCACGCCGCTCGCGGCCACGATGAAGACAGGTGGTGGCGGCGGTGGCGGCGGAACCGTCGCCTGCCTGGTGGCGAGCGGCAGCTCGTGTGCCGCGTCGGCCACCCCGACCCCGCTGGCCGTGGCCGGCGGTGGCGCCGGCGGTGGCGGTGGCGGCCAAGGCTTCAAGGGCGCCGGAACCGGCGGAAGCGGCAACGGCGGCAGCGCGCCGTCGGCCAACGAGGCCTGGTACGGCACCGGGACCACCGGCACGGGCATGGGTGGCAGCGGTGGCGTCGGCGGCCTCAACGGCGTCGGCGGCACCTACACGTCGACCCCCAACACGACCGGGTGCGTCCCGACCGCCGTCGCCCAGGGCTGCGGCTCCTTCGCCGGCGCCGGAGGCGGCGCCGGTGGCACCGGTTCCGCCGGTACCAACGGCACCCAACAGAACGGCTGGGGCGGCGCCGCGGCTGCGGGCGACAACACACCCGGGAACGGTGGGGCCAGCTTCGGCGGCGCCGGCACCGCCGGCTCCGCGGGCAGCGCCACCACCGGTGGCGCGGCGGGCGTCGGCGGCAACTCGAACAAGGTCCCCGGCAACAACGACGACACGACCAGCTACATCGAAGGCGGCGGCGGCGCCGGCGGCGGCTACTACGGCGGCGGCGGCGGTGGGGCCGACAACGGCCACTACGGCAACTCGAGCGCCGCGGGCGGTGGCGGTGGCTCCGGTTGGGCGAACGCCAACCTCGGTGGCACGTCGTCGTTCTCCACCGCTGGCGGCACCCCCGGCATCGGCGGCAGCCAGAAGGCGACGGGCGGAGACGCGTTCTCGAGCAACACCGGCAGCGACGGGTCGATCGTGGCCACCTATTCCGGCAACGGGATCAACGTCGTTCCCGTGGGGCAGACCTCCCAGAACGGCACCACGGCGACCTACGACCTGAAGACGGTCGCCACCGCGGCCGACTCCGCCACGACCTACACGGCGGCGTCGCTGGTCTGGTCCGCGGCGAGCCTCCCGACCGGCTTCTCGGTGTCGTCGGCCGGCGTCATCACCGCCGGGCCCACCGCCACGGCGGGCTCCAACAGCCTCACGATCTGGGTCCGGACCAGTGCCGGCACGCCGCCGATCAACGGGGTCTCCCAATACTGGAGCTCGGTGACGGTGCCCTGGACCGTCACCGCTCCTCCCTCTACCAAGCTGGCCTTCGGTACCCAGCCGGGTGGTGGTGGTTCTGGTGCCGTGTGGGGCACGCAACCCGTGGTGCAGATCCAAGATGTCAACAGCGCGGTGGTTCCCAGTGACACCTCCACGGTCACCATCGCCATCAAGTCAGGTTCGCCTTCGGGCACGTTGACCTGCACAGGCGGTCTGTCGAAGGCGGCGGTTGCTGGTGTGGCGACGTTCGCGGGTTGCAAGATCGATGGCGTCACGGGCACGACCTATCAGTTGACCGCGACGGACACCACCCCGACCAACCTCACTGCCGCGAACTCGAACCAGTTCCCGATCGCTGTGGGTGACGCCACCAAGCTGGCGTTCGGGACCCAGCCCGGTGGTGGCCCTTCGGGGTCGGTGTGGGCAACGCAACCCACGGTCCAGGTCTTGGATTCGGGCGGCAACCTGGTGTCGACGGACACGTCGAACGTGACGTTGGCCAAGAACACGGGTCCCACGGGCACGTTGGCGTGCACGACCAACCCGCAGGCCGCTGCGAGCGGCGTTGCAACGTTCGCCGGTTGCAAGATCACCGGCACCACGGGGTCGTACACGTTGATCGCCAGTGATGGCGCGCTGACGTCGATCGTGTCGAACTCGGTGGCTATCTCGGCCGCGTTGCCGGTGGCGAATGCCCAGACGGTGGATGCTCGTCGTGGGTTCACGAAGAACATCCAGCTCACGGGGTCTGATCCGAACAGCCTGCCGATCACCTATTCGGTGGTCACGCCGGCGTCGAAGGGCACGGTCTCGTGCAGCTCGGGCGGCGCCTGCACCTACAACGTGACGGCCGGCCAGACCGGTGATGATTCGTTCACGTTCAAGGTGAACAACGGGACCAGTGATTCGGTGCCGGCGACGGTGACGATCCACATCACCAACGATGCGCCCACCGCTGACGCCAAGGCGGTGGTCACTCCGCTGGACACGGCGGTGCTCATCACGCTGACGGGCTCGGACCTCAACGGCGACACGATCGTGTTCAACCCGCCGATCGGCACGGTGCCTGATGGGACGGTGTCGGGCTCGGGCTCGTCGATCCAGTTCACGCCCGACACCGGGTTCCAGGGGATCGCCACGTTCACCTACACGGTGACCGACATCGAATCGCAGGCGAGCGCTCCGGCGACCGTCACCGTCTACGTCGGTGTGGTCCGCTGGGTCGGCACTGTCACCTCGGCGGTGGGTGGGGCGCCGTTGGCGGGCATCGAGGCCCGTCTGGTCGACAACACGGTGCCCACGGCCGCGGACCCGGCGACGATCGCCACTGCGGTGACCAACGCATCGGGTCAGTACGACTTCGGTCCGCAGTTGACCCGAGGTGCTGTGGACTTCGGCAATTACGTGATCCGCTTCGTGGACCCGGCCAACAACTACATCCCGGAGTGGAACGTCGACGCGGCCACTCGGGCCTTGGCCACCAACGTGGCGGCGGATGGCTCGGCGGTGACCGTGTCGGTCAACGCGGCGCTGGTGGCCGCCTCCAGGGTGCAGGGCACCGTGACTTCGATCGGCGCCGGCCATCCCGCCGTCACGGGGTTGCAGGTCCGGCTGTACAAGATCGGTGTCGCCGGTTCCAAGGCGACCACCACCGACGCCAACGGCGCCTACAAGTTCGAGCTGTTGACCGCAGGCAACTACCAGCTGTGGTTCCGTGATGTGAGCTCGGGGACCTGGACGTCGGAGTGGTACGACGAAGCCACCGACCAGGCCAACGCCACCACCATCACGGTGACCACCGGTCAACAGGTGACCATCAACGAGATGCTGGCACCGGTGATCCCCGTGCCGCCTCCGGTCACCGCCACGGTGCAGGGCACCGTGACCGCGACGGTGGGTGGCTCGCCCGTCGCTGGGGTGCAGGTCCGCCTGTTCAACGAGCCCTACACCGACTCGGCGGCCACCACCACCGACGCCAACGGCAACTACTCGTTCCCCGGCGAGGAATCCGGTAACTACAAGATCTGGTTCCGGGTCGTCGACGGCCAGCAGCTCCTGTCGGAGTACTACAACAACAAGGCCGACGTCGGCACGGCTGATGCGATCGCGGTTGACGGCACGACAGTCACGGCCAACGCCGCGCTGGACCCGGTCCCGCCGCCGCCCACCAAGGGCACCGTGTCGGGCACGGTGTACGCCGCCAATGGCACCACGCCCATCGCCGGCATCCAGGTCCGGCTCTACGCCGACCCGTACACGTCGTCGGCGGCCACCACCACCGACGGCAACGGCCACTACAGCTTCGCGAACCGGTCGCTCACCAACTACAAGCTCTGGTTCCGTTCCCTGAACAGCACCTACGCGTCCGAGTACAACGAGAACAAGGCCGACCTGGCGTCGGGTGACGCGGTGACCCTCACCGGGGCGTCACTGGTGGTGGACGCCTCGTTGCAGCCCATGCCGCCGCCGCCGCCTCCCAACGCGTCGACCATCACCGGCACCATCACCACAGCCGACGGCATCACGCCGCTCGCGGGCATCCAGGTCCGCCTGTACCTCAACGGTGTGGCCAGCGGCTCGACCGCGGTGCTCACCGACGCCAACGGCGTTTACACCTTCACCAGCAAGGCCCCCGGTGACTACCAGCTGTACTTCCGGGACGTCACCAACACCTACGTCTCCGAGTGGTACGACGACCAGGTCAACCAGGCCGGCGCCCTGCCGGTCACGG
Source organism: Acidimicrobiales bacterium (assembly GCA_025463365.1). Lineage (GTDB taxonomy): Bacteria > Actinomycetota > Acidimicrobiia > Acidimicrobiales > Iamiaceae > Aquihabitans. The sequence continues at coordinate 63,788 of JAOBWM010000155.1, forward strand.
CCAGCAACTACACCGTCGTCACGATCGATGCGAGGTTGGGCCACCGGTAGCGCACTCGGCGGAGGCCGGGCAGTCCATCAAGGCGGTCCGGGCAGCGAACATTCGCCTGGTCACCGACGACGATCCCGCCCAGTTCGATGCCATCTACGCCACCCGCTCCCGCCGTTCCGCAGCCCGGCCCTGACGTCCGTCGCGTGGACCTCTGATCTCGTGCGGACCGCGTTCGGACTCCTCGCCGTCGCTTTCGGCACGGTCCTCGTGGTCCTACTGTCCATCCGGCTCATGCGGGGCGTCGCCGCGGACGTCAGGCTCGAGGCTGGTGACCGTGCCGCCATCCGCCGACGTCGAAACACGATGGCGGTGGTCGCTGTCTTGACCACGTTGGGCGGAGTTGGCGCAAGCGGTGCCTGGGGCTTGGTTCCGCTCGGGCTCGGCCTTGGCATCGGCGGCGTCGGATGGCTCGTGGTCCGGCGTCGCTGCCGACCAGGGGCC
>JAOBWM010000202.1 GCA_025463365.1 Acidimicrobiales bacterium
GCCCCGGCCACCAAACCCTCCCCCCCGACCAAGGCGGCCCCACCCCCAACCCCTTCCAACCACCCATCGACCTCGACGTACCCAGCAACCTCGAATACGCGCCGCCGCCGACACGACACGACACCCGAGCCGATGGCAAAGGGGGAGGTGGCGGACCAGGTCCCAGCGCCGGAACCGCCCCAGGCGGCGCATCAAGTGGCGACCCGGGTGCCGGTGCGACCCCCGATCGGGCCGGTTCCACCGACGCCGCCGAACGCGCCGATCGCCAACACAGCGCGCCACCACCACGGACCGGCAGCCGGACCCCCGACGGCACCAAGATCGACCCCCGCACCTGGCAACGCCCACCACCATCACGCTTCCACACCCTCACCGAACGCCGAACCGCCCAACAACGCGAACAGGCCTGGCACGCCGACCAGATCGACACGAGCGACGCCCCGCTCTACGCCCAAGCACAAGCCCTCGGAATGGACCTGTCCGACGAGCCCGAACCCGCCCAGACCCTGAGACCCGGGTCGGTCGATGGTCAGGCGCGGGTCCGGTCCTCGCCGCCGAGGACTGATCCCTCGCCCGGCTGAGGGCAGCCCTCCTTCGAGGGATGAGGCGGTGCCTGCTGTCGGGCGGTCCGTGGCGGGTCTGGGCCAGAACTCCCCGACTGATCGCGACCATGCGAGCATGTCGGCCCTCGTGCTCGTGGGCCCCTTCAAGAAGCCGGGCACGCTCGGGAGGGCGTGATCACGTACCCAGTGATCGGTGACCCGTTGCCCCGATGGCGCCCGCCAGGACACCTTGGCGCTTTGGTCATGGACGCGACCCACGTCGGCGGTGTGCGCAGGCGCCGCAGACATTCCCCACCGCAGCCGCGACCGACGTCGTCACCGGCTTGACCAACGGGACCACCTACACGTTCAAGGTCGCTGCCGTGAACGAGGTCGGCACCGGTCCCGACGGGTCGGTCACCGCGACGATCTGGCGCGAACCCCCGCGGCCGCCTCGCGCACGACACACGGTCGAGCCGTACGTCTCTTCCGGTGGATCGGCGATGAGCTCACCCGGGCGTCTACTCAGTGCCGCAACCGCTTCTTGGCCTGCTCCTGCACGACTCGGTAGAGGTACAGCAATGCGATGATCGGGCCCGCCCACACGATCGGGTCCTCGCGCCAGCGATGCAGATGATGGCTGAGGATCCAGGAGACCCAGAACACGAGCGTGAAGACGGCGGTGACGATTCCGCCCACCCATGCTTCGTGACGCCACACGGTGAGGTCCTTCCGGTGCGCCTGCACGATGTCGAGGAGGTCCCATGCGAGGTACGCAGCGAAGACCCATGCCAAGAGCCCGACCAACCAGGTGAGGCTCAGGGATTCCGGGATCGGTGTGCCATCGGGCCTCTCGCCCGGCAACTGGAGCTTCAGGCTCATCGCGAAGTAGAGGCCGATGATCCCGATCTCGACGACGAACTGAACGAACCGCACGCTGCCGAATCCCTCGTCGATGACGAACCCGCGATTTCCGGGGCCCTCGTTGTCCGCAGCCGTCCCTTCGGCCATCGTCATCTCGGCGCGGTTGTGGTGCAGGCCGATCCAACTGAAGCCGAGCGTGGTCAGGCAGACGGCGAGGTAGGCCCAGGCGGCGTTGCTCACGGCACCCAACTCGGCCGAGCTGACCCGGACGGCGAGGTCGCCGACCGGGACGGCGTACAGCAGATCCAACAGGCCCAGGCTGTCGAACGGCCCCTTCTTGGCGTCATCGTGTGCGCCCGCGACGGGCGGGTTGGCCGAGGCGCCCTTCGCCGGTTTCTGGACCGCTCCCACTGGCTTCGGCTTCTGGACCGCTCCCACTGGCTTCGTCATGCCCGCCCTCCCGCTCGATCAGCACGCTAGGTCGCGCGTTCCCTGCCCGGGCCGCTGTGGTCGACTCGCTCACAACACGATCGAGCCGTACATCTCGCCCAGCGGGTCGGCGATGAGCTCCAGCCGTTCACCGTCGGGACCCGAGAAGTAGATGGACGTCCCGTCGATGTGGGCGTACTCGATCCCGGCCTCGTCGAGACGGGACTTGAGGTGGCTCCACCGGGTCGGCTCAACCGAGATGGCGAGGTGGTGCAGCCCGCCGAGCACCTCGGCGTAGGGCCCGAGGTCGAGGCCGGGCATGTCGAAGAAGGCCAACGCGTTGCCGTTGCCGATGTCGAAGAAGAAGTGGGTCGAGCCCTGGTAGTCGCGGTTCTCGAACAGCTCGGTCAGCGGGAACTCGAGCAGGCCTTGGTAGAAGTCGATCGTCGCCTCGACGTCGCTGCTCAGCAACGCCAGGTGGTGCACCCCGCGAGCTGACGACGCTGGCCGATCGTCCTTTGGCCGCAGGTGGCGGGCACGAAGCTCGGCCCACTCCGCAGTCCGGTCGATCCCCGCTCCGTGTCGCGGTTGCGCTTCGCTCTCACTCATCGGCGTCCCCTGCTCGAGCGGTCGTTCCCCGATCCGAGGATACGACCGCCAGCCGCAAGGGCTGCGAGATCACGAAGCGCCCTCGACAGGAATTGAACCTGTGACCTACCGCTTAGGAGGCGGTCGCTCTATCCAACTGAGCTACGAGGGCCGAGGGCGGGGCCGGAAGAGAACGTAGGAGAAAACCCCGCCCATGTGCACGAGCCGGCTGAGCGAACGATCCTACGACGCCGATTCCGCTGGCTCGCGAGCTGATCTCGCGCTCGAGCTGGCTCGATCGGGGCCTCGATCCGAGCGGGGGCGCGCCGGAGCCGCCCGAGGCGCTGATCCGGAGGCGGTCAGGCTGCGAGCGGCAGGGGTGGTTCGTCTTGGCGCGCTTGGTGGCGCCAGAGGGCGAGGCTGTTGACCGTGAGTGCCTAGGTCAACAGGTTGAGGTGCTGGCGGGCGTGGCCGACGGAGTGGGCCCGCCGGAGCCAGAGCGTGTCGTCGAGGGCGCGGTTGATGGACTCGGCGTCGTTCCGCCGGCGATAGAGCCGCTTGAAGTCCGGGTCGGTCTGTGGGATCTGGGGGCAGATGTGCTCTTCGAGTGCACCGGGGTCGCGGCCGTGCTCCAACCGTCCGCCGCGATGGTGCGCCGGGGAGGAACCTTGTCGCTGCTCGGTACCCAACCACGGATTCGACCGTGTCCTACGGCGACTGGCAGAGCCGAG
>JAOBWM010000041.1 GCA_025463365.1 Acidimicrobiales bacterium
TGTGGCAGCGGGTGCTCGAGGAGGTGCTGGGTGCGCTCGACGGGCTCGGAGCCGCGAACATGGGGCTGATGACGTCTCCACTCCGGGGGGCCGACGGCAACGTCGAGTTCCTGCTGCACGCTCGCGCCCCCGGTGGCGGCGCGTCCGCACGCGACGCGGATGCCCTCATCGAGGCCGCCCTCAGCGAAGCGACCGCGGCGGAGGACCCCGCATGACCCACGTGGCGATCATGGTGCACGGGGGGCGGTCCGACGCCCGGGCCCTCGGTGCCGAGGTCGCGATCTGGCTCGGGGCCAGGGGCCACGAGGTCTACCTCGCCAAGTCCGATGCGGATGGCGTGGCGCCGGGTTCCTACCGCGTCGATGCCGAGGGCACGCCGCTCGACCTGGTCGTCGCGATCGGCGGCGACGGCACGGTGCTCCGGGCGGCCCACCGCGCGGTCCAGGCCGACGCGGCGCTCCTCGGCATCAACCTGGGCGAGCTGGGCTACCTCGCCGAGGTCGAGCCGGACGCCTGGGAGGAAGCCATCACCGCGTTCCTCGACGGTCGCCATGCGATCGAGGAGCGTCTCATGGTCTCGGGGCGGTCCGAACCGGGCCGAGACCTGCCGCCCGCCCTGAACGAAGTCGTGATCGAGAAGCGGGCTGATGGCCGTACGGTTCGCCTCGGCGTGAGCATCGACGGGGAGTTCTTCACCAGCTACGTGGCCGACGGTCTCATCCTGGCGACGCCGACGGGATCCACGGCCTACTCGCTCTCGGCACGCGGCCCGATCGTCGCTCCCTCCCACCGCGCCTTGATCCTCACCCCGGTGTCGCCCCACACGCTGTTCGACCGGTCGCTCATCCTCAATCCGGCCAGTGTGGTCGAGGTCGAGGTCCTGGGGGACCGGGAGGCGGTCCTGTCGATCGACGGGCAGATGTGCGATGGCATCCCGGTGGGCGGCAAGGTGACCATCCAAGCCACCGATCGGCCGGTGCGGTTCGTCACGTTCGGCCCCCGGAACTTCCACCAGATCCTCAAGGCCAAGTTCGGCCTCGGCGACCGGTGACGGACGTGGCCGACGACCGGTCGGGACGGCTCGTGGAGCTCGCCGTGACCGACCTCGGGATCATCGCCCACACGCGGGTGGTGTTCGCGCCGGGCATGACGGCCATGACCGGCGAGACCGGCGCGGGCAAGACGCTCCTCGTCGGGGCCATCGACCTCCTCCTCGGCGGTCGCGCCGATCCGGGGATGGTCCGCGCCGGAGCCACCGAAGCGGTGGTGGAAGGTCGCTTCGCCGTGGGCGACGACGACCTCGTGTTGACCCGGGTCGTTCCGGTGGACGGGCGATCACGTGCGTACGTGGACGGACGGCTCGCCACCGCGGCCACGCTGGCCGAGCGGGCGGCCGAGCTCGTCGACCTGCACGGGCAGCACGCCCATCAGTCGCTCCTCGCCGCCCGGGTCCAGCGCGACGCGCTCGATCGCCATTCGGGGATCGACCTCGGCCCCCTCGAAGCGGCCCGTGCCGAGCGGCGGCGCGTCGTTGCCGCTCTGGCATCGCTCGGGGGCGACGCCGGGGCACGGGCCCGCGAGATCGACCTGTTGCGGTTCCAGCTGGCCGAGCTGGATGCGGCGTCGATCATCGATCCCGACGAGGACGAGCGGCTCGCCGACGAGGAGGACGTCCTCGCGGACACCGTGGCCCTGCGCGAGGCCGCCGGTGTCGCGGGCGAGCTGCTCGCCGCCGACGGGGGAGCGGCCGACCAGGTCGCAGCCACGGCTGCCGCCGTCGACGGGCGCGTGCCCTTCGACGCCGTGGCCGAGCGGCTCCGATCGGTCCAAGCCGAGCTGGCCGACCTGGCGGCCGAGGTCCGTCGGGTCGGCGAGGAGATCGTCGATCGTCCCGAACGGGTGGCCGAGGTGCGCGAGCGCCGCCAGCTGCTCGTCGAGCTCCGGCGCAAGTACGGATCCGCGCCGCTCGCCGACGACCCCGACCGGCGAGGTTCCGGGCTCCTGGCCGACGTGATCGCGTACCACGAGGCCATCGCGGACCGCCTCGCCGAGCTGGAGGGCCACGACGCGCGAGCAGCCCGGCTCGATGCGGAAGCCGCCGTTGCGGCCGCGGCCGAGGCGACGGCCTCGCGAGTGGTCGGCCGAGCCCGCCGGGCGGCGGCGCCCGCGCTGGCCCGCGCCGTCGAGGTCCACCTCTCGGAGTTGGCCATGGCCAGCGCTCGGCTGGAGGTCTCGGTGGGCGATGCCGACCCCGGCGACGACGTCGCGTTCCTGCTGGCCGCCAACCCCGGCTCGGCTCCCGCTCCGCTCTCGAAGGTCGCCTCGGGTGGCGAGCTGGCTCGCACGATGCTCGCCCTGCGCCTCGTGCTCAGCGCGGCGCCGCCCGTGCTCGTGTTCGACGAGGTCGACGCCGGCATCGGGGGGCAGGCCGCACTGGCGGTGGGACGCTCGTTGGCCGCCCTCGGCGCCGATCACCAGGTGCTGGTGGTCACCCACCTTCCCCAGGTGGCGGCGTTCGCCGACGGCCACGTGGCGATCCGCAAGGAGGAGCAGGGTGACGCCACGGTGGCATCGGCCACCCCGCTGGACGATGCCGGGCGGGTGGTCGAGCTGTCTCGGATGCTCGCGGGGACGCCCGAGAGCGAGCGCGTCCAGGACGCGGCGAGCGAGCTGCTGGCGCTGGCCGCCCGAGAGCGGGGTCGGTGATGGCCCTGCCCGTCGAGCCCACACCGGATCCGGCGACGCCGGAGTCCTCGCTGCCGCCCGAGGTGCTCGCCAGCGGATCGGCGCGGGTCGACACGCGCACCAAGGAGCTGCTGCGTCGGATCCGTCCCGGCGAGGTCGCCGTCATCGATCACGAAGACCTCGACCGGGTCGCGGCCGAGGGGCTGGTGGCGGCCGGCGTGAGCGCCGTCGTCAATGCCGCGGCGTCGGCGAGTGGCCGGTACCCGAACGTGGGACCGTTGCTCGTCGTCGGTGCCGGCATCCCCCTGCTCGACGGGGTGGGCCCGGAGCTGTTCGAACAGGCACGAGAGGGCGGGCGGATCGTGGTGACCGAGGGCGGGGTGCGGGTGGGCGACGGACCCATGCTCCCGGGCGCCCGGCAGTCGAGCGCGAGCATCGAAGCGGCGATCGAGGGTGCCCGGCGAGCCATGGGCGACCAGCTGGAGCGCTTCGCCGAGAACACCTTGGCGTACCTGCAGCGTGAGGCCCACCTGCTCATGGACGACCCGAAGCTTCCGGACGTACCGATCGACTTCCGTGGCCGGCACGTCCTCGTGGTCGTCCGGGGTGCCGACTACCGGGAGGATCTCGAGCTGCTGCGGCGCACGGGCTACATGAACGAGATGCACCCGCTGGTGATCGGCGTGGACGGCGGCGCTGACGCGCTGCTCGAGATCGGCGTCCGACCCGACGTCATCATCGGCGACATGGATTCGGTGAGCCCGCGGGCGCTGCGGTGCGGGGCCGCGCTCGTCGCACACGGGTTCGTCGACGGCGACGCGCCCGGCTCGGCCGTGCTCGACGAGCTGAACCTCGAACACGCCGTGTTCGAGTCCGCGGGCACGTCCGAGGACATCGCGATGCTGTTCGCGTTCGAGAAGGGCGCTGAGCTGATCGTGCTGGTGGGCTCGCACAACTCGATGGTCGACTTCCTCGACAAGGGTCGTGGCGGCATGGCATCCACGTTCTTGGTCCGGATGAAGGTCGGACAGATCCTCGTCGACGCCCGGGGCGTGAGCCGCCTGTACCAGCACCGGGTCCGCAAGCGGGACCTGGTCCTGCTGGTGGTCGCCGCCCTCGCCACGATCCTCCTCCTCGTGATGATCAGCGAGCCCATGCGCCTCGTCCTGCGTGGCTTCCTCCTCCGGTTCCGATAGGTCCAATGATCAACTTCCGCTACCACATCGTCAGCCTCACCGCGGTCTTCCTGGCCCTCGCCGTCGGCCTCGCCATGGGGACCACGTTCCTCAACCACGCGACGGTCGACCAGCTGAAGCGCCAGATCCGCAGCGCCGAGCGAGGCATCGACAAGACGAACGGGACCAACCAGTCCCTCAAGGACGATCTCGACCGGGCGAACAAGGACGATGCCGCCCTCATCCAGGACGCCATGTCCCAGCTGCTGCCCGGGCAGCTGACCGACCAACCGGTGCTCGTGGTGGCCGCTGACGGGATCGATCGGGGATCGCTCGAGAACCTGCGAACGGCATTGACCGATGCCGGTGCAGACCTGCGCGGCACCCTCATCCTGACCGGCTCGCTCCGCAGCGATGCCGGCAACGACGACGATCTGGCCGCCGCGGTCGAGGAGGCACCCGGGACGCTGCGCAACACACTCGAGGCGAAGGCGGTCTCGACGTTCGCGACGGCGCTCCGCAACGCCGCCGATCGCGAGGCGACCTCGACCGCCGGCGCGTCGCAGTCGGTGCAGCGCCTCCTCGCCGGTGGCTTCTTGCGCTTCGATGCACCAGCGGGGGCGAGCCCGACGCTCGATGCGTCGACGGTGCTGGCCGGCGGCGGCTACCGGTACGTGTTCGTGTCCGGTCCCGATCCGAAGACCCCCGACGACGAGTTCCTGCTCCCGGTTGTCGCCAACCTCGCGGCCAACGGGCCGGCTCCCATCGTCGTGGCCTCGGCGGCGACTGGGGCCGACGCCGAGACCAATCGCACGCTGGTGGTGGGCCCGATCCGCAACGACAAGAACCTGGCCTCGAACATCTCCACGGTCGACGACCTCGAGCGCTTCTCGGGGCTGGTCGCCACCGTCCTCGCCGTACGGGATCTCGGCGCTCCGTCTCGGGGCCACTACGGGTTGGGCGACGGCGCATCCGGGGGATCCATCCCCACGGCCCCGTGACGGAGGCCGGCCCGGCGACCGTGCCGTCCGTGGGGCCCGGCACACCTCCGCTGGCACGGTCGATGGTCGCCATGACCGTCCTGACGGCGATCTCACGGGTCACCGGGTTCGTGCTCTTCGTGGTCGTCGCCGCCGTCCTCGGTTACGGGTACCTCGCCAACACCTACCAGACGGCCAACACGATCCCGAACGTGGTCTACGAGCTCGTGGTGGCGGGCGTCGTCCAGGCCGTGTTGATCCCGTCGCTGGTGAGCCGCCTCGACCGGGGCGAGCAGCGAGAGGCCGAACACGTGGCCGGCGCCGTGCTGGGCCTCGCCACCGTGTGCCTCGCCGCGGTCGCGCTCGTGGGCGTGGTCGTCGCACCGTGGATCGCCCGTGTCCTGTTCTCGGGCGGTGACCCTGCCCTCCACCACCAACAGGTCCGCACCGGCACGATCCTGCTGCGGTTCTTCCTGCCGCAGGTGGTCCTGTACGCCGCCGGCCTGGTGGCAACGAGCGTGCTGAACGCCCGCCATCGGTTCGCGCTCCCGGCGGTCGCCCCGCTCGCCAACAACGTCGTGGTGATCGCCGCGTGCCTCGTCTACGCCCGCGTGCGCAACGGTCCGAGCTCCTCGTTGCTCGGGCTGCGCGGTGGGGAGCTGGCGGTGCTCGGCATCGGGACCACGCTCGGCGTGGTCGCGTTCTGCGCCCTCCCGGTCGTGGCCGTGCTCCGGTCGGACTTCCGGCTCCGGCCGAACCTGGATCGGTCCCACCCGGAGGTCCGACGCCTGGCGCGTCACGGCGCGTGGGCCGCGGCGTTCCTGGCCGCGACCCAGCTCCTCCTCGTCACCGTCCTGGTCCTCGGCAACCGGGTACCGGGCGGTGTCATCGCCTATCAACTCGCGTTCCAGTTCTTCCTCCTGCCGCACGCGCTGTTCGCGCTGCCCGTGGTGACGACGCTGTTCCCGACCATGTCGCGCCAGCACCACGACGGGGACACGGACGGCCTCGGCGCGTCCGTCGGTCGCGGCGTCTCGACGATCGCCTACCTCGTGGCGCCCACCGCCGCCCTCCTCGGCGCCCTCGGAGGCGTGATCAGCCGCACGTTGCAGTTCGGCCACGCCGGACCGCGGGGGGCCTCGCTCGTGGCCGGGTGCCTGGTGGGCTTCGCTCCGGGACTCCTCGGCTACGGGCTGTTCCTGTTCGCGAGCCGCGTGTCGTACGCGCGCGGTGACACCCGGACACCCGCGCTGGTCAACGCCGGGGTGGTGGTGGCCGGAAGCGGCGCCATGGTCCTCGGCTTCGTCGCCGCTCCCGACCGGCACCGGATGGCCGCGGTCGCCCTGGCCCACTCGCTCGCCTACCTCGGCGGGGCGGCGGTCCTCCTCAACAGGGTGGTGCGGTCCCTCCCTGTCGGTGATCGACCCGCCCTCGGGGCGTCGCTCGGTCGGCCCGTGCTGCTCAGCGTGGGGCTCGCCGCGGCCGTCGCCGTGCTCGCCCACGTGATCGATCCCAGCGGTCGAGTCGCGGGCCTCGCCGTGGTCACCCTGTTGGCGGCGGTCGGGCTCGGTTCCTATGCGCTTGCCTCGCAGGCTGCCGGTGGGCCGGCGCCGTCGGGCTTGCTCGCGGGCCTCCGGGCGGCGCGGTGACGCGCCGGCTGCGTGCTGCCGCGGCCGCCATCGTGCTGGTCGTCCTGAGCATCATCGGCCACGCGGCTCCGGCGACCGCCGGTGCGCCGGATCTCCCGACGCCCCCCGCGCCGCGGCGGGTGGTGATCGTCAGCATCCCGCGCCTCGGGTGGGACGACGTCGTCCCGGCCGACATGCCGACGCTGGCCGGCCTCGCGGACCAGGGCGCCGTGGGAGTCCTCAGCGTGCGAGCCATCGGCCGCCACACCGGCGTGGCCGAGGGCTACGCGTCCCTCGGTGCCGGCAACCGGGCCCAGGCCGCGGACGACGAGGCGGGGACCTATGGGCGCGCCGAGCGGCTGCCGTCCGGCACGCTCGCCCTCGCCGAACTGATCCACGCCGGCCACACCCCCCGGGGAGCCGGCCTCGTCCCCGGCATCGACGCGGTCGTCAGCGCCAACGCGCATACGCATCAGGGTGCTCGCATCGGTGCGCTGGGCGGTGCACTCCGCGCCGCGCACTGGACGACCACCTTGGTGTCCGACAGCGACGGTTGGGACGGCTCGCGCGGCGCAGCCGGCCTGGCGCTGGTCGACCCTGAGGGTTCGATCGATGCCTCGATCCCCCTGGACGTGCCGACGCCCACAGCGTTGTCGTCACCCCCGGCGGCCGCGGACCCCGCGGTCGTGGCCGCGGCGGTGCGGCGGCTCCCGACCCAGCGATCCGCAGCGATCGTCGAACTCGGCGACGTGGCCCGTGCCGACGCGATCCACGGCGACCGAGGCGTTCGCCAGGAGGCCGCCCGTCGGGTCGATCGGGATCTCGCGGCCGTCATCGACGAGCTCGACCTCCGCCAGGACCTGGTGATCGTGCTGGCCCCGGTCGCTCCGAGCCCCCAGGCCCAACCGACGCCGATGGTGGTCGCGGGGCCCGGGATCGAGCCAGGTCTCCTCCGCACGGCCACCACCCGGCGGGCCGGGTACGTGACCCTTCCCGATGTCGCACCCGGCCTGCTGTCGTGGATCGGCATCGATGCCCCCAGTGCGATGAACGGCACACCGATCGAGGTCGTACCCGACGCCCGCAGCGGGCTCGACCGGCTGGCCTGGGCCCGCACGACGATCGCCGAGACGCGCTTCGTCGATCGGTCCCAGGGCAAGCTCATGTCGACGCTCCCGATCACGTTCGGCGCCTGGTCCGTCCTCCTGTTGGTGGCCGCGTTCGTCCGGCTGGGCCCGCTGCGCCGCCCGGCTCGGGTCTTCCTGCGCTGGGTCGGCCTGGTCATCTCGGCCACGCCCGTCGTGGCGTTCGTCCTGGCCGCCTCCTCCACCCGCGGCTGGGGCCAGCCCACGTGGTTCGCGATGCTCTTCGGCGGCGCCATGGTGGTCGCGTCGGTGGCCGCCGCGGTCGCCCGGCCTCATGCGCGGCTGCCGTGGCTCGCGCCCGTCCTGATCGCCGGGCTCACGTGGACCGTCCTGGTCGTCGACCTCGTCACCGGTGGCCACCTCCAGTTCGACTCGGCCTTCGGGAACTCGCCCACCGTGGCCGGGCGCTTCACGGGCGTCGGCAACCTCTCGTTCGCGCTCCTCGCCGCCACCACCCTCGTGCTGGCATGCATCGCCCACGCGCTCATCCGCGACGACGGGGCCCCGCGGGCCGGCGTGGCCGTGGCCGCAACGCTGTTCGCGCTGGCCGTGGTCCTCGACGGCCTCCCGGGCCTCGGCGACGACGTGGGCGGTGTCCTGGCCCTCGTGCCGAGCGCGTTCATCTGCCTCTGGCTGCTGGCCGGGTGGCGGTTCACCGTCCGTGCCGCTCTGGCCGCCGCCGCGGCCGGCGCCGCGCTCGTCGGGCTGTTCGGGCTGTACGACCTGTCCCGGCCCGCCGCCGATCGCACCCACCTCGGTCGCCTGCTCGGCGGAGACACCGCGGCGCGCGAGACCGTCATCCGCAAGGCGGTGTCGGCCGGAACGACCGTGTACCACTCGTCGCTGGTCTGGATCCTCGTGAGCACGATCGGGCTCGGTCTGATCGCGTGGATGACCCGCCGCGTGACACTGGAGCGAGCGATCCCCGAGCGCAGTGACGCCCGCGTGCTGGCTGTCTCGGCCATCGTGCTGGGTGTCCTCGGCGGACTCCTCAACGATTCCGGCGTGGCCGTCCCGGCCATGATGGCGGTCGTGTTCGTGCCCGCGGCGGTCTACGTCCTCCTGCAACCCGAGCCCGATCCGGCCGCACCGTCCAGCGAGGACACCGGGGTCGGCCAGGCCGACCGGGTGCTGCCATGACGCGCCTGGTCCTCGCCTTCGCGCTCGGTGCCGGGTGGTCGGCCGCAGCCTGGCTGTCGGCCCGGGCGCTCTTCGGAGCGCCGGTGTTCGCTCGTCGCAACGTGCGCGGGGTCGAGGTTCCGGTCGGGGTGGGGATCCTCGCGATCTTCGGCGCCGTGGCCGCCGACGCGACCCTGGCGTTCCTGGATGCCGTGTCCGGCCAGCAACGGGCGCACGCTCTCGAACGGGCCGCGTGGCCATCGATCCTCGTGGTGGCGGTCGGCTTCGCCCTTCTCGGGATCGTCGACGACCTCGCCGGAGACCATGGCGACAAGGGGTTTCGGGGCCACCTCCGTGCGTTGGCCAAGGGCCGGCTGACCACCGGCTCGTTGAAGCTCGTCGGCGGGGGACTGGTCGCTCTTGCCGCGGTCGGCGGCGTGACCACGGGAGCTGGCCGCCTCCTCCTCGGTGCCGCCGTGGTGGCGCTGGCCGCCAACGCCGCCAACCTCTTCGACCGCGCCCCCGGCCGCGCCGCCAAGGTGTCGTCGGTGGCCGCGATCGCCCTGGCGGCCACGGCGAGCGCCTCGGAACGGCCAGTGGTGATCGGTGTGGCCGCGGTCGTCGGCGGCGTGGCCGGGCTGGTCGCGTTCGACCTGCGCGAGCACCTGATGCTCGGCGACGCCGGTGCCAACCCTCTCGGTGCCGTGCTCGGGCTCGGCGTCGTGCTGACCACGGGGATCACGCCGCAGATCGTCGTGCTGGTGGGCCTCGTCGCGCTCAACCTGGCGGGCGAGCGGATCTCCTTCGGCGCGCTCATCGACCGCACCGGCCCGCTGCGCGCGCTCGACCGGGCCGGCCGGCGACCGCTCTGACCTGCGCAAACAATGGATCTGGTCGACCATCACCGTCCGATGGACCCGGTGCGAGATAGCTTGTGATCCCGTGACGAAGCACATTTTTGTGACGGGTGGTGTGGCGAGTTCGCTGGGGAAGGGCCTGACGGCCTCTTCGCTGGGGCGATTGCTGAAGGCTCGTGGCCTCCGGGTCACCATGCAGAAGCTCGACCCGTACATCAACGTGGACCCCGGGACCATGAACCCGTTCGAGCACGGGGAGGTCTTCGTCACCGACGACGGCGGCGAGACCGACCTCGACCTCGGGCACTACGAGCGCTTCGTCGACGAGAGCCTCACGCGGGACTCCAACGCCACCACGGGGTCGATCTACTCGGCGGTGCTGGCGGCAGAGCGCAAGGGTGCCTACCTGGGCAAGACGGTCCAGGTCATCCCGCACATCACCGACGAGATCAAGCGTCGCATCACCCGCCTGGCCCGGCCGGACGTCGACGTGGTGATCACCGAGGTCGGCGGCACCGTCGGCGACATCGAGATCCTCCCGTTCCTCGAAGCCATCCGGCAGTTCCGCCTCGACGTCGGCCGCGACAACGTCTGCTACCTCCACGTCACGCTCGTGCCGTTCATCGGCCCCTCGGGAGAGCAGAAGACCAAGCCGACCCAGCACTCGGTCACCGAGCTGCGCAGCCGAGGGATCCAGCCCGACATCATCGTGTGCCGGAGCGAGACCGCCCTCTCGCCAGACCTGAAGCGCAAGATCTCCAACCTGTCGGACGTGCCACCCGCGGCGGTCGTCAACTGCGCCGATGCCGGCAACATCTACGAGATCCCGCTCGTGCTCCACGAGGAAGGCCTCGATGCCGTCGCCTGCGAGATCCTGCGGCTCGACGGGCCGGGCCCCGACCTCACCGAGTGGGAGGCCCTCGTCGACCGCGTCGAGGCCGCCACCAAGCCGGTGCGCATCGGGCTCATCGGCAAGTACGTCACGCTGATCGACGCGTACCTCTCGGTGGTCGAGGCCACCAAGCACGGCGGGTTCCACCACGGCGCAAAGGTGGAGATCGAGTGGATCCAGGCCGAGGAGGTCGAGGGCCTCCTCACCGCCGGCCGCCTCCGGGACCTCGACGGACTGGTGATCCCCGGCGGGTTCGGCGAGCGTGGCGTCGAGGGCAAGGTCGCGGCGGCCACCTACGCCCGCGAGCACAACATCCCTTGCCTCGGCCTGTGCCTCGGCATGCAGGTGATGACCATCGACTACGCCCGCAACGTGCTCGGCCTCGCCGGCGCCAACTCCTCGGAGTTCGATCCGCACTCGCCCCACCCGGTGATCGACCTCATGGACGCCCAACGCGACGTGACCGACCTCGGGGGCACCATGCGCCTCGGCGCCTACGTGGCCGAGCTCGAGCCCGGCTCGACGGTGGCGAAGGCGTACGGCAAGACCGTGGTGTCCGAGCGCCACCGGCACCGCTACGAGTTCAATCCCCGCTACCGGAGCCAGTTCGAGGCCTCCGACGTGTGGCTCTCGGGCTCATCGCCCGACCACCGGCTGGTCGAGTTCATCGAGCTGCGCGACCATCCGTTCTGGGTCGGCACCCAGGCCCACCCGGAGTTCAAGAGCCGCCCCACCAACCCGCACCCGCTGTTCCGTGACTTCGTCGGGGCGGCCCTGCGCCGAGCCGAAGGCCGTTCCCCGCACCTCTTCCCACCGGACCTGCCGGTCGAGGAGGTCGAGGAGAAGGTCGACGTCGTCACCTCGTGACCGGCTTCCGACACCTCGGCGACGAGGAGGTGGCCCGCCTCACCCGGCTCCGCGTCGTCCGCGGCCGCTTCCAAGCGCCCGACGGGAGCACCTTCGAGCGCGACATCGTGCGCAACCAGGAGGTGGTGGCGATGGTGCCTGTCCTCGACGACGGGCGCACGGTCCTCCTGGTCCGCCAGTACCGCGGCCCGATCGACCGGGACCTGCTCGAGATCCCGGCCGGGCTGTGCGACGTCGAGGGCGAAGACCCGCAGGCGAGCGCCCGGCGGGAGCTGGCCGAGGAGATCGGGCGGGCCGCCGGGTCCCTCGAGCTGATCGCGGGCTACTACCCGTCAGCCGGGTTCAGCGACCAGTACGTCCGGCTCTTCCTCGCCACCGAGCTGACCGAGGTCGCCCTCGATCGCCAAGGGGTCGAGGAGACGCACATGACCGTGGAGGAGTTCGACCTCGACGGCCTCGACGCCGGCATCGCCGACGGCACCCTGTCGGACAGCAAGACGCTCATCGGCCTGCTGATCGCCCGGCACCGGCTCCGCTCGGACTGAGCCGACCGCCTCTATCCTCGGCCTGGTGCCCAGCCCCCGGCGGATCGACGAGGACCTGCCGGTCGAGGTGGTCGACCTGCTCATCTGGTTGCGCGTCGAGCGCGGGCGGTCGGCGAACACGTTGGCGGCCTACCGCAACGACCTCCGGGCCTACGTGGCGTGGCTCGACGACCAAGGGCTGTCCATCGGCGAGGTCACCGAGGAGGCCATCACGCGCTACGTCGGGCACCTCGGCAGCGGGGGCCGCAAGGCGTCATCGGTCAAGCGCTCGCTGGTCGCGGTGCGGGGGTTGCACCGGTTCCTCGCCGAGGAGACCGAGGGACGCCCCGACCCGGCGGCCGAGATCGAGATGCCCAAGGTGCCAAGGGGGCTTCCCAAGGCCCTCACCGAGCCCGAGGTGGCGTCGATCCTCGACTCGGTGGTCGGCGACGGGCCGACCGACCGCCGGGATCGGGCGATCCTCGAGGTCCTGTACGGCACCGGGCTGCGCATCTCGGAGCTGGTCGGGCTGTCGCTGTCGGACCTGGACCTGTCGGCGGGGCTCCTGCGTGCGTTCGGGAAGGGCTCGAAGGAGCGCATCGTGCCCGTCGGGCGCTTCGCGACCGTCGCCCTCGTGGCCTGGCTCGATGCCGGCGGCCGGCCGGCGCTCGAACCGGAGCGCTGGGCCCGGCGAGGGGACCAGGAGGCCATCTTCCTCAACATGCGAGGCGGGCGCCTCTCCCGCCAGGGGGCCTGGATGGTGGTGCACCGGGCGGGGGAGCGGACCGGGCTCGCCGATCGCTTGAGCCCCCACGTCCTGCGCCATTCCTGCGCCACCCACATGCTCGATCACGGGGCCGACATCCGGACGGTCCAGGAGCTGCTCGGTCACGCCTCGATCAGCACGACGCAGGTGTACACGTTGGTATCCACCGAGCGCCTGCTGCAGGTGTACCGATCGGCGCACCCCCGGGCGACCATCGAGCGCTGAGGCTCCGCGGGGCCGACCGCGGCTCGCCGCCCGGCTCCACCAGCCGACGGGGATGGCCTGCCAGGTAGTCTGGCGCCATGTCCGAGACCGACACCACCAACTTGCGCGCCGATCTCGAGGCCGAGCGCGGCGATCTGGAACGCCGCCTCACCGAGCTCACTGCGGACGGCTCCGCCGCCCCGGACTTCGACGAGAACTTCGCCGACTCGGCCCAGGTGGCCGCCGAGCAGGGCGAGAACCTCAGCCTGGCCGCCTCCCTGCGCGACCAACTCGGCGACCTGGTCGTGGCGCTGGCGAAGCTCGACGCCGGCACTTACGGGACCTGCGAGGTGTGCGGTGAGGCCATCGCCCCCGCTCGCCTCGAAGCCGTGCCGACGGCGCGCGTCTGCATCGCCCACGCCTGATGGGTGGAACCGCCCACCTGGTGAAGCGGTTCTTCGGCTCGGTGGTGCCGATCGGCCCGACTCCCGCGGATGCCGCCTGGGCGCTGACCCACCTGCTTCCCGACGAGGTCGATGTCTGGTCGCGGATGTCGAAGCAGGACCGGCGCCACGCCGTCGGGGTCGCCCGCCGTGTGGAGCGGGCCCTGGGCGTCGAGGCCGCCCGCCCGGTCCTTGCCGCAGCCCTCCTGCACGACTGCGGCAAGACGGTGTCAGGGCTCGGCACCTACGGGCGCGTGATCGCCACGCTGTCCGCGAAGGTCGGCGGCCACGACGTCGCCGCGGCGTGGAGTGAGACGCAGGGCTTCACCCGCCGCGTCGGGCTCTACCTCGAGCATCCCCGGCTCGGGGCCGACCTCCTCGGGATCGCCGGCTCGGCTCCGCTGACCGTTGCCTGGACCGCCGAGCACCACCTCCCGCCGGAGGAGTGGACGGTCCCACCTGCGATCGGGCAGGCGTTGAAGGTCGCCGACGACGACTGAACGTCGCTCAAACCGCTTCGTCCCGTCTCTTCCACGGCAGCCTCCGTTCACTACCGTGTCACCCGTGGTGGTGGTCAACAGGAGCGGGATCAGCGTCGCGCGCATCCAGCGCGTCCGTTGGGGCGTGATCAGCGCCGTCGCGGGCGCGGTCGGCCTCCTGCTCGCCCTCGAGATCACGGCGTCACGGCTGGGCTTCGAAGGCCCCACCGGATCGTTCCTGCACGACTTCGCGTTCGGCCCGAAGCGGGGACCCGGCCTCTGGGCCGCCCTGGCCCTGGCCTTGGTCGGCCTGGGCAGGGCCGAGCGCATCCGCTGCCTGGTCCTGGCGGCCGGGATCGATCTCGTGTTCTTCTTGGGTCGCTACTCGGCCGGGACCCGGCCCACCTTCGGCAACGGCGCGTTGATCGTGCTCGTCGGCCTGGGTGGTTGGGCAGCCTGGCGCTGGCAGGACGACCGCCGCGCCGACGCGTTGAAGGGTGTGGCGATCGGGCTGCTCTTGACCATGGCCACCAAGGTGAGCGACACCTGGTTGCGCATCACGGCGATCACCCAACCCCACGTGCTCGACGAGTACGTGGCCACCGCCGACCGGTCGCTCGGCAGTCCCGCCTGGTTGGTCGGTCGGATGGTGGAGGCGAGCGGCGACGTGGGCCACCTCGTGCTCCAGACCGTCTACATCGAGCTCCCCGTGGCCGCGATCGTCGTTGCGATCTACCAACTCCGCCGAGGTTGGCCTGCTCACCACCTCGTGCGCAGCTTCCTCGCCATCGGCGTCATCGGGCCGGTCTGCTACGTGCTGTTCCCCGTGGTCGGCCCCGCCTTCGCCTTCGGCGGCCTCGGGAAGCACTGGGCTGTGGCCGACATCTGGCCCGCGGTCGATCACGTCTCGATGCACCCCAACGTGATCCGCTTCGACCACCTGACGCCGCGCAACTGCATGCCCAGCCTCCACACGGCATGGGCAGTGGCGATCTTCATCCACTCGCGGCGCAGTCCGGCCTGGCTGCGCCACTTCGGCGCCTTCTGGCTGGTCGCGACCCTGACCGCGACGCTGGGCTTCGGGTACCACTACGGCGTCGACCTCGTCGCCGGGGTGATCTTCGCCCTCACGATCGAGTCCGGCCTGCGCGATCCAGGTCGGGGCTGGGGCTGGTTCCGCTGGCGGCTCGTCGGCGGCGGCGCGTGCACGCTGGCCGCGCTCTTGTTCAGCTACCGCTACCTCGCGGTGCCCCTGGGCGAGGTGCCGATGCTGAGCGGGCCGCTGTTGCTCGCCATCGTGTCGACCATGGTGTTCAGCTTCCACACCACGTTCTTCGCCGATTCCGACACCGTGTTCGCCCCCATCGGCCGGCCGGCGCCGGCGTTCGTGGCCGGCTCGTCGACCACCGCCTGAACCCCGCTGCCGAGCCGATCAGGCACCGATCAGACTGCGATCAGGCAGGCGATCAGGCAGGCGATCAGGCAGGCGATCAGGCAGAGGACGACGGGAGCAGGCCGATGTTCGCCTTCGCCCGGGTGACCGTGGTCGACGCCACCTCGCGCGCTTTGGCGGCACCCGCCGCGAGCAGCCTGGCCGTCTCGCCCGGATCGGCCGTGAGCTCGGCGAAGCGGGCCTGCATCGGACCAAGGAGCTCGATCACCGCGGCAGCGGCATCGGCCTTGAGCGGTCCGTACTGGGTGTAGCCCTCGGCGGCCTGCTCGGGTGTGCGGCCGGTCGCCGCGCCCAGGATCGACAGCAGGTTCGAGACGCCGGGCTTGGCCGCCACGTCGAAGCGGACCTCGGCGTCGTTGTCGGTCACCGCCCGCTTGAACTTGCGCTCGATGACCGTTGGGTCGTCGTCGAACAGGATCGTGCCCGATGCGGTGTCTTCGGACTTGGACATCTTCGACGTCGGGTCCTGGAGATCCATCACGCGGGCGCCGGCGGGCGGATAGGTGGCCCGGGGAACCACGAAGGTGGTCCCGTACCGGCTGTTGAAGCGCTCGGCGATGTCCCGGGTGAGCTCGACGTGCTGGCGCTGGTCATCGCCGACGGGAACCTCGTCGGTGTCGTGCACGAGGATGTCGGCGGCCATGAGGGCTGGGTACGTGAACAGCCCGCCGGAGACGAACGCCGCCTTGTCGGACTTGTCCTTGAACTGCGTCATGCGGCTGAGCTCGCCATAGGACGCCGTGCACTCCATCAGCCACGTCAGCTCGGTGTGCTCGGTGAGGTGCGACTGGACGAACAGCGTGCACACCTCGGGGTCGAGGCCGACAGCGAGGAGGATCTGGGCCAGACGCATCGACGTCGCCCGCAGCTCGGCGGGGTCTTGGGGGACCGTGAGGGCATGCAGATCGACCACGCAGTAGGTGCTCTCGGCGCGGTGCTGGTCGTCGACCCAGTGCACCAGCGCACCCAGCAGGTTGCCGAGGTGGACGTTGCCGGTGGGCTTGATGCCGGAGAACACGCGGGTCATGGCGCCCGATCCTAGGAATGGGGGTCCTCGGCGCTTGCACCCATTGCCGGAACCACATCGGTGTAACTAGAGTGGCGCCCGTGGCCTACGAGGTGCAGACCGATGTGTTCGAGGGCCCGTTCGACCTCCTGCTGCACCTGATCTTGAGCCAGCAGGTGGAGCTGTACGAGGTCTCGCTCTCGCTGATCGTCGACGCCTACCTGATCGAGCTCGACCGCCTCGAGGTGCTCGATCTCGAGGTCGCCACCGAGTTCCTGCTCATCGCCGCGACCCTCGTCGAGCTGAAGACTCGCCGGCTGCTGCCCGAGGATGCCGACGTCGACCTCGACGACGAGCTCGCCCTGTGGGAGGAGCGGGACCTCCTGCTGGCCCGGCTCGTCGAGTGCAAGACCTTCAAGGACGCGGCCAAGCTGCTCGCCGGCCTGGCCGACGTCGCCGGCCGTTCCTTCCCCCGCACCGCGGGCCTCGAGGACCGCTTCTTGGATCTGGCCCCGGACCTGCTGGTCGGCGTCACCCCGCTCCAACTCCGCGAAGCCTTCCTGCGGGGCACCGCCCCGAAGCCGGTCCCGCACGTCGACCTCGACCACGTGGCGCCGATCGGGATCAGCGTCACCGATGCCGTGGCCGAACTGGTGGACGAGCTCCCGCACATGGGGCCGGTCACGTTCCGGGCGCTCACCGACTCGTTGGTCGAGCGGCTCGAGGTGGTCGTGCGCTTCCTCGCGGTGCTGGAACTGTTCAAGCAGGGCTTGGTCGAGCTCGACCAGCCGGGCACCTTCGGTGACCTCACGATCACCTGGGTCGGTGGCGAGTCCGACGACGATCGATCGGTCTTCGCCGACATCGCCGCCGGCGTCGACTCCTACGACGGCTAGCCCCATGACCGGCGTACCCGGCATGCTGGCGCGATGACCAGCGAGGCCGCCCGAGCCATCGAATCCGTCCTGATGGTGGCGCACGAGCCGGTGGACCCCCACCTGCTCGCCCAGCTGCTCGAGGTCGCGCCCGCTCGCGTGGAGGAGCTGTGCGCCGAGCTCCGTGCCGCGTACGAGGCCGAGGAGCGCGGCTTCGTCCTGGTCAAGGTGGCCGGCGGGTACCGCTTCCAGAGCCACCCGGACCTTGCCGGGTACGTCGAGCGGTTCGTGCTCGAAGGCCAGAACGCCAGGCTGTCGTCGGCCGCCCTCGAGACGCTCGCCATCGTCGCCTACAAGCAACCGCTCTCCCGTGCGCAGGTGGCCGCGATCCGCGGGGTCAACGTGGACGGCGTGATGCGCACGCTCCAGCAGCGCGGCTACGTCGCCGAGATCGGCCGCGACCCCGGGCCGGGCCAGGCCACGTTGTTCGGGACCACGTCGGAGTTCCTGGAGCGCCTCGGGCTCGACCGCATCCAGGACCTGCCGCCCATCGCGGACCTGTTCCCCTCAGCCGATGTCATGGAAGCGCTCGAGTTGGGCCTGCGCGCCGACCGCCCCGCGCCGCCGTCGGACGATGCGGCCGATGTCGATGTGGCCCGTGCCGACTCGGCCGATGCGGGCGGTGCGGCCGAGACGCCGCCGGCCGACGCGCCGGCAGCGGATGCCCCGGCGGCGACGGAGCCCGAACCGGGCACATGGACCGGGACTGCCGGCGAGGTGGCCTTCGACGAGGACGACCCGCCTGAGCCGGTGCCTCCGGCGTGGGCGGTCGACGAACCGCAGTCCGATGTGCCACCGGCTCCATCGGTGCCGCCCATCGCCGCCATCGATCTCGGTGCCAGCGCCGAGGACGGTGATGGCGCGGTGGTCGAGATCGACCTCGACGGTGACGACACGGGCGACCTCCCGCCCGCACCGTGACCGACGGCGTCGAGGGAGCAGACCCCGACAGCCACCCCGATGGCGAGCGCCTGCAGAAGGTGCTGGCCCGGGTCGGCCTGGGCAGCCGGCGGATCTGCGAGGACCTGATCGCCGAGGAGCGCGTGCGGGTCAATGGCGAGATCGCCGAGCTCGGGCGCCGGGTGCACCCCGGCACGGACCTCGTCGAGGTCGACGGCGCCCCGATCGGGATCCGGCCCGGCCTCGTGCACTACCTCCTCAACAAGCCCAGTGGGGTGGTGACCACCGCATCGGACCCCCAGGGGCGACCCACGGTGATCGAGCTGGTCCCGGCCGAGCCCCGCGTGTTCCCCGTCGGCCGGCTCGACCTCGACACCGAAGGCCTGCTGCTGCTCACCAACGACGGTGAGCTGGCCAACCGGGTGGCGCATCCCTCCCACGGGGTCGACAAGGAGTACCTGGCCGAGGTCGAAGGCGAGCCCTCCCGCGCCACGCTCCGCCGGTTGCGCGAGGGGATCGACCTCGACGACGGCCGCACCGCACCGGCCCAGGCCAACCTCGTCGGCCCCGGTCTCGTCCGGCTGACGATCCACGAGGGTCGCAACCGGCAGGTCCGTCGGATGCTCGATGCCGTCGGCCATCCCGTCGTCCGGCTCATCCGCACCCGCATCGGCCCCTTGGCCGACCGTCGCCTGGCCCCGGGCTCGTGGCGGGCCCTGACCCAGGACGAGCTGCGCGCCCTCGAGGCCGCGGTGGCGGCGTCGGGATCCGGGACCGGGCCGCCGAAGGCCGATCGGTAGCATCGCTCGGATGCCCTCCGCCGTCCGTGCCCTCCGTGGCGCAACCACCGTCGATGCCGACGAGCCCGACCAGATCACGGCCCGGACGGTCGAGTTGCTGGAAGCCATGTTCGAGCGCAACGGCGTCTCGCACGACGACCTGATCAGCATCTGGTTCACGGCGACCGCGGACCTCGTGTCCACCTTCCCCGCCACCGCGGCGCGGAGCATCGGGCTCGGCGACGTGCCGCTGCTGTGCGCCCGGGAGATCCCCGTGGTGGGGAGCATGCCCCGGTGCATCCGGGTGCTCGCGCACCTCGCCACCGAGCGGTCCCGCAGCGAGCTGCACCACGTGTACCTCGAAGGCGCCACCACCCTGCGCGACGACCTGCCCGGCTGAGGGCAGCAGCACCATGGCAGCACCGACGGGCCCCCAACGGGCCGGGATCATCGGCACGGGACTGATCGGCGCGTCCCTCGGCCTCGCGCTGCGGCGGAACGGCTGGCACGTCACCGGCACCGACGCCGATCCCGCCACCCAGGCCCGCGCCCTGGACCGAGGTGCCCTCGACGCCATCGGCATCGACCCCGCGGCCACCATCACGTTCGTGGCCCTGCCGGTGCAGGCGGTGGCCGGCGCGGTGCGCCACGCGCTCGCCGAGACCACGGGTGTGGTCACCGACGTCGGCTCGGTCAAGGGATCGATCTTGGCCGCGGTCGACGATCCGCGCTTCGTCGGTGGGCATCCGATGGCCGGCTCCGAGCAGCTCGGTGTCGACGGTGCCTCGGCCGACCTGTTCGAGGGCGCGGTGTGGGTCCTCACGCCCGTCGCCGGCACCAGCTCCGAAGCGTTCACCACCGTCGACGCCGTGGTCCGCACCCTCGGCGCGGACGTCGTCGCCCTCGCACCCGAACGCCACGACGCGCTCGTGGCCGTCGTCAGCCACGTCCCGCACCTGACCGCCGCCGCCCTCATGGGCATCGCCGACGAGCGGGCCGAGGAGCACGCCGCCCTCCTGCGGCTGGCCGCCGGCGGCTTCCGAGACATGACGCGGATCGCGGCGGGGACACCCGCCATCTGGCCAGACATCTGCGCCGAGAACCAGGACGCGATCGTCGAGGTGATCGACCGCCTCAGCGAGGAGCTCAGCCGGCTGCGGTCGATCGTGGCCGAAGGCCGGCGAGAGGACCTGCTCGCCACGCTCGAACGGGCCCAAGCGGCGCGCCGCAACCTTCCCAGCCGGATGGTCCGCCCCGAGGAGCTGGCCGAGGTCCGGGTGCCGGTGCCCGACCGTGGCGGGGTGATCGCCGAGGTGTCGACGTTGGCTGCCGAGCTCGGCGTGAACATCGCCGACGTGGAGATCGCTCACTCGAGCGAGGGCGATCGCGGCGTCTTGATCCTCGTGGTGGACCGGGCGCGGGCCGAGGACTTCGCGGCCGGTCTCGTCGAGCGGGGCTACCGGCCCACCACCACGGGCCTGGGATGACCGGCTCGCCCATCCTCGAACGGTTGCGGTCGCTGCCCGACCCGTACCCGATCGTGCCGGTCGACGGTCCGCTCGACGCCACGGTGCGGGTGCCCGGGTCCAAGTCCGTCACCAACCGGGCGCTGGTCTGCGCCGCACTCGCCTCGGGCACGAGCACGCTGGAGGGAGCGCTCTTCGCGGACGACACCGCCGCCATGCTGGGCGTCCTGCACGCCCTCGGCCTGGCCGTCGTGGCCGACGAGGGAGCCGAGCGGATCACCGTCACCGGTTGCGCGGGTCACGTGCCCCCCAGCTCCCAGCCCGTCGACGTGCGCCAGTCTGGCACCACCGCCCGCTTCGCCCTCCCCCTGCTCGCGCTCGGCTCCGGCCCGTACCGGGTCACCGCCCATCCGCAGATGCGGGCCCGGCCGATGGCCACGACCCTCGATGCCCTCACGATCCTCGGCGCCGGGGTCGAGACGCTCGGGCCGCCGGGCCGCCTCCCGGCCACCATCTCTGCCGGCGGCGCCCGATCGGCCGAGCTCTGGGTGCCGGGCCATGCGTCCAGCCAGTTCCTCTCCGGCCTCCTGATGATCGGTCCCTGCCTCCCCGACGGGTTGTCCGTGGAGCTCACGAGCGAGCTCGTGTCGCGGCCCTACGTCGACCTCACCATCGCGGTCATGCGGGCCTTCGGCGCCGCGGTCGATCACGACGACACCAGCTTCCACGTTGCTCCCGGTGGCTACGTCGCGCGGACGTACGAGATCGAGGCCGACGCCAGCGCCGCCTCGTACCCACTGGCTGCGGCCGCGATCTGCGGCGGCCGGGTCCGGGTCGAGGGCCTCGGCGAGGGCACCCTGCAGGGCGACACGGCCTTCGCCGACGTCCTGGCGGCGATGGGCGCATCCGTGCGGCGAGACGCGACCGGCACCGAGGTGTCGATCGAACGGGGCTCGCTGGTCGGCGGCACCTTCGACCTGGCCGACTTCTCCGACACCGCCCAGACCCTCGCCGTGGTCGCGCCGTTCGCCTCGACCCCCGTGTCGGTGACGGGGATCGGTTTCATCCGTCGCAAGGAGACCGATCGCGTGGCGGCCGTCGCGACCGAGCTCGAGCGGTGCGGCATCGACGTGGAGGCTGAGGCCGAGGGCTGGACCATCCGCCCCGGACGGCCGCACGGGGCCGCGGTCCAGACGTACGAGGACCACCGCATGGCGATGAGCTTCGCCCTCCTCGGCCTGGCCGTCGACGGCATCGCCATCGCCGACCCGGCCTGCGTGGCCAAGACCTTCCCGGGCTACTGGCAGCTGCTGGACGAGCTACATGCGGGCACAGGCCGCCCCGGTAGGGTCTGACGCCGTGCCAGCGCCCGCAGACGAGACCTCCGAGCCCACCGAAGCCCCGATCACGGTGGTCGCGATCGACGGCCCGGCCGGGTCGGGCAAGTCGACCGTCGGTCGGGCCCTGGCCGCCGAGCTCGGCCTCGACTACCTCGACACAGGGGCCATGTACCGGGGCGTCACGTTCGCGGCCCTCCGCCGCAACATCGACCCCGTCGACGCCGATGTGGTCGCCAGGCTCGCCCAGCAGGTCGACCTCGATCTGAGCGACGGCAAGGTCATGGTCGACGGCGTGGACGCCACCATCGAGATCCGGGGTCCGGAGGTGACCCGCGCCGTGTCGGTGGTCGCCGCCAACCCGGCCGTCCGCACGGAGCTCGTGCGGCGCCAGCGCGAGTGGGTGGCCGAGCATGGTGGGGGAGTGTTGGAGGGGCGTGACATCGGCTCGGTCGTGTTCCCCGATGCCGCGCTCAAGGTGTACATGACGGCATCGCCCGAGGCCCGCGCCCAGCGCCGCGCCAAGGAGGTCATCGACCTCGACTACGAGACCGTCGCCGCGGACATCGCTCGCCGTGATGCCGCCGACCAAGGTCGTGACGACAGCCCGCTGGCCCAGGCCGAGGGAGCGCTCCTCGTCGACACCACCGAGCGCGCCGTGGCCGACATCGTCGCCGATCTGGTCGCCCGCCTCCGATGACCGACCAGCCCGTCGTCGACCACGCGCGGCCGCCCACGCATGCCGAGCTGGCGTTCTACGCGGTGGTGCGCGGCGTCCTCCTCGGTGCCTGCCGGCTGTGGTTCCGGGTCAGCGCCCGAGGGACCGAGCACGTGCCCACCGAGGGCGCCTACATCATCTCGCCCGTCCACCGCTCGAACCTCGACTTCGCCATGCTGCTCATCATCACCAAGCGGCGGATCCGCTACCTCGCCAAGGACTCGCTGTGGAAGGGCGGCGGCTTCTGGGCCAAGGTCTTCACCTCCCTCGGCGGGATCCCGGTCGCCCGCGGCACCGCGGATCGCGAGGCACTGCGGACCTGCATCGAGGTCATCGAGGCGGGCGAGCCGCTCGTGATCTTCCCCGAGGGAACCCGCCAGCACGGCCCGGTCGTCGAGCACTTCTACGACGGACCGGCCTTCGTGCAGAGCCGCACCGGCGTGCCCATCGTCCCGATCGGCATCGGTGGTTCCGAAGGAGCCATGCCGAAGGGCTCCAAGATCCCCAAGCCCCGCAAGATCCGCCTCGTGGTCGGCCCGCCGCTTGAGGCCACCGAGTCGGACGGCCCCAAGGCCCGCCGTGCCGCCCTCAAGGCCCGCACCGCCGAGCTCCGCGACGTGATCCAGGACCTCTTCGACCAGGCGCAGGTCGACGCCGGCACCCCGAACTCCTAGTCCCGGTCGAGGCGCCGGGAACGGTGCCACCCGCTACATGGTCTGGGGCAGGGCGAACACCTCGCGCACCAGGGGCTCGAAGTGCTCGAGGGGGAAGTACTCGGCATCGGGGTCGAACGCGACCTGGTCCCACTCGTCGGCGAAGCGGGCCGCCAGCTCGTAGAACTCCTGGCCCGCGTACTTGTCGCGGGCGTTCACGTCGCCGCCGAAGTGCTGGTAGTAGTGCTTGCCCTGGAAGTCCTGGTGGGCCTTGATCGCCAGGTAGATCTCCTCACGGACGTATGGCTTGAGGATCTCCGCCGCGATGCCCGGGTGGTTGAACACGCTGATCAGCTTGCCGATGTCGTGGCAGAGGCTGGCCACGATCATCTGGGTGTCGGCACCGGCCTTCTCGGCGAGCGTCGCCGTCTCGAGCGCGTGCACCAACTGGTTGGTGCTGAAGCCGTCGGTGATGCCTTCGAGCCGGCGGAGCATCGACAAGATCTCGTCGGCCACCCGGGGCTGGTTGTTCAAGGTCTCGGCACCGATCACCGACCACTGCTCGGCGGTCGACTCGTCCATCCGCGTGAAGCTGCTCATGGCACCAGTCTGCCGCCTCGTGCCGCCGACCGCTCGTCTGCACGCCAGGTTCAGGTCCAGGCCGCCCGCGACCAGCCACCGGCTACGAGAGGTCGATGATCGTGTCCTCGTGATCGTCGCGGTGCCCGCTCCAGGCCCGTTGCAACGCGCCGATCCACAAGGCGATGCCGGCGGCGAGCACCACCACGCCGACGACATGGACCGGGCGGACCGATCCGTCCCCCCTGCCGACAGCGAAGAGGATGCCGAGGAAGGCGAAGGAGAGACCGAAGCCGAGGCCCTGGATGTCCCAGGACCGACGGGCGGACTCACCCACGTCGGACCTCGATGGTGCCGAGGCCGACACGGAGGTCGAGATCGATGACCCGTTCACCGGCCTTGCCCGACGACGAGCGCTCCTCGATCCCCGGCCCGGCATGGTCCGTGGAGAACACGACGGTCGCGCCGCCGCCGGTGACCGCCCGCGTGGCGACCAAGGTGCCCTTGGGAACCGTGACCACGATGCGACCGATGCCCACCTCAGCGTGCACCCGGTACGGCCTGATGCCCGGAGGGACCTTGGTGAGGTCGAGGGTGAGCTGCCCCGTCCCGAGGTGCCGGTCGAGGGGCGCGACCGTCGTCGGGGCGATCGTGCGGCGACCGAGACCGCCGTCGAGGGTGACGTCGGCCCGCCAGGTCGCGGCGGCCACCACGGCGAGGAGGACCCCAAGCGCGACCAGCGGTCGTGACACCGGTCCGCGACCGGCCTGAGCCACCAGCACCACACCGAGGAGGATCAGGGCGACGTCGACGAACGGCGTCCACGAGACGTGCACGGCCCAACCCAGGAGCAGGCCGACGCCGGCCAGCGTGACCACGACGGCGGTCGTGAGCTGGCGGGTGGGCACTCGCCGTAGTCCGGACGCGGCCCGGCGTGCTCGCTCGCCGGCGGACGCAGGGCCGATTCGACGGTCGCCGGGTGGACGCTGGAACGCGAGGCGCGCCGGATCGGGCATGCCGTGCCGCGACGCGCGCCCCGCATCGGGCAGCGCATCCTCGTCGGCCTCGGGCAGCGGTTCCCGCTCGAGGAGGTCGGTGCCGGCGTCCCGGCGGGGGTCGGCCACGAGCGGCCGGATGCGCGGACCTTCAGCGTCAGCCATGCCTGATGGTTCGCCACGTCAGGCCACACCTCCTGCGCCTGCGACCCTCGACCGCGTGGGTGACCCGAGCGGCCGCGCAGCCGAATGCTCCCAGTCGCCGTTCGAGACCGGCAAGGTCCGACCGACCCCGTGCCGCACCTCTGGAGGATCAGGCTCGTCAGAGGGAGGCGAGGACGTCTCCGGCGTGGACGCTGCGCTCGTCAGAGGGAGGCGAGGACGTCTGCGGCGTGGATGCTGCGCTGGTCAGAGAGAGGGGAGAACGTCTGCGGTGTGGACGCTGCGCTGGTCAGAGAGAGGCGAGGACGTCTGCGGTGTGGACGCTGCGCTCGTCAGAGAGAGGCGAGGACGTCTGCGGCGTGGATGCTGCGCTCGTCGGCCGCCGGTCGATCGGGGACCGACCCACCGAGGCTGAAGGTGGCGAACACGTCCACGCCGGCGAGCAGATCACGAAGGTTGCGCGGGGGAGGGAAGTACTCGTCCTCGGCGGTGAGGTGGACCTCCTCGACCCCTTCGGTCGGAGCCAGCGCGGCGATGACCTCCTCGACCAGCGACTCGGGGGCTGACGCGCCGGCGGTCACCCCGACGGTTCCGGTGAGGTCGTCTGGCAGTTCGGCGGCCGAGTTGATGCGCAGCACCCGAGCCGTCCCGCCCTCGGCGGCCAGCTTTGCCAAGGCGACCGTGTTCGACGAGTTGGCCGAGCCGATCACCACGACCGCATCGCACCGAGGCGCCATCTCCGCCAGGGCGCCCTGGCGGTTCGTGGTCGCGAAGCACAGGTCGGAGCGGCCTGGGGTCCACAGGTCCGGGTACCGATCGCGGGTGGCGTCGAGCACGCCCTGCCAGTCACGGTGGCTCAAGGTGGTCTGGGCGAGCATGGCGACGGGTCCGTCGAACTGGGGGAGGGCCTCGACCTCCTCGCGACTCTCGACCCGGTGGATCGCATCGGGGGCGACCGCCATGGTGCCGACCGCCTCCTCGTGGCCCTCGTGACCGACGTAGACGATCTGGTACCCCTTGCCGGCGCGGACCTTCACCTCGTGGTGGACCTTGGTGACGAGTGGGCAGACCGCGTCGACCACGTAGCCGCCGTTGGCGCGGGCCGCGGCCACGACCTCAGGGGCCGAGCCGTGCGCCGACAACATCAGCGGCCGGCCGGCCGGGACGTCGGAGATCTCGTCGACGAACACCACGCCCAGGTCCTCGAAGCGCTGCACGACGGACTGGTTGTGAACGATCTCGTGGTAGCAGTACACGGGCGGCTCGAAGGCCCGGACCATCCAAGCGAGTGCCTTGATGGCCATCTCCACGCCAGCGCAGAACCCCCGCGGCGCAGCCAGGAGGACCTTGTCGACAGCCATGTCGCCACCCTACCGGCGCCCCTCTCCCGCCCTCCCGCGCACACCGCGCACACCCCCGCACACCCCCCGCCCCGAGCCCGGACCCCAGACGTGTGTGCGCCACCACGCGCCCCACACGCTCCAGCGCACACACCCCGCCCCTACCCCAGAGGTGTGTGCGCCACCACGCGCCCCACGCGCTCCAGCGCGCACACCCCGCCCCGGACCCGAGATGTGTGTGCGCCACCACGCGCCCCACGCGCTCCACCGCACACACCCCGCCCCGGACCCCAGAGGTGTGTGCGCCACCACGCGCCCCACACGCTCCACCGCACA
>JAOBWM010000077.1 GCA_025463365.1 Acidimicrobiales bacterium
TCGAGGCCGAGGCTGCGTCCGTGGCGCTGCGAGCCGACGCCGTCGAGCACCGCCGCCGCAACCGCCAGTTCGGCCGCATCGCCCGCGAGGCCCAGCAGGCCCAGGACGACCAACGCAACCGGTGACGATCGCGCTCCACCGCGCTTGACCGCGGGGTCAAGCTGCGGTTGGCTCCCTGCCGTGACCCTCAGCTACGACGACGCCCTCGCCCAGATCACCGCCCCCGGCGAGCGGTTCGAGACCACCGAGATCGACGTGCGGGGCGTGACCTACACGGCCTTCAAGACCGTGCCGCCCACGATGCGCGACCTCTTCGACCTCACCCGGGGCTATGGCGACGCCACGTTCCTCGTCTACGAGGACGAGACCTACACCTACGCCGAGGTCTACGCGGCCGCCGACGCGCTGGCTGCCGCCCTGGTCGAGCGCTACGGCGTGCAGCACGGCGACCGGGTCGCCATCGCCATGCGCAACTACCCCGAGTGGATCATCACGTACCTCGCCACGTTGTCGATCGGTGCCGTCGTGGTGTCGATGAACGCCTGGTGGACTGCCGACGAGCTCGCCTACGGCCTGGAGGACTCGGGCACCAAGGTCCTCGTGGCCGACCCCGAGCGCGTCGAGCGGACCCGCGCCTCGGCGGCCCGGCTCGGCGTGGCGACCATCGGCGTGCGCATCGGTGACGAGCCCGACGGCACGCCGGCCGGCGTCGACCGGTGGGAGGACGTGATCGTCCCCGGCACCCCTCGCCCCGACGTGGCCATCGAGCCTGACGACGACGCCACCATCCTCTACACGTCGGGCACGACCGGCCGGCCGAAGGGCGCGGTGTCGACCCACCGGGCGATCGTCCAGGCCCTCATGGGGTTCAGCTGCAAGGCGACCGTCGACAGCCTGCGTCGCCCGGAGGAGTCCGCCGGACGGACCGGCGCGCCCGTGTTCATCCTGATCGTGCCGCTGTTCCACGTCACCGGGAACGTGCCCGTCTTCATCGGCTCCCTGGCTTCGGGGCTCAAGCTGGTCATCATGCACAAGTGGGATGCGGGCCGGGCCCTGCAGCTCATCGAGCGGGAGAAGGTGACGAACTTCGTCGGCGTTCCCACCCAGAGCTGGGACCTGCTCGAACACCCCGACTTCGCGAAGTACGACACATCCACCCTGACCTCGGTCGGCGGGGGCGGCGCTCCCGCACCGCCCCAGCTGGTGGGGCGCGTGGCCACGAGCTTCAAGTCGGC
This sequence comes from Acidimicrobiales bacterium, assembly GCA_025463365.1. Lineage (GTDB taxonomy): Bacteria > Actinomycetota > Acidimicrobiia > Acidimicrobiales > Iamiaceae > Aquihabitans. The sequence goes on from JAOBWM010000077.1 coordinate 1,236, forward strand.
CAAGCCCAACATCGGCTACGGCATGACCGAGACCAACGCCTACGGGCCGGGCAACAGCGGCGCCGACTACGTGAGCCACCCGACCAGCACCGGGCGGTCCACCCCGATCCTGAAGCTCGAGATCCGCGATCCCGACGGCAACCCGGTGCCCACGAACGAGCGGGGTGAGATCTGGATGAAGGGGCCCAACATCATCCGGGGGTACTGGAACAAGCCCGAGGCCACCGCCGAGGCGATCGTCGACGGCAGGCTCCGCACCGGCGACCTCGGACGCATCGATGAGGACGGCTTCGTCTACATCGAGGACCGGGCCAAGGACATGATCCTGCGCGCCGGCGAGAACGTGTACTGCGCCGAGGTGGAGGCGGCCATCTACGAGCACCCCGACGTGTACGAGGCGGCCGTGTTCGGCGTGCCCCACGAACGGCTCGGCGAAGAGGTCGCCGTCGCGCTGGTGCCCCGCGCCGGCAAGACCGTGGACCCCGACGAGCTGCGGGCCTTCCTCGCCGAGCGCATCGCGCCGTTCAAGATCCCCACCAAGGTGATCTCGTTCTCCGAGCCCCTCCCCCGCAACCCCGCCGGCAAGATCATGAAGCGGGACCTCCGCGAGCAGGTCGAGGCCGGCCAGGCCTGAACCATCGGCAGCGGGGCCGGGCCCGACGGGACTGACCCTCGCACGAGACGATGGCCGGGACCACGACCACCGTGACCCAGGCCCCGCGGCGGCCCCGCGCGGCGTGGGCGGTGCCGGACGCGCCGCCCGTCACTGGCAGCTGATGGGCGAGGTGCGGCCGCCGACGCTTCGTGCTGCCAGAGCCCGTCCGTATGCTCGGGCGGCCATGTCGATCGAGTCCCTTCCTCCGCCGGTCCCGCCGGGTGCGGCCGGCATCGAGGGGGCCTCAGGACCGCACGAACCGGCGGGGCGCCCGGCCGACGCCGGGGGCGGCGAGCCGGGGCTGTGGTCGCCGGAGCGACGGGGACTCACCATCGCCCTGGTGCTCACCATCACGCTGGTGGCGTTCGAGTCGCTCGCCGTCGCCACGGTCATGCCCCAGGTCAAGGACGACCTCGGCGGGCTCGGGCTCTACGGCTGGGTGTTCAGCGGGTTCTTCCTGTCCAGCCTCCTCGGCATCGTCGTGGCCGGGCGGTTGGCCGACCGACGCGGCCTGGCCTTCCCGTTCGCAGCGGGGCTCGTGCTGTTCGCGGTCGGGCTCGCTGTCGGGGGCGTTGCCACCTCCATGCCGATGCTGGTGGCCGCTCGCATCGCCCAGGGGTTCGGCGCCGGGACCATTCCCCCGACCGCCTATGCCGCGATCGGGCGCGGGTACCCGGCGTCGCAACGTCCGAAGATGTTCGCCACCACGTCGACGGCCTGGGTCGTGCCTGGCCTGATCGGTCCGGCCATCGCCGCGTTCGTCGAGCATGCGGCCTCGTGGCGGTGGGTGTTCCTCGGCTTGTTGCCGATCGTCGCGGTGGCCGCGGTGATGGGGATCCCCGCGCTGGCTGCGCTCGGCGAGCCCGAGGGGGCCGATGCCGGGATCGGCCATGAGGGCGCGGCCGACGAGATCGCCGCCCGCAACGTGGACGATCGCCGCCTCGTGCGCCGGGCCCTCGTGCTGGTGCTGGGGTTGGGTGCCGTCTTCGCGGCCGGAGCCGGGGTGCCCGTCGCCGTCGGCGTCCCGCTGGTGGTGGTCGGGCTGCCCGCCGCGGTGTGGGCGTTCGTCGGCCTCGTCCCCAAGGGCACGCTCAGCCTGAAGCCGGGCGTGCCGGCCACCGTCGGGATCCGCGGGGTGCTGACGTGGGCCTTCTTCGCGGCCGACGCGTACATCCCCCTGGCTGTGGTCGACGGGCGCCACTCGGCCACGTGGATCGCGGCGACCGCTCTCTCGGTGGGTTCCGTCACGTGGGCGGGCGCATCGTGGGTGCAGGCCCGGCTCATCGACCGCCACGGTCCTCGCCGCCTCGATCGCGTGGGCTTCACCGCGGTGGCCGTGGGCATCGCCCTGATGATCGGCGTGTCCCAGGGCTTGCCGACCGGCATCGCGGTCGTGGCGTGGGCGATCGGGTGCTTCGGCATCGGCCTGGCCTACTCGCCGCTGTCGATCACGGTGCTGGCCGCGGCCCGGCCGGGCGAGGAAGGTGCAGCCAGCTCGGCGCTGCAGCTCAGCGACGCCGTGGGCATCGCGGTGGGAACCGGGATCGGGGGCTGGATCGTGGCCGCGTTCGACCACGGCGGCGGGTCGGTCGCGTCGAGCACGTCGGTGGTGTTCGCCGTCGCCTTGGTGGTCGCGCTCCTCGGGCTGGCCGGCAGCAGCCGCCTCCCGGTGGCGGTTCCCGAGCAGGCCACCGCCGACTGACGACCTCCGCGTGACCGATCAGGCGGGACCTACGGCATCCCGGAGAGGGCGATGTCGATGAGGATGACGAAGAACGCCGGGCCCACGGTGCCGACCGCGATCCCCACGCTGAACCAGCGCCTGTTCGCCGTCCTGCGGCGGTGGAGCGCTCCGGCGAGGAGCAGGAGGGCCGCGGCGACGGCCACGCCTCTCGCACCCGCCACCACCTGGCCGGCCACGATGCCCGCCAGGCTCCCGGCGGCAGCGAGCACGGACCCGACGACAGCAACGAGCGTGCGCGCCACGCGCCGTCCAGGACGACGCGGACGGGCAACGGAGACGGAGGTCACCCTTCTCCATCGGCACATCGCCGGAAGGCCTGAATCGAGGAGATCCTCAAGCCCTGAGGCCCAGGCCGCCGTCGGCGTCGATGACATCGCCGGTGAGGTAGGTGTTGGTGGCGAGGAGCAGGGCGATGGACGAGATGTCAGCGGGCGTGGCGGCCCGTTGCATCGGCGCCACCTGGGAGACGAACTCACGCACGACGTCCCAGTCGGCGGTCCACGGCGTGTCGACGAGACCGGGCGCGATCGCGTTCACGCGGACGGCGGGCCCGAGCGCCTTGGCGAGCAGGGCGGTGAGGTGGTTGAGGGCGGCCTTGGAGCACGCGTACGGGATGGAGCTGCCGGTGGGTCGCACCCCGGCGTGCGACGTGATCATCACGATGTTGCCGGCGTGCTCGGCGAGCACCGGCGCCGCGACGCGAGACATCTCCCACGTGCCGAACACGTTGGTCTCGAAGATCTCCCGCCAGACGTCGACCGATGCCGCATCGAGGTTGTGGTGCGGGATCACCTGGGTCGTTCCGGCGTTGTTCACGAGGACATCGAGTCGTCCCCACCGCGCCAGCGCCGCGTCGACCAGCCGCTGTGGGTCGCCGGGCTCGGCGATCGAGCCCTGGACGTAGATCGCGTCCGGCAGGTCGGCTGCCACGGCCTCGCCCGCGTCGACCGATGTCACCGAGTTGACGACGATCTGCGCCCCCTCGGCGGCGAAGCGGCGCGCGATCGCCTCGCCGATGCCGCTGGAGGAACCGGTGACGATGGCGACCTTGCCGACGAGGGAACCGGACGGACCGTTGGACATGGGAGCTCCTCGTAGGGGTCACGGGTCGGGCCCGCCGAGCCTGCCACGGCGACGCCGAAGGGTGGTCAAGGGTTCGGTCCCTGGCCCGCCCGGCGGTTCCCGACGGACGTCACCCGGCCCAAAGAGGCGGATCGACCCACTGGCACGGTAGGTTGCCCGCTCCCCTTCCGAGAGAGGCACCCCGCATGGCTTCACCGCTCACCGTCGCCCAGCACCGCTCGAACCTGGACAAGCTGCGCGCCGAGACCGAGGCCGCCATCGGGATCTTGCGCGCCACCTACGAAGAGCTCGATCCCGAAGAAGCCGCCAGCGATGTCGGCGCCGGCGAGGACGAGGGCGGCTCCGAAGGTGACCTCACCCGGTTCGAGCGGGACCGCATCCGCGCCCGGATCCTCGAGGACGAAGCGTTCCTCGAAGTGATCGACGCGGCCACGGCCCGCTCGCACGAACGGGGCTGGAAGAACTGCTCGAAGTGCGGCGAGCCCATCGGTGACGCTCGGCTCGAAGCCCTCCCGGCCACCGAGCTGTGCGTCACCTGCAAGGCGAACCGCTCCAACTGGTGAGCCCGTTCCCAGGGCACGGTGCCCTGCCGGTCCGCCGGTCCTACGAGGTCGAGTCCGACGCGCTCGACGGCGTCGTCATCGAGGTCGATGCGACCGAGGCACCGAACGCGCTGGCCGTCCTCCAGGCCTCGCTCCACGAGGTCCCCGAGGGCACGCGCCTCGTGTACGGCTACGACCTGACCACGAGCGGTCTCGGGGCGTGGATCGGCGACCACCGCGCTCGGCTGCGGGTGTGGCCGGCGCTGCTCCACGAGGACGGCGAGATCAGCGCGGACGATCCCGACGCCCCCGACGCCGATGTCTTGGTGATCGACTTCGATCCGGTGGCCGACGGCGAGGCGCTCGACGGACTGGCCCGCTCGGGCCGCCTGTTCATCGCCGGCCCCGAATCCGGGCCGGTCCCCCTGGTGCTCGACATCGACGTCGAACTGGTGGCCGACGTCCGCGCCGCCCTCGCGGACCCGCCCGGCTGACAGCCGAACCTCGGCCGGTCCGCTCAGGTGCCGCCGTGGACGTGGTCGCACAGCCGGCTCTGCCCGTCTTGGATCTGGCCGGCGCCGACCCCTTCGAGGGCGGCGAAGGGCCCGCATGCGTTCTTCACGATCCACACGTGGATCATGGGGACGGGCGTGAACTTGGTGAGGTTCCCCGGGCACGTGCCGTCGGCGTTGGTGATGCCCGACACCGAGGGCGCCTTGGGGTCGCCGCCGAAGCAGAGGTTGTCGTGGATGTGCCACTGGGTGAGCGATCCGCCGATGTCGGGCACGTTGGCGAGGGTGCGCCCGGTGGGCAGCATGAACATCGCCGAGACGAGCTTCCGCTTGCCGCCGGCGGTGGCGTAGACGAGCGACTCAGGGTGGTCGGGATCGAGCACGTGGTCGTCCTCGATCGACTGCCAGTCGATGAAGTGCTCGAAGCCCGTGAAGCCGTCGTGGATGCTGTGGTAGCCCTCGGCCTCGGCCGTGCGGTAGTCGGCGAAGTGCGGGAGGCGGATGAGGGTGATGGCGATGAGGTTCTCGGCGCGAGCCTGCTCCTGCGTCGTGACGCCCGGGACGCCGGACAGGTCGATCGGCTCCTTCGGGTCGTACACCTTGGTGGGCAGCACGGTGGCGCCGTGGCTGTGGACGCCGCCGGTCGCCGCATCGGCGGCGCCGTGGGCGTGGCCGGCGTGGGTGTGGCCACTGACGGTGGTGAGGCCGACGAGTGACAAGATGCCGATCGCCGCCACCGCGACCTTCGGCGTCGATCGGGGTGACCGGGATCCCTCTCGGGCGACGGTCCCCGGGGCCAGGGTGGAGCGGAGCACGACGATGAGCGCGACCAGCGCGAGGAACGCGGCGAGGAAGTCCGGCCATTGGATGCCCTCGACGTCGCCGAGCCCGTCGACGACGGGGATCCCGCGGGTCTTGGCGAGGATCCAACCGCCGAGCGCGACGGCGCTGACCAGCGCACCGGCCGCGCCGACGAGCCGCACGGAGCGGTCACCCCTCCCGAGGGCGACCGCACCCCAGGCGATCTGGAAGAACCCAAGCACGGCGAAGGCGACCGCCGCCTGCTTGTGGTCGGCGTGGATCCCGACCGCAGCGGCATGGATGGCGCCGGCGCCGATCGATGCCGCCGCGCCCACCACGAACGGCGTGCGACCGCTGCCCACCGTGGCGGCAGGCGGTCCGGCCATGTCACCCGGCTCGTCGGGGCTGCCGGCCTCGTTGGGGGCGGCGGCAGCGGGTGGGGTGACGGTGGCCATGGTTGCCCCTGCGAGTTGAGTGGAGCGCCAGCCTAGGAGGAGGTCGGCGGCCGTGTCCGGCACCGACCCGGCTCAGCGGGCTCAGGTGTCGCTGGTGTCGTCGGCGCGCAGGCCCGACGCGGCCGCGAGGGCCTCGGCGAGGTGGGCGGCACGCACCAGCACCTTGGAGACCTCGTGGCCGGCCTGCTGGCCCTGGCCGTGCAGGGGCGGGTCGCCGAGCGAGCGGAAGATCATCGTGGGATCGGGCGCGGCCGCGATGGGCTCGGGGTCGGGAAGCTGGGGCACGGGACGCCACAGGTCGACCGGCTTGATCGCGCCCTGGCGGCGACGGTTCTTGTTGCGACGGTTGTTGTTGCTCATTCGTCCTCCTCGGTGAGGAGCGTGTCGGTGCGGAGCCCAAGGGCGGTGCGGAGTTGGTTGGCGTCGAGGTCGGCGAGGGAGCTGGAGCCAGGCAGGATCAGGTCGGCGATGTGGCGCTTGCCGGCGACGACCTCCTCGACCCGTTCGTCGACGGTGCCCGGGCACACGAGGCGGTGCGACACGACCGTGCGGGTCTGGCCGATGCGCCAGGCCCGATCGCGGGCCTGATCCTCCACCGCCGGGTTCCACCAGCGGTCGTACAGCACCACATGGCTGGCTGCGGTGAGGTTGAGGCCCGTGCCGCCGGCCTTCAGCGACAGCACCAGCGCTCCCGGGCCTTCGCCCTGCTGGAAGTCGACCACCAGCTGGTCGCGAACGCCTCGCGACAGCCCGCCGTGGTAGCAGGCCACCGGAATGCCGGTGCGGTCGGTCAGGTGGTCGGCCAACTTCTTGCCCCACTCGGCGAAGTGGGTGAACACGAGCACCCGCTCCCCCGCCGCGAACACCGTGTCGACGATCTCCTCGAGCCGCGCGAGCTTGCCCGAGCGGCCCGCGAGCGGGCGGTCGTCGTGCTGGTACGCGGAGGGGTGGTTGCAGATCTGCTTCAGCGCGGTGATGGCC
>JAOBWM010000082.1 GCA_025463365.1 Acidimicrobiales bacterium
ACCCCGGCGCGGAACGCCGCTCGGAAGTTGAGCTGGATCCCGATCTCGTTGACGGCCAGCGTGACCGCGACGGCTGCCACGATCACGATGCTGAGCTTGACCTTGAGCGACCCCAGCCGCGAGAGCGGGTTGATCACGGTCAGCCCGGCTCGTCCGTCCCGGCTGCGACGGTTTCGGACGAGCCGCTGGTGTGGTCGACCACCTCGTCGTCGGCCTCCTGGTCGAGGTGGGCCTCGCCCAAGCCGTAGCCGACGCCGTGCACCGTGCGGACCACGTTGTCGCCGAGCTTGCGGCGCAGGGCTCGGACGTGGGAGTCGACGGTGCGAGCGCCGGAGCCGTCGCGGTAGCCCCACACGTCGACGAGGAGGCGCTCGCGGGTGAGGATGCGGCCGGGGCGCTCGGCCAGGCCCACCAGCAGGTCGAACTCCGTGGGGGTGAGGTGCACGACCTCACCACGCTGGCGCACGCGGCGGGCGTCGAGGTCCACCTCGATGTCCTCGTCGATGTGCAGCACCTTCGACTGCACCCGTCCTTCGAGGGCGTCGACCCGCCGCAGCAGCGCCTGGACGCGGGCGACGAGCTCTCGCATGGAGAACGGCTTGGTGAGGTAGTCGTCGGCACCGACCGCGAGCCCGATCACGAGGTCGGTCTCGTCGTCTCGCGCGGTCAGCATCATCACGGGCACGTGGCGATCGCGCTGGATGCGCCGGCAGACCTCCAGGCCGTCGAGGCCGGGCAGCATCAGGTCGAGCAGGACGAGGTCGGGCTCGAACTGCTGGGCCTGGGCCACGCCCGTGGGCCCGTCCGCGGCCAGTCGCACCTCGAAGCCCTCGCTGCGCAGCCGGGCGGCTACCGCATCGGCGATGGGGGCTTCGTCCTCGACGACGAGGATCCGACGGGCCATGGTCGAACCCTAACGAGCGGGTCCCGCCAGGCCACGCCACACGTCGCGCCCACCGGGCGAGAGGCCCGCGACATGATCTGACGGTCCGTCAGAGGATGGGTCTGACCTGGGATGGTCCCGTAGCCTCGACCGAATGTCCGACTACACCCCGCCGCTGCACGACATCCGCTTCCTCCTCGACCACGTCACCCCCATCGGTGACCTCGCCAAGCTCGAGCCCTTCGCCGAGATCGATGCGGATTCCGTCTACGGGGTCGTCGAGGAGTTCGGGCGCCTGATGTCGGAGGTGTGGGCCCCCACGAACGCGGTCGGCGACCACGAGGGCAGCGAGGTCGAGGGCGACACCGTGCGCACCGCAACCGGGTTCAAGGAGGCCTACAAGGCCTACGCCGACGCCGGGTGGGGCGCCGTCCCGTTCGAGGAGGCCTATGGCGGTGGCGGCTTCCCGTGGCTCGTCGGGATCGTCCAACAGGAGATGCTCAACAGCGCCAACATGGCCCTGGCCATGGCCCCGCTGCTGACGCAGGGGGCGATCGACGCCATCCTCCACCACGGCAGTGAGGAGCAGAAGGAGAAGTACCTGCTCAAGATGGTGTCGGGCGAGTGGACGGGCTCGATGAACCTCACCGAGCCCGATGCCGGCTCCGACGTGGGCGCGCTGCGCACCAAGGCGATCAAGCAGGACGATGGCAGCTACCGGATCAGCGGCCAGAAGATCTTCATCACCTTCGGCGAACACTCCTTCACCGACAACATCATCCACCTCGTGCTGGCCCGCACCCCGGACGCGCCCACCGGCACCAAGGGCATCTCGTGCTTCATCGTGCCCAAGTTCCTCGTGAACGACGACGGCTCGCTGGGCGACCGCAACGACGTCCACATCGTCTCGGTCGAGCACAAGATGGGCATCAAGGGCAGCCCGACGTGCGTGCTCGCCTACGGCGACGACTCCGATGGTGCGGTGGGCTACCTCATCGGCGAGGAGAACGCCGGCATGCGGTACATGTTCACGATGATGAACAACGCCCGCCTGGGCGTCGGCGTCGAGGGCCTCGGCCTTGCGGAGCGCGCCTACCAACACGCCCTGGCCTACGCCCGCGAGCGCAAGCAGGGCTTCGCCCCCGGCGCCGCCCGCGGGGAGAAGTCCTTCATCGTCGAGCACCCCGACGTCCGCCGGAACCTGCTCACCATGAAGTCCTACACGGAGGCCATGCGCGTCCTCAGCTACAAGGTCGCCGAGCAGATCGACGTGGCCCGCCATGGCGCTGACGAGTCCACCCGCACCGCGGCCCAAGAGATGGTCGACCTGCTCATCCCGCTGGCCAAGAGCTTCTGCACCGACGTCGCCGAAACCGTCACGTCGATCGGCATCCAGGTGCACGGCGGCATGGGCTTCATCGAGGAGACCGGCGCCGCCCAGTTCTACCGGGACACCAAGATCACCCAGATCTACGAGGGCACCAACGGCATCCAGGCGATGGACCTCGTGGGCCGCAAGCTCCCCATGCGTGGCGGTGGCGTCTACCAGGACCAGCTCGGTCGCATGAAGGCCACCGTGGCCGAACTGGCCGAGGCCGGCCCGGAGCTTGCCGTCATCCACCGTGAGCTGTCGTCCGCGCTCGACGCCCTCGAGGACGCCACGGGCTGGATCCTCTCCGAGGGCATGGCCGACCCGGTCCAGGCCCTCTCCGCGGCCACCCCCTACCAGCGCCTCTTCGCCACGACCGTGGCCGGCTGGCTCATGGGTGTCCAGGCCCTGGTGGCCCGCCGGCTCGTCGATGCCGGCGCTCCCGACGCCGACGTCGCCGCGGTGAAGCTGGTGACCTCCCGCTTCTTCGCCGAGCACCTCCTGCCCCAGGTCCACGGCCTGGTCGCCCCCGTGAAGGCCGGCAAGGCCGACCTGTTCGCGCTGGACGCCGCTCAGCTGTAGTCACCCGACCGCGCGGTTCAGGTTTGGCCGCGTCCTGCCGATGGGACGAGGTCGTGGACTCGCGTCTTGCCCCTCTCACCACCCCCATGCAAACGGGCCTCGGACGCGCCCGCGCCCTGCGGGCGCTCGCCGAGGTCGGGATCCCGAGCGCGGGCCTTGTCCGCGCGGACAGCGTCACGAACGAGGTGTGGCTCACCGACGAGTACGTCATCCGGGTGAACCGCGACGCGAGCCTCCGGCTCCAACGGGAGGCGATCCTCAGCCAAGCCCTGCCCGACGAGGTGGGGTACCCGGAGATGGTGCAGTACGGCGGAGAGGTCGGCAGCGACTGGCTGGTCCTGCGTCGGCTTCCCGGGATCCCGCTCAGCCGCGCCTGGCCGACCATGGCCCCGATGGAGCGGCGTGATGCCGTGAACCAACTCGCCGGCCGCCTCCGCTACGTGCACGGAACGGTCTGCCCTCGGCTCGACGGCCTGCACGACGCGCCACAGCTGATCGACTCGGCGATGAGCGGATTGCGCGCCGTGCACCGCTTGCTCGACGCCCTCCAGCGCTTGGGCAGCCGACCCCACGTCGACCGGGCGCTCATGCGCGACATCGCCGACCTCGTGGAGACGACAGCTCACGTCCTCGACCCCTTCGACGCCGTCACCACCGTGCACGGCGACCTCACGTTCGAGAACGTCCTCTGGGACGGCTCACAGGTCACCGGGCTCCTCGACTTCGAGTACGCCCGGCCCGGTCCCCCCGACCTCGACCTGGACGTCTTGCTGCGCTTCCTGGCCCTGCCGCACCTCCACGTCGCCCCGGACTACGAGGCCCAGACGAAGGCCGAGGACTACGCCGACGTCGCCTGGTGGATGGCGGAGGACTACCCCGAGCTGTTCGCCCACCCGCAGCAGTTCGAACGGGTGCGGCTGTACAGCATCGCCTGGGACGTCCACGAGATGCTCGCCTTCCCGCTGCAGGACCCGCCGTCGCGCCTGCACCGACACCACCCCTACCACCGCCTGAGCCACGTGCTGCGAGGCACGAGCTACCTCGACCGCCTCAACGGCGGCCTCGCCCTCGACTACTGAGGCAGCCGGGTCGCGAGCGGCCCCCTCATCGTCGGCGGGTGGCGGCCACGACCGCGTCCGAGAGCGGCGGCCATGCCTCCAGCGCCCAGGGCCCGAACGCGTGGTCGGTCAAGACGATGAGGCTGCACCCGATGGCCGGGTCGACCCACAGGAACGTCCCCGCGCCGCCGTAGTGGCCGAACGTCTCGGGGCTGTTGGTGGCGCCGGTCCAGTGGGGGGTCTTGTGGTCCCGCAGCTCGAAGCCGAGGCCCCAGTCGTTGGGGCGCTGGGTGCCGATGCCGGGCAGCGCGCCGTCGAGCCCGGGAAACGCCACGGTCGTCGCCTCGGCGAGGGTGGACCGGTCGACGACGGTGGGCGCGAGCAGCTCCGCTGCGAACCGGGTCATGTCCGCGACGGTCGAGGTGCCGCCATGGGCGAGGCCGCCGGCACCGATGGTGGTCGACGAGAGGCCGAGCGGCTCGAACACCGCCCCCGTGACGTAGTCGACGGCATCCATCCCGGCCCGCTCGCCCAGGTGCAGAGCGAGCGCTTCGAACCCCGTGTTGGAGTAGATCCGCTTGCGGCCGGGTTGCGTCAGCACTCCCGTGTCGAAGCCGAATCCCGCGGCATGGGCGAGGAGGTGTCGGACGGTGGCGCCCGGCTGACCGGCGGCACCGTCGAGGTCGAGTGTCCCCTCCTCGACGGCGACGAGGCAGGCGTAGGCGAGGAACAGCTTGGTGACCGACGCCAACGGGAACGGTCGCGCCGCGGGGCCAACGGTGGCCACGGCATCGGCCGGGCCCACCACGGCGGCGGCGACGTGCGGGGCCTTCCAGCGGGCGGTGGTCCACAAGGCGGCCGCCAGGCGCGCGTCGTGGGTTGCGGAGGGGATCACGGTGCGGGGCCGCAGCACCGTGGGCTCAGGCGGGTCAGACACCGTCCCACACCATGCCCGCCCCGGCCGCGCCGTCCGGCTCGGCGACCGGTGGGGGTCCGAGCAGGCGCTCGGCCGGAGGCTTGCGGTCGATGTGGCCGATGAGCCCGTGGTACACCCCGAAGCCGCACAGCTCTCGCAGGCGGGCGCCGAAGTGCCGGGCCGTCTCGAGCGGGATGCCGAGCTGCTGGTTCTCCTGCTGGCGGATCCACCCGGCGCAGTAGTTCATGGCCAGGCCGACGCGCCGCTCGTCGGTGGCGTTGGCGCCGCCGCCGTGCCAGAGGCTTCCGTGCCACACGAGCACGCTGCCGGCTTCCATCTCGGCGGGGACGGAGTCGTACTCGGCGCCGTAGGTGGGGGAGTGGTCGGCGAGGTGCGAGCCGGGGATCACGCGGGTGGCGCCGTTGGCCGCGGTGAAGTCGGTCAGCGCCCACATCGTGTTGCACACCGTGGCCACGTGGGGCTTCGGAAGCGGCATGACCTGGTCGTCAGCGTGGATCGGTTGGGCGGCCTCACCGGGATCGATCGCGATCGACGAGAGCGACGAGATCAGCGGCGATTCGTCCAGCACGTGCTCCACGAACGGGAGGACGTTCGGGTGCACCGGCACCTGCTCGAACACGGGCCCGTGGACGAGGAGGTTGTAGATCCGCACGGTGCGGGTGCCCTCGAAGCCGTTGCGGGCCGGCTTCACGTCCAGCTCGCGTTCGAGGCGCTCGAGCGCCTCGCGGAGCGCGGCCACCTGGTCGGCGGCGATCGCTCCGGGCACGACGGTGAACCCCTGCTCCGCGAGCTCGGAGTGGTGCCGCTCGACGTCGGGGCCGGCGGGCGGCGGCGCAGCGGCAGACTCGGACACGTCGCGCATGGTAGGCCCAGCGCCGTGGCCCGCCATCGAACCTGGTCCGGCGCCGACCCCGATCCTCCACCCGGATCGGGCCCGGTCCGCTTCGACGATGCCGCCTCGGCGGTGCTCCGAGCCCTGCGACCCGGGGACGTCGTGACCTACGGCGAGGTCGCGGTCGAAGCCGGCTTCCCGGGCGCGGCGCGAGCGGTGGGCCGGCTCCTGTCGACCGGGGAGGGCGACCTCCCGTGGTGGCGGGTGGTGAACGCGTCGGGCCGGCTCGTCCCCGGGCACGAGGCGGAGCACGCCCGCCGCCTGGAAGCCGAGGGCGTCGACGTGGTCGACGGACGGGTGCGCCCGGCGGCTCGTGGACCGCGTCGCGCGCCGGGAGCGCGCCGGTAGGGTCGCCCGGCGTCCACCGCACCCGACCGAAGAGCACCCAGGAGCCGGACATGAGCATCTACGACCACGACGTCAAGCGCCTCGATGGCGGCGACGCCGACCTGCACGAGTACGACGCCAAGGTGGCCCTCGTGGTCAACGTGGCCTCGAAGTGCGGGCTCACGCCTCAGTACGAGGGCCTCGAGCGGCTCCAGGAGCGCTACGGCGACCAGGGGTTCACCGTGCTCGGCTTCCCGTGCAACCAGTTCGGCGGCCAGGAGCCGGGGACGAGCGAGGAGATCGCCTCGTTCTGCTCGATGACCTATGGCGTGTCGTTCCCGATGTTCGAGAAGGTCGACGTCAACGGCGAGGATCGCGATCCGCTCTACGCCGATCTCGTCCAGAAGCCAGACGCCGAAGGCACCGCCGGCGACATCCAGTGGAACTTCGAGAAGTTCCTGGTGGCTCCCGGCGGCGAGGTCGTGGCCCGCTTCCGGCCCACCACCGAGCCCGAGGCCGAGGAGATCACGGCCCTCATCGAGGCCAACCTCCCCGCCTGAGGCTCCACCTGACCGTTGACCAACTGACCGGCGGGCCGTGGGGCGGGCTGCGGGGCGCTCGGGCCGCGGGCTGCGGGCTGCCCGTTCTGAGCGCTCGGTGTCGCGTGGGTGCGACGCGGGGCGCTCAGAACCATGGGCTCGGGGCCGCCTGCCGGTTCTGAGCGCTCGGTGTCGCGTGGGTGCGACGTGGGGCGCTCAGAAGTGTGGGCGGCGTGGGGGCTGGGTGTGTGGGTTGGGCGGGGCGTCGTCCGGGGGGTCCGGTCGGGGAAGTGCTTGCGACCGTTCGCGGATCGCGAGCAACGGGCCGGTAGCCTGGTCGGAGCGGGTCGGCGCCCATCCAGCACCTGACCGGGCGGTCCCGCGGGTCACCTCGTACGCGTTCGTCTCCTTTCGTGACACGGCAGCCGGAGGACGGCCCACCTCACGCAGACGAACCCGGAGAAACCCATGTCCACCTCCTTCGACGCCCTCGGCGTCGCTCCCGACCTCGTGGCCGCACTGGCCGAGCGCGGGATCACCTCAGCCTTCGCCATCCAAGAGCTCACCATCGCCGACGCCCTCGCCGGTCGAGACGTGTGCGGCAAGGCCAAGACCGGCTCGGGCAAGACGCTCGCGTTCGGCCTGCCGGTCCTGCAGACCGTGAAGACGGCCGAACCCCGCCAGCCGCGAGCGCTCATCCTCGTCCCCACCCGGGAGCTCGCCACCCAGGTCAGCGAGGAGTTGGCCCCGGTCGGGGCCGCTCGTGACCTGCGCGTCATCGCCGTCTACGGCGGCGCTGACATCGACAAGCAGATCAACAAGTTGAAGGCCGGCGTCGAGGTCATCGCGGCCACGCCGGGCCGCATGATCGACCTGATCGAGCGCAAGGAGGTCGACCTCGTCGACATCGGCATCGTCGTGCTCGACGAAGCCGACCGCATGGCCGACATGGGGTTCATGCCCCAGGTCGAGTGGATCCTCCGTCACATCCCGGGCGACCACCAGACGCTGCTCTTCTCGGCGACGCTCGACGGCGTCGTGCAGGGCCTCATCGACCGCTACCAGACCGATCCGGTGCGCCATGAGGTCGACTCCGTCGGCGTCACGGTCTCGGAGATGACGCACCGCTTCTTGCACGTCCACCAGATGGACAAGGTGAAGGTGGCGGCGGCCATCTCCCGCAGCGGCAAGCGCACGCTCATCTTCAGCCGCACCAAGCGCGGCGCCGACCGCATGGTCGAGCAGCTCGAGGCCGAAGGCGTCAACGCCGCGGCGATCCACGGTGACCTCCGCCAGAACATCCGGGAGCGCTCGCTCGCCGACTTCTCGGCCGGGAAGATCCCCGTGCTCGTGGCCACCGACGTTGCCGCCCGGGGCATCCACGTGGACGACGTCGACATCGTGATCCACTACGACCCGCCGGAAGACCACAAGGCGTACCTCCACCGCTCGGGACGCACCGCCCGCGCCGGCGAGACCGGCTTGGTCGTCACGCTGGTCCTGTGGGACCAGGAGCTCGAGGTCCGGCGCCTGCAGAAGCGGCTCGGCCTCGACCTCCCCATGCCCGAGGTCTTCTCCAACAACGCGATCCTGTCCGACCTCACCGGCTGGGAGCCGACGGACAAGGTCTGACCTCTCGTCAGGGAGCTCGGCGGTGGTGGGACCTCTCGTCGTTCGTTCGCTGCGCTCACTCGTTCGTTCGCCGCGCTCACTCCACTCCTCGAGCTGGTTGTGCGGCTGACGCCCGCGCCGCGTTCGCTCGTCGGCACGGCTTCGCCGCAGCTCCTCGGTCGTCGGAGGCGCCGCACGGTCTGGCCGCCGGCATCCCCGGGCTCCCGTCGCTCGTACCCGCCCCTCGCGTTTGGTGCTTGCGTCTCGTCGGGGCGGGGTCCAACTGGTGACCTGGTTGGGTCGACGCTTCGTCTACGATCCTCTCGTCATCACGAGTGGCCTGGGCTTTGGCTCGGGTCCGGCAACCTGGGACGGACACCCAAGGTGCCCTCCCACCTTCGGGTGGGGATGTGGCCGACAGCCGTCGGCAACGAAGTGTCCGGGCTCCGGCCCAGCACTGGCACCGAGTGACCGCCCCGCTACCCGCAGCGAGGAGGCGATCCATGACCGATGCACCCGGCCACTGGGCCGACGAGCACCCCCTCGCTGTACCGCCGTGGATCCAGCCTCACGCCAGCACGTTGCCGGTGACGGGCGCGTGGCGGCCGGGTGATCCGCTGGGCCAGCGCCAGTTCATGCGGATGGCCGTGGATCGCGCCTTCGTGCTCGAGGGTGGCGGTCAGCTGCAGGACATCACGATCTGCTTCGAGACGTGGGGGTCGCTCAACGCCGAGGGCGACAACGCGATCCTCGTGTGCCACGCCCTGACCGGCGATTCCCACGCTGCAGGGCCCGCGGGGGACGGTCACCCCGGGCCGGGCTGGTGGGACGACGTCATCGGTCCGGGCAAGGCCATCGACACCGACCGTTGGTTCGTCGTGTGCGTGAACGTGCTGGGCGGATGCCAGGGTTCGGCCGGTCCGGCATCGCCTCGGCCCGACCGCCCAGGCTCGTACGGTCCTGCGTTCCCGGTGGTGTCGATCCGCGACATGGTCCGCACCCAGGCCCGCATCGCCGATGCCCTCGGGATCGGTCGCTGGCATGCGGTCGTGGGCGGCTCGATGGGCGGCATGCAGGCGTTGGAGTGGGCCGTGATGTACCCCGAGCGGGTCGGCGCCCTCGTGGCCATCGCCACCTGCTCGGCCGCGTCGGCCCAGCAGATCGCCTGGTGGAGCACGGGCCGCCGGGCCATCGCGCTCGATCCGAAGTGGCGCGACGGCCACTACTACGACGCCGACGTCGGCGACGGGCCGCACGCCGGTCTCGCGCTGGCGCGCCAGATCAGCCAGGTCACCTTCCGGAGCGACGACGTGTTCACCGACCGCTTCGGCCGCGAGCCCGTGGAGCCGCTCGCCGGGCGCTTCGAGATGTGGCAGCGGTTCCAGGTCGAGCGGTACCTCGACTACCACGGGGTGAAGCTGGCCCGGCGCTTCGACGCCAACTCCTACCTGTTGCTCACCAAGGCCATGGACCTCCACGACCTCGCCCGCGGTCGCGGTGGGCTGGAGGCGTCCCATCGGCGCATCAGCGCGCCGCTCCTCGCCATGGGCATCACCTCCGACATCTTGTACCCCGCCTACCAGCAAAGGGATCTGGTCGCGGGGGTCAACACCGTCGGCGGGCAGGCCACGTACCACGAGATCGACAGCCCCCACGGCCACGACGCGTTCCTCATCGCCCACGACCAGGTGGCCTCGGCCCTGGTCCCGTTCCTCGACAAGGCCCAGCCATGACCACCGACCCCCGCCCCGATGGACCCGGCGAAGACGCCCCCACCCTGCACCCCGACACCCGCGCCATCCGCACGGGCCGGGTGGGCGACGGGACCTCGCTCGCCCCGGTGTTGTGGCCCACCAGCACCTTCGTGTCGCCGACCGTCGACGATGCTCGCCGGATGGCCACGTCCGTCGGTGCGGACCGCTTCTACAGCCGCTACGGCAACCCGACCGTGAGCGGCTTCGAGCAGGCCATCGCCGAGCTCGAGGGTGCCGAGGCGGCTCGCGCCTTCGCGTCGGGCATGGGCGCGGTGTCGGGCGTGGTGCTCGCGCTGTGCTCGTCGGGCGACCACATCGTCGCTCAGCGCCAGCTCTACGCGGCCACGCAGCTCCTCTTCCAGGCCGTGTGCCCGCGCTTCGGGATCGACGTCACGTTCGTCGACGGGACCGACCCCGGCGCGTTCGCCGACGCGGTTCGTCCCGGCAAGACGACGCTCGTGTTCGCGGAGACGCCGGCCAACCCGAAGCTCGACGTGATCGACCTCGACGAGGTGGGGGCGATCGCCGGTCCCGTGACCGTCGTCGACGCCACGTTCGGCACGCCTGTCCTCCAACAGCCGTTGCGCCACGGGATCGACCTCGTGATCCACTCCGCCACCAAGGGGATCGCCGGCCACAACGACGCCACGCTCGGCGTCGTCGCCGGGAGCCGGGAGCTCATCGACTGGATCTGGGGCTTCGCGGTGCTCCAGGGCGCGCCGGCCTCGCCGTACGACGCGCGGAACGCCGTGAACGGGATCCGCACGCTTCCCATCCGGGTGCGCCACCAGTGCGAGACGGCGCTCACCATCGCCTCCGCTCTGGAGGCTCGGCCCGACGTCGTCGACGTCCGCTACCCGGGGCTGGCGTCGCACCCCCAGCACGAGCTGGCCATGCGCCAGATGTCGGCCGGCGGCACCCTCGTCACGTTCGACGTGGCCGGCGGCCTCGAGGGCGGCCGCCGCTTCGTCGAGTCGGTCCGCATCGCCCAGCACGCCACGTCACTCGGTGGACCGGAGACCCTCGTCACCCACCCCGCGTCGACCACCCACGTCAACCTGCTCCCCGACGAGCTGGCGGCCAACGGCATCGGCCCCGGCACGATCCGGCTGTCTGTCGGCCTCGAGCACGCCGGTGACCTCGTCGCCGATCTCGCCCAGGCCCTGGACCACGCCGCCGCTGGCTGAGGTACCGCCGCACTGCGGATCACCGGCTCGACCGCTGCCTCGGTAGGTTCCCCGAGATGCCGGAGCTGATCGAGGTGGAGGTGTACCGGGGCGTCGCGGACCTGGCGATCGGGCGCACGGTCGCCGCGGTGGAGGCGCCTGACGCATGGTTCCTCAAGGGCGGGATCACCGCGGCAGACGTGGCAGCCGCCATCGAGGGGGCGGCGGTCGCGGCCACGGATCGGATCGGGAAGCTCCTGCTCCTCGACCTCGGGCCGGATCGGCCGACGCTGGGCCTTCGCTTCGGGATGACCGGCCGACTGGTCCTCGACGGCAACACACCGATCCAGCGGCTCGAGTACAGCTCGGGCCGCGACGATCCGGCGTGGGACCGGTTCGCGCTCCGCTTCACCGACGGCGGCCGACTCCGGATGCAGGATCCTCGGCGGCTCGGGGGCGTGCAGCTCGACCCCGACCTCGGCCTGCTCGGGCCCGACGCGTGGACGATCACGCTGGGCGAGCTCCGCGCCGCGCTCGGCCGCTCGTCGGCGCCGCTGAAGGCCCGGCTGCTCGACCAGTCGCGCGTCGCGGGCCTCGGCAACCTGCTGGTCGACGAGACGCTGTGGCGCGCCGGCCTCGACCCGGCGCGACCAGCAGGGAGCCTCGACGCGACCGAGCTGCGCCGTCTGCACCGCACGGTGCGGTCGACGGTGCAGCTGCTGTTCGACCGAGGTGGCTCCCACACCGGTGACTTGCAGGTCGAGCGCCGTTGGGACGGACGTTGCCCGAAGGACGGTGCGCCGCTGCAGCGCCGGACCGTCGGTGGCCGGACCACCTACTCGTGCCCGGTCCACCAGCTCGCCGCCGCGTAGGGGCCGTCGGTCCTCCGTCGTCGGTCGTCCGCCAGCCCCGCCTTCCGGCCGTCTTGCGGCTGCCGGTACCATCGGTCGCTCGTGACCACCCCCGACCACCCCCGGGCCCGACGCGGGCCGCACCGCGCACCGTCTGCCGGCCGCGCTCGCCTCGCGTTCGGGTTCCTCGTGGCCGCCTTGGTGATCTCCTGCGGGACCGCTCTCGCCGCCGGAGCCGGCGCCGCGTCGGCGTCGCCGAACCAGGCCGAGCCCGGCTTGGGGACGACGGCCGCGGCCAGCCAGCAGCTGGCGACCACATCGACCACGACCGTGCCCAGCGGCGGCGGGGCCAGCGCCGCGCAGGCCGACGCCACGCAACCCGCCGCGGGGACCCCCACGATCTCGGTGGCCGGATCCGATCATCGACTCCTCACCGAGGATCGCAAGATCCTGATCATCGTGGGCGCGTTGATCTTCGTGGCCGTGGCCCTGACCCTCCTCACGATCCGGTACTGGCGGCAGACCCGGCCGGCACGGATCGCCGCACTGGCGCCCGCCCCGCGCCACCTCGCCGGAGGCGTGGCGCCATTGCCCGAGCCCCACGCCGACCCATCGGCCACCGCCGAGCACTCGGTCCTCGCGGGGACCGCTGGACCGCCGGCTGGGCC
>JAOBWM010000058.1 GCA_025463365.1 Acidimicrobiales bacterium
TGCAGGAGGTCGACGACAAGACGTTGCGATCGAAGGGCAAGGACCTGGCGGCCATTGCCGCGGAGACCTGCGAGATGGCGCACATCTTCGGGACGTCGCAGCGCCTGATGGGCGGTGCCTACGGCAACGCGATCCTTGTCCGGGGCATCATCGAATCGACCAGCGTGACGCGGTTGCCGAAGGTGCCGGCGTCGCGGTTCTGGCAGGAACAACGCACGGTGCTCGAGGCCGAGGTCACGGTGGACGGTCGTCCCCTCTGGGTGGCGTGCACGCACCTGGCGGTCAAGCGCTGGAACAACGAACCGCAGCTCGAGTTCCTGCTCGAGCACCTGAACGGGCGCCCGCGCCCGCTCGTGCTGATGGGTGACTTCAACCGGCCCTCCGACGCGGTCGGTCCGCCGGCCGCCGATGCCGGGCTCACCATGGCCAAGAGCGGTCCCACCTACCCCGCCGGCGCGCCCAATCGGACCATCGACCACGTGTTGATGTCGTCGGGCATCACGGTGACCGCGGTCGAGGTCCGGTCCACGTCGATGAGCGATCACGCGGCCCTGGTGGTCGACCTCGAGCTGCCCGCCGGCTGAGTCCGAAGGATCACGAGGCAGACGGGATTCGCCTCGATAGCCTCCGCCTGTGGGCTTTCGACCCGACACCCTGCGTGGCTCCGCTGGGCCCGGCGAGATCGATTACCGCCTGGCGCGCCAGTCCGTGTTGTCCGAGTACCGCAAGGGTCGGTTGGCCCGCCACGAGAGCTGCGACGCCCACCCCGAACTGGCCCGGGCGGCGCGGGAGCTGGGCGAGCCCACGAAGCTCACCTGTCCGGTGTGCGAAGAGACCAACGTCGTGTTGGTCAAGTACGTGTTCGGACCCCGGTTGCCCGCCTTCGGTCGCTGCATCACCACCAAGAAGGAGCTGCAGTCGTTCACCAAGCGGTCGGGCAACTTCTCGTGCTACGTGGTCGAGGTGTGCCCGGCGTGCTCGTGGAACCACCTGGCACGGACCTTCCTGCTGAACCCGACACGGGGTCGCGCCGCGGCGCGCTGACCGCGGAGGCCCGAGGCCGACTGCTCATCGCTCACGCGCCCCCGGTACCCTTTTTCGGCGCCGGCATCCCGGCCCCGTCGTCTCGACGCCTGCCCGTGGAGTGCCCTCTCCCTCATGCGTACCCGTAAGCCCGTACCGGTTCACAACCTCAAGGTGACCCGCCGGGGCAAGGTGAAGAAGCGGTCCATCGTGTGGCGTTGGCGACGCGCGCTCTACGTGTCGGCCCTCGCCGTCACGGTGGGCACTGGAGGCCTGATCTACGTGCTGGGCCGCGTCGAGCTCCCCGTCGACCCCCGCCAGGCGCCCGTGCAGCAGCAGACCTCCTACATCTGCGCGGCCAACGTGCAGGTGAACTGCAACGCCCAGAACGCCATGGCCCAGCTCCACGGCAGCCAGGACCGCGAGCTCGTCACGTACCAGCAGATCCCGCCGGTGCTGCGCGAGGCCGTGATCGCCACGGAGGACAAGGACTTCTTCAAGCACGGCGGCGTCGATCCCATGGGCATCGCGCGCGCCGCCCTCTCCGACATCCGGGGCCAGGGCGTCCGCCAGGGTGGCTCCACCATCACCCAGCAGTACGTGAAGCAGACCTACCTGTCGTCCGAGCAGACCTTCACCCGCAAGATCAAAGAAGCAGTGATGGCGGTGAAGCTCGAGCAGCAGATCTCGAAGAAGGAGATCCTCACCCGCTACCTGAACACCGTGTACTTCGGCCGTGGTGCCTACGGCGTGCAGGCCGCGTCTCGGGTCTGGTTCGGCCACGACGTCGAGGCGGTCAACATCGGTGAGGCAGCGTTCCTCGCCGGCCTCCTCCGGTTCCCGAACGGGGCCGACCCGTACCGGGGTGCCGCCAAGATCAAGGAGGCCATCCGGCGCCGTTCGGTGAGCCTCGAGCGGATGCAGGCCGAGGGGTACATCACGACCAAGCAGCAAGCGACCTTCAACGCCGTGCCGATCGATCCGAGCGTGCCCACCGATCACCCCTTCGTGAAGGCACCGCCGAAGATCTCCACGCTCGGGGAGAACGTCCGAGGCGAGGAGTGGGGCAGCCGGTACTTCGTGGAGTACGTCCGCAAGTGGCTCGTCAAGGAGTTCGACGCCGACACCGTCTACGGCGGCGGGCTGAAGGTGTACACGACGCTCGACCTCGACATGCAGAAGAACGCCTTCGACGCCGTCACCTCCACCCTCGATCGGCCGGGCGATCCGTCGGGCGCGCTCGTCGCCCTCGATGACCAGGGCCACGTGAAGGCGATGATGGGCGGAACCGACTTCGCCAAGAGCTCGGTCAACCTGGCCACCGGCAAGAACGGCGGCGGCCTCGGTCGCCAGCCGGGGTCCACCTTCAAGCCCATCGCGCTGGCCGAGGCGGTGCACGAGGGCTACTCGATCCAGTCCGTGCTGCCGTCGCCGTCGAAGATCTCGATCACCGAGCCGGCGTGCCTCGAGAAGACGAAGAGCTGGGACGTGAAGGGCGGGCCGGGCGGCTCGTCGTCACTCGTCAACGCGACCAAGAAGTCCATCAACACCGTGTACGCCCAGCTCATGGCGCGCCTCGGCCCGACCAAGGTGGTGGCCATGGCCCACGAGCTTGGGGTGAAGGCGAACGTCGATCCGCACTGCGCGGTGGTGCTCGGGTCGGGCGAGGTGTCCGTGCTCGACATGGCCACCGCCTACTCGACCTTCGCCAACCAGGGCCTGCGCAAGGATCCCATCGCGGTGACCAAGGTGGAGTTCCCCGACGGCACCGTGAAGGTCTTCGACCCGACGACGAAGCAGGTGCTGACCACCGACGAGGCCGGCCGGGTGCGCTTCGCGCTCCAGCAGGTCATCAACGGCGGCACGGGTGCATCGGCCGACTTCGGGCGTCCGGCCGCGGGCAAGACGGGCACGACCACCAACAACGCCGACTCGTGGTTCGTGGGCTTCACGCCGAAGCTGACCGCCGCGGTGTGGATGGGCTACCCGCAAGGCCTGATCCCGATGAAGGACGTGCACGGCGTCGAGGTCCAGGGCGGCACCTTCCCCGCCGAGATGTGGAAGAAGTTCATGACGGCAGCCACCGCCGGCTTCGACACGGGCGACTTCCCGGCGATCGACCCGTCCGTGCTGGCCGAGGGCCAGACCCTCGATCCGGCCTACGGGAAGTCGAGCGCGATCGCCGGCGGGTCGGGGAGCACCACCGCGACGACCCAACCGGCCGGGCGGACGACGTCCACGTCTCGTCCCACCGGCACCACCGCTGCGGGCACCGTGGTCACGACCACGCGCCCGCCGACCACCACGGTCCCACCGGTCACCACGCCGCAGACCACGGTCCCCACGACCCCCACCACCACCAAGCCGACCGGAGCCGCGGCGGGGACGGGCACGGCCACCACCGTGGCCGGGGCACCACCACCCGGCTGACGGCTGCTCGACCCGACATCGGGTGCGGCAGGGTCACGCCGGTGCCGAGGTCAGCCGTCGGCGGCGTCGACCGTTTGGTGGGGATAGGTGACGCGACAGACCGCGCACCAGGTCTCGAACTCGTCGGCCAAGCGGTGGTCCACCGGCCGTTGCTGCTCGTCGAACACCAGGTAGACGCGCTGGACCGTCGCCAGGTCCGGGCCGTCGTCGCCGCAGGAATCGCACCGGTCGCTCATGGCCCGAACGGTAGCGACCGCCGTCGGTTCCCGGCCCGGTCGACCCAGACCGGATGCGGACCGGACGTAGACCGGATGCGGTCACCATTCGGAGTCGGTGCGGAATGGAACGAGCCGCGGGCGTGGTTCTAGCCTGGGCAGACCGCCGGCAGCCATGGGGCGCTGGACGGGACCCGACAGGAGGCTCACATGAGCTCGACCGAAACCGCCACCCGTGGGTGCGCGCCCATCACGGTGCCCGCCATCCGGAACCGGAAGGTGCGAAGCGGCACCGAACCGCTCGTGATGGTGACGGCCTACGACGCACCGTCCGCCCGCATCGCCGACGAAGCCGGCGTCGACATGATCCTCGTGGGGGACTCGGTCGCCATGGTGGTGCTGGGTTACGAGGACACGCTGCAGGTGTCCGTCGCCGACCTGGCCCACCACACGGCGGCTGTGGCCCGGGCCAAGCCTCGGCCGCTCGTGGTCGCCGACCTCCCATGGATGAGCTACCACCTCTCCCGCGAGGACACCGTGCGCAACGCGGCCACCCTGATCCGCGCCGGGGCCGAGGCCGTCAAGCTCGAAGGCGGCCGCAAGCGCGTGGCGATGGTGGAGGCACTGGTCGACGCCGAGATCCCCGTGATGGGCCACCTCGGCCTCACGCCCCAGTCCGTGCACGCCATGGGCGGCTTCAAGGTCCAGGCCAAAGACACCGACGCCGCCATGGCGCTCGTCGCCGACGCCAAGGCCCTCGAACACGCCGGCTGCTTCGCGATCGTCCTCGAAGGCGTCCCCACCGAGGTGGCCGACCTGGTGACGGACTCGCTCGACATCCCGACCATCGGCATCGGCGCCGGCGCCAGCTGCGATGGGCAGGTGCTCGTGTACCACGACGTGCTCGGCATCGAGGACCGCATCGCCCCGAAGTTCGTGCGTCGCTATGCCGACGTGAAGGCGGCGTCGGTGGCGGCGATCTCGGCCTACGCGGGTGACGTGC
>JAOBWM010000112.1 GCA_025463365.1 Acidimicrobiales bacterium
GCTCGCCGGCGTGCCGTGGGTGCTGTTCGACACCGACCACGGCCTGCACGACCTCGTGCAGCAGGCCTGCGCCGAAGCCGGGTTCTCCCCGGCGGCGGCGGTGCGGACCCGCCAGATCGACACGGCGGTGCGCCTGGCGGCCGCGGGGCTGGGGCCGGCGATGGTCCCGGCCATCTCCGTCCCGGCCGAGCACGAGCACCTCGCGGTGCGGACCAAGCCGGCGATCCGGCGCCCGGTCGCCGCCTTCGGCCCGGGCCTGGCGAGGCCTCCCGTGGCGCGCTTCCTCGCCCTGCTCACGACCGCCCGCACGGGTCTCGATCCACCCTGACCGATCTGTCGGTTCCGTGCGCCCTGTCACCCCACCTCGGTACCGTGGGCCATCGCCGGTGCCGCTCCGATCGGGCTGGCCTCCCCCACGACGCCATGCCCGACCGGAGCTCCGATGTCCATCACCAACGAGTCACGCCACCACCTGCACCAGCGCCTCGACCACGTCCTCGGAGCCTCGGAGGCCGCCGTGCTCATGGAACACCTCCCACCCGTCGGATGGGCCGACGTCGCCACCACCCGCGACCTCGACGTGCTCCGCGCCGAGCTGGCCCACATGGAGGGCCGGTTCGACGCCAAGGTCGAGACGCTCGAGCTCCGCCTTCGGCTGGCACTGCGAGACGAGATCCACCAGCTCCAGTCCCGTCTGCTGGCCACGATGTTCAGCCTGGCGGGCCTGCTGGTCGCCGTGCAGGTGTTCGGTCCTCGCTGACGCCTCGGTACCGTCCCCTCCATGACTGCGAACGGACGGCTCGACGGCACGGTGGCGCTCATCACGGGGGCCAGCAGCGGGATCGGCGAGGCCACGGCCCGCGCGCTGGCGGCCGAGGGCGCCACGGTCGTCGCCGCGGCCCGCCGCAAAGATCGCCTCGACGCGTTGGTGGCCGACATCGCCGACCAGGGCGGCACGGCGCACGCGCTCGAGGTCGACGTCACCGACCAGCCTGCTGCCGCGGCAGCGGTCGACGGCGTGGCGGCCGAGCACGGCCGGCTCGACATCGTCGTCAACAACGCGGGCGTCATGCTCAACGGCCCGATCGAAGGTGCGCCGCTCGACGAGTGGGAGCGCATGGTCGACCTCAACATCAAGGGCCTGCTCTACGTCGCCCACGCCGCGGTGCCCCACCTCCTCCGAGCTGCCGAGGGTGAGCCCCGCGGCGTCGCCGACCTCGTGAACATCAGCTCGGTCGCCGGCCGGGTCGCCCGACTGGGCAGCGGCGTCTACAACCTCACCAAGCACGGCGTCGGGGCGTTCAGCGAGTCGCTGCGCCAAGAGATCACCGAGCGCCACGTCCGGGTGGCCCTCATCGAACCGGGCGCGGTCGCCACCGAGTTGGCGAGCCATCAGCGCGCCGAGATCCAAGCCGCGTTCCGCAAGCGGTTCGCCGACAGGGAGATCATGCAGGCCACCGACATCGCCGAGACCATCGCCTTCGTGGTCACCCGTCCCCGGCGCATGGCCGTGAACGAGGTCCTGATCCGTCCCACCGAACAGCAGGGATGACCACCTCGTACCGCCAGCACCGCTTCCGGCGGCCGGCGGGCGCTACCGAGCTCCTCCTCGTTCGCCACGGCGAATCCGAGCCGGCCGTGCCCGGGCAGCCGTTCCGGCTGGTCGACGGGCACGGTGACCCGGCCCTCGCACCCGAGGGCCGGGAGCAGGCCGACGCCGTCGGGGCTCGCCTGGCCGACCAGGCGGTCGACGCCATCTACGTGACCACCCTCCGCCGGACGGCCGAGACCGCGGCACCGCTCGCCGCCCGCCTGGGCATCGACCCCGTGGTGGAGCCCGACCTGCGCGAGGTGCACCTCGGCGAGTGGGAGGGCGGGATGTTCCGCCAGCGGGTGGCGGCCGAAGATCCGATCGTCGCCCGGATGTTGGCCGAGGAACGCTGGGACGCGATCCCCGGAGCCGAGCCCGCCGACGACTTCGCGCAGCGCGTGCGGGGCGCGATCGTCCGGATCGTGGCCCGCCACCCTGACCAGCGCGTGGCGGTCTTCAGCCACGGTGGCGTGATCGGCGAGGTGCTGGCCCAGGCCTGCGGCAGCCGTCCGTTCGCGTTCGTCGGCGTCGACAACGCCTCGATCTCGCACGTCGTCGTCACCGCGGACCGGTGGGTCGTGCGCCGGGTCAACGACACCGCTCACCTCCCGGGCGGCCTCGACCTCGACCGGTAGGCTGCGCCGATGCCGTTGGTCGTGGAGTTCACGGTCGAGCCCTTCGTCGAAGGCACCCCGGGGCCTCACGTCGAGGCCGCCATCGACGCCGCCAAGGGCGACGGGCTTCGGGTCGACTTCGGCCCGTTCGGCACCTCGGTGTCGGGCGACGATCCCGACCTCGTGCTGGCGGCAACGGACCGGGCCGTCCGCGCCGCGCTGGCCGCGGGCGCATCACGGGTCTCGGTTCTGGTCTCCCAGGACGACGCCCCACCGCTCTGACCTGGTCGCACACCCGGGCTGAAGTTCACACAGCCGTCATGGCCACGCGTTGACAAACTGTTGAACGGTGGAGAGGCTGGGCCCGTCATGGACGTCACCTTGCCCACCACCGTCGACGAGGCCGTATCGGCGCGTGCTGATGCACCTGACGCCGTGCTCCTCGCCGGCGGGACGGATCTGATGGTGGCCGTCAACGCCGGCTGGCTGAACCCGACGGCGGTGATCGCCCTGCGCTCGGTCGCCGAACTGGGACAGTGGCGCGTCGACGGCGACCAGCTCGTCGTCGGCGCCGGGGTCACCTACGAGCGGATGCTCCGAGAGGGACTCGCCGCGTCGTCCCCTGGTCTGGCCGACGCGGCACGGACCGTCGGCTCGCCGCAGATCCGCAGTGCCGGGACCATCGGTGGCAACCTCGGCACGGCGTCGCCGGCCGGCGACACGCTGCCGGTGCTGGTCGCCCTCGGAGCCATGGTGGAGCTGGCCGGGCCCGACGGGCGGCGGTCCCTGCCGATGCAGGAGTTCACGACGGGCCCGAAGCGGACCGCGCTGGCCCCGGGCGAGATGATCACGGCCGTGCGGGTACCGGTGGCGTCGGGCCCGCAGCAGTACCGCAAGGTCGGCGTGCGCAACGCCATGGTGATCGCCGTGGCGTCGGTGGCCGTCGTGCTCGACGGGGACCGACGGTCCGTCGGGGTCGGGCTGGGCTCGGTGGGGCCCGTGCCGCTGGCCGCGCCGGAGGCCGCTGTCTTCGCGGCCGACGCCGTCGACTGGTCCGCGGGTGGGCCGGTGCTGCACGAGGTCGACGCCGCGGTGCGGTTCGGGGAGCTCGTCGCGGCGGCCTCGTCGCCCATCGACGACCACCGCAGCTCAGCCGCCTACCGGCGCCTCGCCATCGGCGTCCTCGCCGAACGATGCCTGCGCACGGCCTGCGCCCCGGCCGTCGGCGAGGATGCGGCATGACGTCGCCCTACGTGCTCACGGTCAACGGCACCGATCGCACGGTCGAGGACGCATGGCTCGGCGAGAGCCTCCTGTACGTCCTGCGGGAGCGGCTCGGGCTCCCGGGGTCGAAGGCGGGTTGCGAGCAGGGCGAGTGCGGGTCGTGCTCGGTCGAGCTCGACGGCGAGCTGGTCTGCTCGTGCCTCGTCCTGTCGGCGTCCGCGGTCGGGACTCGGATCGTGACCGTCGAGGGGCTGCAGCCCGAGCGCGGCGAGTTCACCGACGTCCAGCAGGCGTTCGTCGACGAAGGCGCCGTGAAGTGCGGCTTCTGCACCCCCGGCCTGATCATGGCCGTCCACGACCTCCTCGATCGCCGGCCCGAGCCGAGCGATCTGGAGGTGCGCGAAGCGATCTCGGGGAACCTGTGCCGGTGTACCGGGTACGGCCGGGTGTTCGCCGCGGTCGAGGCTGCGGTCGCGATCCGCCGTGCGGGATCGGGCGTGGAGGCGACCACATGACCACCGTCGAGACCGGTCGGGTCACCACTGGCGCGCCGCCGTCGGGGGCCGTCGGGGCCAGCGCCCGCCGCCCCGATGGCGGCCCGAAGGTCCGTGGCGAGTTCTCCTTCAGCGGCGACCTCTGGTCCGACGGCATGGTGTGGGGCGCCACCCTCCGGTCCCCCCACGCGTCGGCCCGGATCCGTGCCATCGACGTGTCCGCCGCGCTCGCCATCCCCGGTGTCATCACGGTGGTCACCGCTGACGACGTGCCCGGCTCGAAGTTCTACGGCCTCGAGCACCGCGACCAGCCCGTCTTCGCGTGGGAGCTCGTGCGGTACGCCGGCGAGCCCGTCGCCGCCGTCGCCGCCGACCACCCCGAGACCGCCCGGCGCGCCCTGGCGGCGATCGAGGTCGACTACGAGCTCACCGAGCCGGTGCTCGATCCCGAGGTCGCCCTCGCCGGCGAGCCGCTCCACCCCGACGGCAACGTGTTCCGTGAGCTGTGGGTGCGCAAGGGCGATCCCGACGTCCGCGGCGAGTTCGTGGTCGAGGGCACCTACGAGCTCGGCATGCAGGACCAGGCGTTCATGGGCCCCGAGGCCGGGCTGGCGTCACCGGCCGACGACGGCGGCATCGACCTCGTCGTGTCGACCCAATGGCTGCACAACGACCGCGACCAGATCGCCGAATGCCTCGCCCTGGCGCCCGAGAAGGTCCGGCTCACCCTCGGTGGTGTCGGCGGCGCGTTCGGGGCCAGGGAGGACGTGAGCCTGCAGATCCACGCCTCGCTCCTGGCCAGCGTCACGGGCCGCCCGGTGAAGATGGTCTACAGCCGCGAGGAATCGTTCCTCGGCCACGTGCACCGCCACCCCGGTCGGTTGTGGATGCGCCACTCCGCAGATCGCGACGGGAAGATCGTGAGCTACGAGGCGCGCATCGTCCTCGACGGCGGGGCCTACCGATCGTCCAGCTACCACGTGGTCGCCAACGCTGCGTGCTTCAGCGCCGGCCCCTACAACACGCCGAACGCGGTGGTCGTCGGCTTCGGCGTCCGCACCAACAACCCGCCCTGTGGCGCCATGCGGGGCTTCGGCGCGGTCCAGGTCTGCTTCGCCCACGAGGCCCAGATGGACCGCCTCGCCGACGCGATCGGCATGGACCGGATCGAGCTGCGCATCCTCAACGCCATGGCTCCCGGCGACACCCTCCTCACCGGCCAGATCATCACCGGGGCCCTGCCGGTTGCGGACGTGATCCGGGCGACGGCCGCCCTGCCGATGCCTCCGGCGGCATCGTCGGACCCGATGGCCCGCCCCGGCGGTGCCGGCCGCACCACCGACGCCACCGACGTGGTGCGGGCCACGGGCTTTGCCGTCGGCTTCAAGAACCTGATGTACGCCGAGGGCTACGACGACGACTCCCACGCTGCTTGTCGGATCGAAGGCGGCGTCGTCACCATCACCTGTGCCGCGGCGGAGGTGGGCCAGGGCTTCGTCACGCTCTGCCAGCAGTTCGGGCGGGAGATCCTCGGGGTGGACGACGTGGTGGTCGCCCCGGCCGACACCAGCATCGGTTCGGCCGGTTCCACCTCGGCCAGCCGCCAGACGATGATGTCGGGCGGTGCCGTGGAGAAGGCCTGCCGCCTGGTGCGGGCCCAGATCGTGGAACAGGTCGCGGCATCCTCAGGTGCGGACCCCGACCACCTGGCGTTCGCCGAGGGTCGGGTCGTGTCGGTCGAGGGGCCGGTCGCGGTGGCGGTCGACCTGGCCGAGCTGACGGCCGAGCACCCCTACGAGGCGATGGCCCGCCACCAGCACCGCACCACGTACCCGCTCGACGCCGACGGCCAGGGCGACGCCCACGTGTCGATGGCCTGCGCCGCGCACCGCGCGGTGGTCGACGTCGACCCAGAGCTCGGCCTCGTGCGCGTCGTGCAGCTCGCGACCGCGCAAGACGTCGGGAAGGTCCTCAACCCGACCGCGGCCCTCGGCCAGATCGAAGGCGGCATCGCTCAGGGCGTCGGCCTTGCCACCATGGAGGAGATCATCCTCGTGGACGGCAAGCCGCGGAACCCCTCGTTCACGGACTACCTGATCCCGACCGCCCTCGACATGCCCGAGGTCGCCGTGGAGTGGATCGAGGTCCCCGAGCCCGACGCGCCGTTCGGAGCCAAGGGGATCGGCGAGCCCCCGGTGATCTCGTCCACCCCCGCCGTCGTCGCCGCGATCCGCGCCGCCACCGGCCGCCCGCTCGTGCGGGTGCCGGTCCGGCCGACCGACATCGTCGGCCTGACGTCATGAGCGCGCCGCGGCCGCTGCGGGTCTCGTGGGAGCGGTTGGAGGGGCGGCTCGAGGCGCTGGGCGAGATCGGTTCCACCGGGGACGGGGGATGCGCGCGGCTCGCCCTCACCGACGCCGACAAGGAGGGCCGCGACCTCGTCGTCTCGTGGATGGAGGACCTCGGCCTCCGCGTCGACATCGACGGGATCGGCAACGTCGTGGGGACGTGGCCGCCCGATGCCACCGAGCAGCCGGTCATGACGGGGTCCCACATCGACACGGTCCGCACCGGCGGGCGCTACGACGGCAACCTCGGCGTGCTCGCCGGCCTCGAGGCGATCGAGACGATCGTCACCAGTGGTGCCCGGCCGGAGCACCCCCTGGCGGTCGGGTTCTTCACCAACGAGGAGGGCAGCCGCTTCGCACCGGACATGTTCGGCAGCCTCGTGTTCGTCGGTGGCCTGCCGCTGGAGGAGGCGCTCGACGTCGTCGCGGTGGACGGCGCCGTCGCCGGCGACGAGCTCGAGCGGATCGGGTACATCGGGCCGATGCCGTGCCCGGCCCGCCCGCCACGCGCCTTCGTCGAGCTGCACATCGAGCAGGGTCCGGTGCTGGAGGCCGGGGGCGAGACGATCGGGGTGGTCACGGGCGTCCAGGGGATCTCGTGGCAGGAGATCACGATCACCGGTCAGTCGAACCACGCCGGGACCACGCCGATGGACCACCGCCACGACCCGTCGTTCGCGGCGGCCTCGATCACCACGTTCGTACGCGCCCTGGCCACGGAGCTCGGGCCCCCACAGGTGGCCACCGTCGGCCGGGTCGAGCTGCACCCCAACCTCGTGAACGTCGTGCCGGCACGCGCCACCCTCACCGTCGACCTCCGCAACACCGACGAGCACGTCTTGCAAGGCGCCGAGGCCCGGCTGGCCGCCCATTGCGAGGACCTGGCCGAAGCCGAGGGCGTGATCATCGAGCGCAAGACGCTGGCCCGCTTCGAGCCCGTCGCGTTCGATCCCGAGATGGTCGACCGGGTGGAGCGGGTCGCCGTCGCGCATGGGCACCGGGTGCGCCGCATGCCGTCGGGCGCGGGGCACGATGCCCAGATGCTCGCCCGCGTCTGCCCGACCTCGATGATCTTCACGCCGAGCATCGGCGGCATCAGCCACAACCCTGCCGAGCGCACTCATCCCGCCGATCTCGAAGCCGGGGCCAACGTGCTGCTCGACGTGCTGTGCGAGCTGGCCGGCGTGGTGGCACCGTGACCCGAGA
>JAOBWM010000122.1 GCA_025463365.1 Acidimicrobiales bacterium
CTCGCTCACGGCTGCAGCTCCCGCTGGAAGAGGAGGAGGTCGACGGGCCGACCGCGCTTGCGACCGATGCCGGGCATGCGGGCGACCTCGCGGAACCCGTTCCGCTCGTGGAAGCGGACCGAGCCCCGGTTGGCGCCGTCGATGCCGGCCACCATGACGGCCTTCCCGGCGGCACGGGCCCGCTCGATCAGGGAGTCGAGGAGGAGCTGCCCGATGCCCTGGCCCCGGTGGCCGTCGCGGATGTGGATGGAGCTCTCGACGGTCACGTCGTAGCCCGCGAGCGCCCGGAAGTGCCCGTAGCTGGCGTAGCCCAAGACCTGTCCCTGCTGGCCGCCCCCTTCGTAGGTGGGTCCGGCGACGGCGACGACGATCGGGAAGCCAGCGGCCTGGCGGGTCCGCATCCACGCGAGTCGGTCCTCGATGTCGACGGGCTCGTCGAGCCAGATCGCATCCGAGTGGAGCAGCACGTCGTTGAAGATGTCGAGCAGCGCCGGCGCGTCGCTCTCCATGGCCTGGCGGAGGATGACGTCGGTCGCGGTCACGGCACCCGCTCCATGCGGGCGGCGAGGCCGGCGTCGTCGATCCCGCCCGGCGTGCCGAGCGCCAGCACCGAGTCCAGCTCCATCGCCGGCCGAGTGTAGGGATCGGGCCTCAGTCGTCGGTGGCGAGCCAGTCGAGGGCCACCGCAGCGGTCCAGGACTGCGCGTCGGATCCGAGCGGCGTGCCGGCGGTGGGATCCACGTATTCGCAGCAACCCGTGGTGCGCAGCTGCTCGAGCGCCGTGGCGCGCAGGCGCTGCGCCGACCGCCGGTGCCCGGCGTTGCGGAGCCCCGTCCACAGCAGCCACGTCATGGGCGCCCATTGCGGGCCGCGCCAGTAGCCCCGGCCGTCGAAGGCCTTGTCGTCCACCGCGGTGCTCGGCGGCAGGGCCCAGGCCAGGCTCGGCGCACCGGCGAACGACGGGCCGAACAGGCGGTCGACGAGCAGTGCGGCCCGATCGGGCTCGCAGCCGGCGACCAACGGAGCGAACCCGGCGATCGTGTCGGACTCGATGGGCTCGCCCGTGATGCGGTCGATGTCGAGGGCCCGCTCGAGGCCGGGGTCCCAGCACCCGTCCAGCGCGGTCCGGGTGTGGGCGGCGTCGGCACGGTGGGCCCGGGCCTCGCTCGGGCGGCCCACCACCGTGGCCAGGTCGGCCAAGGCGTCGTCGGCGAGGGCGAGGATCGCCGAGAACCAGACGTCGGCCACGCGGAACGGGTGGGTGGCCATGGCGGCGGCCTGGTCGTAGTCGACCGCGATCAGCCGGTCGACGAGGTAGCCGTAGCGGCGGTAGTCCAGGTCGGTCGGTCGCTCGGCGGGGTCGGCGACGTACGTCAGGTCCGGCCGCGGGGGAAGGAGGCCGTCCTCGGGGTCACCGGCGTCCGCCCCCAGGTCGATGGCGGCCAGCGGCTCGTCCCAACGCGGCGAGTTGTCGAGCCCGCTCTCCCACGGGTGGAGGATGGTGACGAGGCCGGACCCGTCGGGGTCGCGTGCCGTCCGCAGCCAGCGGTGCCATCGGGCGAGGCGGGGGTACAGGTCGACGATGGCGTCGTCGACCTCGTGGAGGAGGTCGGCGCCGAGGTCCGCCGCGACCTCGCGGATCCGGCGGAGCGCGACGGCGTGGATCGGGGGCTGGCAGATGCCGCTGGTCGCGGTCCCCGGCGGTGCGTGCCGTGCCGTCGCCCAGGCGTTCGGCCCCGGTTCGTAGGCGCCCTGGGCCACGTTCAGGTCGAACACGATCTGCGGGACCATCCCGGTCGGCCACTGCGCCCGCAGCAGCGACGACAGCTCGGCCACCGCTCGCATCGGCTCGAGCTGGGCCCAGCCCATGGCCACGAACCCGGCGTCCCAGCTCCACTGGTGCGGGTACAGGCGCGGGGAGGGGCGCGTCCAGGGGCCGCGATCGTTGCCCCAGAGCACGCCGATCGCCCGTTGCGCCAGCTCGTCCACGCCGGGAAGCTACCGGCGGGCCCCCGCCGCTTCGACCCCTGGCGGCCCGGTTCACGATGGCTTCACAATCGCTGGCCGGCTGCCCGCCCGCGGTTGTTCGGTGACGGCCCGTGACCGCCGCGTCGGTACCATGTCCGGATTGTCCATTTGGGCAGGCCGGCGGGGTGCGCAGCGGAGGGGCTGAGCTCGATGGATGAACAGGTCGCGGTACCCGGGGTGCCGCCTGCCTCCGATGCGGGGGTGACGCGCCGGCAGGTGTTGCGCTGGGCCGGGGCCGCCGGCGTGGCCTCGATCGTTCCGTTCGGACTGGCGGCTTGCGAACCGGCCAGGGGCGGCCCGAGCCCAGATGCGTCGCTCCGGACGCGCGGGTTCGCCGGCCGGCCCGACTCGGTCATCGGCCAGGGCGGATGGTGCTGGTTCCAGGCGCCCCGGATGGCGATCGATGCTCGCGGCATCCTCTGGGCCGGGACCTCGCAGTCGGCGAACGGCAACCTCGACGACGGTGCCGTCCACCTGACCTCGGTCGACCTGGCCCGGCGGCGGGTGGTCGAGCGCCGCTTCCTCGCCAAGACGCGCCAGGACGACCACACGTCACCGTCGGTGTTCGTCGTCGACGACAAGATCCAGACGGCCTGGGCCCTCCACAAGTTCGTCGACTACCTCGACGTCGCTCAGATCACCGCCAACGGTTCGCTCAGCCAGGTGCGCG
Organism: Acidimicrobiales bacterium; assembly: GCA_025463365.1. Taxonomy (GTDB): domain Bacteria; phylum Actinomycetota; class Acidimicrobiia; order Acidimicrobiales; family Iamiaceae; genus Aquihabitans. The sequence continues at coordinate 2,699 of JAOBWM010000122.1, forward strand.
TCCACCGGCCCGGATCGGTGAAGGCCCCCGCCCGGGGCATGGCCTACGCCAGCGCCCACATCGTGGCCGGGGTGCGGTGGCTCCTCTATCGAGGCGAGCAGTACAGCTGGAACCTGCTGACGTCCATCGATGGCAGGTCGTGGGCCTCCAAGGGGCTGGTCGTCATGCCTCCGGCGTCGGGCCAGCGCCCGTACTTGACCGCGGCGAGCGACGGCAGGCGGCTCCACATCCTCGTGAACGATGGCAACCCGAGCGAGTTCGCGGGCACGAGCATCTCGGCCGGGACGATCGAGTCCGACCTGACGATCCGGCGCTTCGGTGGCGCCATGGTCGGCAAGGTCGGATCGTCCCCGCCCCATCCCAGCTCGCTCACCCGCCTCGGCCAGGGCAGGGACGGGTCGCCCGGCGTCGACCAGGTGGAGGAGGCCGGCACCTCCCGGGACGTCGACCACTGGTCCTGCGACCTGCGCGTCGTCGACAACCAACCCACCGGCATCATCAGCCGGCGCGACCCGTGGCCGACCGGGTCGGCCACGGTCGGCCACTACCGGCACCAGTACCTGTGGGTGCGGCGCCTGTCGACGGGGTGGCGCGTCGAACCGCTGTGCTGGGCGGGCGGCGAGCTCTACCGCCAGCAGCCCGACTACACCGGCCTCGCCACCCAGGACCCGACCCAGCCGACGCGGGTGGTGGTGTCCACCAACGTGCATCCGATCACCGCGGTCCCGCTCATCTCCTCGGCCGACGGCAAGGTGCACTGGGAACTGTTCGAGGGCAACCGCACCGGCACGGCCACGTGGGCGTGGACGGCGCTCACCGCCAACAGCACCGAAGACAACATCCGCCCGACGATCGTCGCGGCCGGCCCGCACAAGGTGATGGGCTGGATGCGCGGCACGTATCGGAGTTGGCAAGACTTCGACACCCGCCTCGTGATCCGCCAGGCATGACCGACAGGTTCCCCATGCCCGACCTCTCACGACGGACGCTCCTGCGCTGGAGCGCGGCCGCCGGCGCCGCCTCCGTGGTGCCCGGGCTGCTCACCGGCTGCGAACCCACGACTCCGCTCGTCGGCCCGCCGGCGCCCGATCCGTCGCTCGCCGCGGTGGGCTTCGAGGGCGGCCTCGAGCGCGAGGTGCAGCAGGGCGGTTGGTGCTGGTTCCAACACCCGCGAGCGACCATCGACGCCGCCGACCGGCTCTGGTTCGGCTCCAGCGTGGGCGGCACGTTCACCGCGGCCGACGGGACCGTCGAGCTGACCGGCCTGGCGTTGAGCGATCTGCACACCATCGACCACCTGGCCGTGGCCAAGACCCAGCAGGACGACCACACGTCGCCGGGCGTGTTGGCGCTCGGCCGCGACGTGTTCGTCGCGTGGTCGCTGCACCATCGCGTCGACTACCTCGAGGTGGCCCGGCACCATCCGGGCCAGGCCCTGGCCATCAAGAGGATCCGTCGGCCCGATGCCCTGAAGGATCCCGGCCGAGGGATGGCGTACGCCAGCATCCACCTGGTCGGCGGGAAGCTCTGGCTCCTGTACCGGGGCGAGCAGTTCAGCTGGAACCTGTTGACCTCGCCCGACGGGAACACGTGGACGGCGCGCGGCCCGGTCGTCGCGCCCGGGACCGCGGGCCAGCGCCCCTACCTCCACGCCGCGAGCGACGGCAAGGGCCTCCACATCACCGTCACCGACGGCAACCCCGCGGAGTTCCGGGGCAACAGCGTCTACGCCGGTGTCGTCGGCTCGGACCTGAAGGTGCGGACGTCGTCGGGCGCCGTCGTCGGGACCGTCGGTCCGTCGGCCCCGACGCCGTCGATGCTGACCAAGCTGCTGGTCGGGTCGGCGGGCTCCTCGGAGGAGACCGACACCGACCACTGGCTCGCGGATCTCACGTTCGTCGCCAACCGCCCCACCGGGATCCTGGTCACCCGTGATCCGTGGCCGGCGGGCAGCCAGGCCGTCGGCGAGTACCGCCACCGCTACACGTGGATCCGTGGTGGACCATCGGGTTGGCGGATCGAGCCGATGGCGATGGGCGGGAGCGAGCTCCGCGCCAGCGACCCCGACTACGCCGGCCTCGCGGCTCAGGACCCGACCGAGCCCACGCGGGTGGTGGTGTCCACCAACGTGCATCCGCTGTCGGGCGACCCGCTCGTCTCGTCCGCCGACGGATTGGTCCACTACGAGCTGTTCGAGGGACGCCGGCTCGCCGCCGGTTCCTGGACGTGGACCCCGCTCACGAGCGACAGCGTCGAGGACAACATCCGACCCGTGATCACGGCCGGCGCGAAGCGCAAGGTCCTGGCCTGGATGCGGGGCAACTACTGGTCGTGGACCGCGTTCGACACCCGGATCGTGGTGCGGCGGGTGGCCTGACCGCCCCGCTGGTGGGTGGGTTGGTGGGCGGGCGGGTCAGTCGGTCGGCCAGGCCCGGGCGAGGATGGCGTCGACGTCGGTGCCCGGCGGCAGCGTCCCGAACGCCCGGCCACCGTCGCCGCCGAGGCGGGTGGCGCAGAACGCGTCGGCGATCGCGGCGGGGGCGTGCCGGACCAGGAGCGAACCCTGCAGGGCCAGTGCGGCGCGCTCGACGATGCGGCGGGCCCGGAACTCGAGCTGGTCGGCGTCGACCAGCTCGGCGTGGAGGTCGGCGACGGCTCGGTCGAGTCGGACATCGGCGCCCCGGGCCAGATCGAGCTCGGCGAGCAGGGCGGCCAGCGAGTCGGGGTCCTTGGCCGCGGCGCGCAGGACGTCGAGGCAGATCACGTTCCCGGATCCCTCCCAGATCCCGTTGAGCGGCGATTCACGGAACAGTCGGGCCATCGGTGCCTCCTCGACGTACCCGGCCCCGCCGAAGCACTCGAGCGCTTCGTGGGCGAACACCGGCACCCGCTTGCACACCCAGTACTTGCCGACGGCTGTGGCCATGCGGGTGAACGCCCGCTCGTGCTCGTCGCCGGCGCCGGCCCGGTCGTAGCCACCGGCCAGGCGGGTCATGAGCAACGTGGCAGCCTCGGACTCGACAGCCAGGTCGGCGAGGACGTTGCGCATGAGCGGCTGGTCGATCAGCGGCTTGCCGAACGCCGAGCGGTGGCGGGCATGGTGGATCGCCTGGCTGAAGCCGCCGCGCATCTGGCCCGTCACGCCGATCACGCAGTCCAGCCGGGTGTGGTTGACCATGGCGAGGATCGTCGGGATGCCCCGGCCGTCGTCACCGACCAGGCGACCCAGGGCCCCGTCGAGCTCGATCTCGCTCGACGCGTTGCTCTTGTTGCCGAGCTTGTCCTTGAGGCGCTGGATGTTGATGGCGTTGCGCGTGCCGTCAGGGAGCCAGCGGGGCACGGCGAAGCAGGAAAGCCCGGCATCGGTGTAGGCGAGCATCAAGAAGAGGTCGCTCATCGGGGCAGAGCAGAACCACTTGTGCCCCGTCAGGGCGTACTCCTCGCCGGGGCCGCGCGCGGCGGAGGTCGGCATGGCCTTGGTCGTGTTGGCCCGGACGTCGGACCCGCCCTGCTTCTCGGTCATGGCCATGCCGGCGATGGCACCGGCCTTGCCCGCCGTGCCGTTGCCCGGCGCGCCGTCGCCGAGGGCTGGGCGCGGGGCGGCGTCGTAGGTGGTCGATGTGAGGAGCGGTTCCCAGTCCTTCGACAGCGACGGCTCGGCCCGCAGCGCCGGCACGATCGAGTACGTCATCGAGACGGGACAGCCGTGGCCGGCCTCGACCTGCGTCCACACCGCGAACTTGGCCGCTCGACCGACGTGGGCGCCGGCTCGCCCATCGGTCCACGGCGCCCCGGCCAGCCCCTCGCTGATGGCCTCGGTCATGAGGTCGTGGTAGGCGGGGTGGTACTCGACGTCGTCGATGCGGTGGCCGAACCGGTCGAAGTTCCGCAGCTCCGGCGGGTGCTGGTTGGCCAGCTCGCCCCGATGGATGTTGACCGGGTCGCCGGCCTTGCGCCCGACCCGACCGATGTCGTCGAGGTGGGCTTCGCCGCCCTCGCGGCCCACTCCCTCCAGCAAGGCGAGGTCGAGCCCGGCGGCATCGTGCCCCTCGAGCGGCGTCGACTGGTTGAACACCTCGTGCGTGGCCATGCCCCCGTTCTACCGGGCAGGGGCCGGGCCGGGTCAGCGGTTGCGGGGGAGCTGCAGGCCGCGCTCGGCGATGATCCCGCGCAGGACCTCGCTGGTGCCGCCGTAGATCGTGGTGACCTGGGAGTGGCGGTAGATCGCCTCGATCCACCCGTCGGCCGGCGCGGGGTCGGACGCGCCGGATCCGGTGGCGTCGTGGGTGTGTCGACGCTGGCCGTCGGCTCCGAGCGCGTCGATCAGCTCGTTGGCCGCGAACTGGTAGTGCTCGGTGGTGAAGAGCTTGGCCATGGTGCCCTCGACACCGGGCAGGGTGCCCTCGGCCGCCATCCATGCCGCTCGCCAGCCGAGGAGGTTGGACACCTCGTTGCCGATGGCGATCCGGGCGAGGCGCTCACGCACCAAGACGTCGTCGATCATCGAGCCGGTCCCGTCGGGGGCCGTGGCCGTACGGGCCCAACCGAGGCCGTGGTCGAGCAGGCGCACGAGCTCGCCGTACCAGGCCGAGTTCCGCTCGAACACCAGCGCCGTCATCATGACGGCCCAGCCCCCGTCGACCTCGCCGACGCGGTAGCGGTCGTCGACCTTGACGTCGTCGTAGTACGTGATGTTCGTGCGCTCGCCGCCCATGGTGTGGACAGGCGTGCAGTCGATGCCCGCGGTGTCCATGGGCACGACGAACATCGTGAGGCCCTTGTGCTTGGCCACCTCGGTGTTGGTGCGGGTCAACAAGAACACGTACGACGCCTCGTGGGCGAGCGTCGTGAACATCTTCTGGCCGTTGATCGTCCACTCGTCACCATCGCGGGTGGCCTTGGTGGCGCAGGCCGCGACGTCGGACCCGGCGTCGGGCTCGCTGTAGCCGAGGCAGCACAGTGCCTGGCCGCTCAGGATCTCGGGGATGATCGTGCGCTTCTGCCAGTCGGTTCCGTCGATCAGCAGCGTGTGGGCCACGAGGGCGGCCACGCCGAGCCCGTCGACCGGCGCGCCCGACAGGTACATCTCCTCCTGCAGCGCGTTCATCTCGAGCGGCGAGCGGCCCTGGCCGCCGAACTCCGAGGGCCACCCTGCGGAGATCCACCCCGCCGCGGCCATGGCCTCGTGCAGGCCGCGGTCGTGGATCGTGCCGGTGGCGTGCGCGGTCTCGATGACCTCGGGCGTGACGTGGTCCGCGAGGAACGCCCGCACCTCGGCCCGGAACCGCTCGACGGCGGACCCGAGCCGGAAGTCGAAGCCCTGGGCCTGGTCCGGTCCGTCGTCCTCGGCGATCTCGGCCGCGGCGGGCGGCGGGGCGTCCGTGACCGTTGGGCGGTGTGGCGAGCCCGGGATGGGCCCGGACTGGGGGTCGTCCCAGAGGCGGCCGGCGAGGGACTGGAGCTCACGCCGGGGATCGCCCAGCACCAGGCGGGTGGCCTTGGCCCGCCGGAAGTGGAGCTGGATGTCGTACTCCTCCATGAACCCGTAGCCGCCGTGGACGTGGAGCCCCCACGACGCCGCCCGCTGGGCGGTGTCCCCGGCGAACCAGAACGCCATCGCGGGAAACGACGACGCCACCGCGTCGCCCACGTCCAGGGCCCACACCGCCTTGTTCGACAGCAGGTCGGCGCCGTCGAGGTCGGTCGCCAGGTCGGCGAAGCGGTGCTGCACGGCCTGGAAGGACCCGATGGGGACGCCGAACTGCTTGCGGTCCTTGGCGTACTGGATCCCGATGGCCTGGGCCTCGCGCCCGAGCCCGACGAGCCAGCGCGCCGTGAGGGCCCGCCACTCGTCGACCGCGAGGGCGAAGGCGGCGTGTGCGTCGGGGCCGGTGGCCAGGACCGTCCGGCTGGACCCCGCGAGCCGGCCGGCGTTGGCCAGGTCGGTGTCGGCCAAGTCGATCTCGGCCAGGTCGATGTCGGCCAGTGGCGCCGAGCCGAGGTTGGCCGGCGACGCTGCGATGCCGACACCCGTGGCGCCAGGGTCGGCGGCAGCGGCAGCATCGGCGACGTCGGCTCGGCCGGAGCGGTCGACGACGACGAGGTCGTCGCCGTCGAGGGCCACGACGGCTGCGGCTACCGCTCCGCCTGGTACGAGGTGAGCCACACCGTTGACGGCCGGCCGGACCGCGAGGACCACAGGCGGCCCGCCGTCGATCAGTCGGGTCAGCGCGGCAGCAGCTCCGCCTGGTCCACCGTCGCCCGCCGGGCTCGCGAACCGGGCCAGGAGGCGGGCCGCCACCATCGTCTCGACCACCGGAGCGGCAACCAGCCGGGCACCACAGGCTTGGGCCACCACGGCCAGGTCCCGCAGCGAGGCGCCCGACCCGCCCTGTTCCTCGGACACCCCGAGCGTCGGCACGCCCATGTCGGTCAGCCCGGACCACACCTTCGGGTCCCACCCGAGGGGCTCTGCCTCCCGCACGGACTCGGCGGTGGAGGCCTTCTCCAAGAACCGGGCGACGGCATCGCGCAGGGCGTCCTGTTCCTCGGTGATCGTGAGGTGCATGGCTCCAAGACTAGAACCCGTTCTACCTGGGTACCGACTCGGGCCTGCTGGTCTGCGGGATCAGCGCATCAGCGACGTGCGGCTGGGTCGGGCTCGTGGGATAGGTCCATTCCGAGGGCTTGTGCTTGGGCGTAGAGCTGGGCGTAGCTGGTGTCGATCTGGTCGGCGTGCCATGCCTGTTCGCGTTGTTGGGCGGTTCGGCGTTCGGTGAGGGTGTGGAAGCGTGATGGTGGTGGGCGTTGCCAGGTGCGGGGGTCGACATCGGTGCCGTCGGGTGTTCGCCTGCCGGTCCGTGGCGGCGGCGCGGCTGTGTTGGCGATCGGCACGTGCGGTGGCGTCGGTGGAACCGGCCGGCTCGCGGCTCGCATCGGGACCCGCCTCGCCACCTCGCTCGCCACCGGGACCGGCTCGGCGACCCGGATCGGTTCGGTCACCGGCGCTGGGTTGGGTACGGGTGTCGTGTCGTGTCGGCGGCGGCGCGTATTCGAGGTTGCTGGGTACGTCGAGGTCGATGGGTGGTTGGAAGGGGTTGGGGGTGGGGCCGCCTTGGTCGGGGGGGAGGGTTTGGTGGCCGGGGC
>JAOBWM010000179.1 GCA_025463365.1 Acidimicrobiales bacterium
TCGGTCCACGGCGAGGCCGTGCGGAGCCGCTGCGGCGTGGTGTCGGCCAAGCCTGCCCTCTACGACCGCCTCGACGGGCACGCCAACCTCGCCTACGCCGCCGAGCTCTACGGCCTCGGCCGGGGCGACGGCATCGATGACCGCATCCGTGAGGCCGCGGCCCGGTTCGGCATCGAGCACGCGCTCTCCCACCGCGTCGGCGGCTACTCCACGGGCATGAAGACCCGGCTCGCGCTGGCCCGCTCGATCCTCCACACCCCCGACCTGTTGCTGTACGACGAGCCGACGTCCGGCCTCGATCCCGAGTCCAGCCACGCCGTGCTGGAGATGATCCGCGAGATGACCGCCGAGGGCCGCACCGTCGTCATGTGCACGCACCTCCTGCTCGAGGCCGAGGGCCTCGCCGACCAGGTCGTCGTCATGGAGGACGGCAAGGACCTCATCGCCGGCACCCCCCTCGAGCTCACCCGGCGCTTCTGGCCCGGCACCGTCGTGCTGGTCGGCGCCGAGAACCCGGCCATGCTCGACGCCGCCAAGGCGATCCCCGGCGTGCGGTCGATCGAGCCCGACACGGACCCGACCCAGGTCCGCCTCCACCTCGACGGCGACCACCGCGTACCCGACGTGATCCTGGCGCTGGCCGCCAACGGCGTGCGCCTCACGCGGGTCGAGCCGCTGGTGCCCACGCTCGAGGACCTCTACTTCGCGGTCCGCACCAAGAAGGAGGTCGCCCCCGACGGCGGCCGCCAGCTCGCGCCGTCCGGCTCGGACGGGCCCGGCGCCGACGCACCCGTCACCGACCGACACCATCAAGTGGCCGCCCTCACCGGGTGGCCCGGATCCGAAGGACACGCATGACCGCCCTCGCCACCCCCAGCCCGGCCCTCGTGCCCAAGACCCGTTGGCGCGACCTCAGCTGGAAGCGGGTCTGGATCGTCGCCCGATCCGACCTCCGCCAGCTCATCGAGGACAAGGGCTTCTGGATGCCGATGGTGTTCCTCGGGAGCATCTTCTTCATCCTCATCCCGACCGTCCTGCTGCTGACGATCACCAAGATCGGCGACGTCCACGTCGTCGCCCAGATGTCGCAGACCCTCAAGGTCCTGCCGGCCGCGGCCCAGCACCAGATCCAGGGCCGCAGCCCCGAAGGCAAGACCGCCTACGCCCTCGCCGTGTTCCTCCTGGCGCCCGTCGCGATCGTCGTCCCGCTGACCATCTCCACCGCCATCGGCGCGTCGACCATCGTCGGCGAGCGCGAGCGGGGCACCGGTGAGTTCCTCGCCCACTCCCCCGCCCACGAGCGGGAGATCTACCTCGGCAAGCTCATCGCCAGCCTCGTGCCCGGCTACGCCACCACCCTCGCCGGCTTCGGCATCTACTCGATCATCGTGAACCTGTTCGTCGGCCCCGAGGTCGGCGGCTGGTTCTTCCCGACGCCGGCCTGGTGGGTCCTGATGCTGTGGGTCGTCCCGCCGTTCCTGGCCCTCACGCTGTCGATCGTGTTGCGACTGTCGGCTCGGGTGAAGAGCACCGCCGCCGCCCAGCAGGCGGCCGGGCTCGTCACGCTGCCCATGATCGGCATCGCCTACAGCCAGAGCACGGGCGCCCTCTTCGGCGCCCAGTTCGCCGGCTTCTACCTCGGGATCCTCGCCTGGATCGTGGCCGCCATCGGCCTGGCGCGGGGCATGAAGGCCGTCAGCCGCTCCCGGCTCCTCGGCGTCAACGACGGCGTCTGAGCAATTTCTGGGACGCTGTCCTCTCGCCGACCGTTCGTTCGTCTCCTTGGTGAGGACGGCGACAGCGCCGGCCCGCCATGAGAGGAACCCCCGATGCCCCAATACGCAGCGATGATCTACGCCCAGGATGTCGACTGGACGCTCCCCGAGTACGCCGAGACGACCGCCGAGTACGGCGCGTTCGGTGAGGCCGCCGCCGCGGTGCTCCGTGGCGGAGCCGCCTTGTACCCCACCCCCACCGCCACCTCGGTGCGGGTCCAGGGCGGCAAGGGCGGCGACGTGGTGACCACCGACGGTCCCTACGCCGAGACCAAGGAGGCCCTCACCGGCTTCTACCTGATCGAGGCGGCCGACCTCGACGAAGCAGTCGCGTGGGCCGCCAAGATCCCGGCCGCGTGGGACGGCGGCACCATCGAGGTGCGCCCCGTCATCGACTTCGGCGGTTGACCGAACCGCTCGACCCCGGCGCGTCCCTCGTCCGCCTCGTGCGTGACGAGGGGCGGGCCGTGCTGGCCACGCTCACCCGGAACCTCGGCAACCTCGGCCTGGCCGAGGACGCTGTGCAGGATGCCGCGGTGCAGGCCCTCACGACCTGGGGCCGCGACGGAGTCCCGCCGAACCCGCGGGCGTGGTTGCTCACCGCGGCACGGAGTCGGGCGGTGGATCGCATCCGCCGCGAGTCGAGGCGGACCGAGAAGGAGGCCGAGGCGGTCCGCATGCTCGAACGAGAACCACCCGTTCCCAGCGACTCGGCTGTGCACGACGACCTCTTGCGCCTGGTGTTCACCTGCTGCCACCCGAGCCTCTCGGCCGAGACGCAGGTGGCGTTGAGCCTCCGCACGCTGTGCGGCCTCGACACCGCCGAGGTCGCCCGGGCCCTGCTGGTGTCCGAAGCCACCATGTCGAAGCGGCTCACCCGTGCCCGCCAGAAGATCCTCGTGGCCAAGATCCCGTATCGGGTGCCACCCGACCACGAGCTGCCCGACCGTCTCGAGGCCGTGACGACCACCGTCTACCTCCTGTTCAACGAGGGCTACACGGCCACCGCCGGCGGCGACCACCTGCGCGTGGCCCTCGCCGAGGAGGCCATCCGCCTGGGGCGCCTGCTGCTCGCGCTGATGCCCGGCGAGCCGAGCCTCCTCGGCCTGGTGGCCCTCATGCTCCTGCAACATGCACGATCCGCGTCCCGGCTGGACGACGATGGCGATCTCGTCTTGCTGGCCCACCAGGACCGCTCCGGCTGGGACCGGGCCGCCATCTCGGAGGGCGTGGTGCTGGTGGGCGAAGGGCTGCGCCGCTCGCCCGATCGCGCCGATCGCTACGTGGTCCAGGCCGCCATCGCCGCATGCCACGCGCTCGCGCCCACCTACGCGGCGACGGACTGGCCGGCCATCGTCTCGTGGTACGACGTGCTGCTCGGCGTCGAGGACCGACCCGTGACCCGCCTCAACCGAGCTGCCGCCGTCGCCGAGCGCGACGGACCCGCCGACGCCCTCGTCCTGGTCGAGGCCATCGACGGCCTGAGCCGCTACCCCCTCTGGCACGCCACCCGCGCCGAGCTGCTGGCCCGGCTCGACCGGCCGGCCGACGCGGTGGCCGCCCTCGACGCCGCCATCGCCCTGCCGAGCACCGACGCCCAGCGCCGCCACCTCGAGTCCCGGAGGGCCGCGCTTCAGGCTTGAGCGGAGGGCGAGCGGGCCTGGCGGATGGCGGCGAGCAGCTCGGGGGTCTGGCGGAAGGTGGAACCGGCGAAGCCACGGTGCACGTAGGTGACGGTGCCTGATGGGTCGACCACGAACACGCAGCGGCGGTAGAAGCCCACGGGCCCGAGCACGCCGTAGGCCTTGGCCACGTCCTTGTCGGTGTCGGCCAGCAGCGGGAAGGCGAACCCGCCCTGGTGCTCGGCGAAGCCTTCGTGGCTGTCGACGTCGTCGGGGCTCAGGCCCAGGAGCTGGGCATCGAGCTCGAGGAACTGGTCGATGTCGGTGGTGTAGGCGTTGAGCTGGCGGGTGCAGACCGGCGTGTTGTCGCCCGGATAGAAGATCAGCACCACCGTCCGGCCGGCGTACTCGGCCAGCGAATAGGTGCGCCGGGCGCCGTCGTGCACGCCTTCCAACGTGAACGGGGGCGCCGGGTCGCCGGCGGTGAGGACCATGGTCGGACCCTAGGACCGCTGGCCGACGAGGCCCCAACTGCCCGACCTCCGGCGCCTCGGGTCCTCACCGACCTCGAGCCGGGCGGCGGCGCGGTTCTGCGGCCCGAACCCGCCGGAGCCCTTGACTTCGAGCGCGCTCGAAGTCGTACGGTCGCTCCATGACCTCGCCCGCCGTGGCTCCCCCCGTCACCCACTCCATCGCCGACGCCGCCGCTCGCACCGGCGTCACGGCCCACACCCTGCGCTACTACGAACGGATCGGCCTGCTCGATGTCGCTCGCGACCCCAACGGCCGCCGCCGCTACGACGCCACCGACCTGGCGCGGGTCACCTTCCTCACGCGGCTGCGCCAGTCCGAGATGCCGATCCGCGACATCGCCCGCTACGTCGACCTCGTGCGTGAGGGCGACCACACCGAGCCTCAGCGGCTTGCCATCCTCCAGGCGCACCGCGACGCGGTCGTGCACCGCATCGACGAGCTCACCCAGGCCCTCGCCGTCGTCGACTTCAAGATCACCGTGTACGGCGGCTCCACCGGCAGCATCCACACCCTCCACACCGAAAGCGACTGCACATGACCCTCCCCCTGCGCAACCTCGGAACCTCGGGCCTGGAGGTCGGCGCCATCGGCCTCGGTTGCATGAGCTTCTCGCCGATCTACGGCGGCTACGACGGCACCGGTGCCGACGCCGTGATCCACCGGGCGCTCGACCTCGGCGTCACCCTCATCGACACCGCCGACGTCTACGGCCCGTTCACCAGCGAGGAGGCCGTCGGGGCCGCCATCGCCGGCCGGCGTGACGAGGTCACCCTCGCCACGAAGTTCGGGATCGTGCTCGACCCCGACAGCCCGACGGGGCGCAGCGTCGACGGCCGCCCCGAGCACGTGCGGTCGTCGATCGAGGGCTCGCTCCAGCGCCTCGGCGTCGACCACGTCGACCTGTACTACCTGCACCGACCGTCGGGCACGATCCCGATCGAGGAGACGGTCGGCGCCATGGCCGAGCTCGTGGAGGCGGGCAAGATCCGCCACATCGGGCTGTCGGAGGCGTCGGCCGACACCGTGCGGCGGGCTGTCGCCGTCCATCCCATCGCCGCCCTGCAGACGGAGTACTCCCTGTGGAGCCGCGACATCGAGGGCGAGATCATCGACACCTGCCGCGAGCTCGGCGTCGGCCTGGTGCCCTACAGCCCGCTCGGGCGCGGCTACCTGACCGGCACCATGACCTCGCGCGACGACCTGTCCGAGCACGACTTCCGCCGAGGGAACCCGCGGTTCACCGACGATGCCATGGCCCAGAACCAGGCCCTCGTCGACCTCGTGCGTTCGGTGGCTGAGGCGAACTCCTGCACCCCTGGCCAGGTCGCCCTGGCCTGGATCCTCGCGCAGGGGCCCGATCTGGTGCCGATCCCGGGGACGAAGCGGGTGCCGTACCTCGAGGACAACGCCGGTGCCGCGGCCGTGATCTTGAGCGGGGAGGACCTCGAGCGCCTCGGCACCGCCGCCGACCTCGTCTCGGGGCCCCGCTCCGAAGGCAACCAAGGCTGGATCAACCGCGATACTCCCGCGCTCCAACCCTGACCCACCCCGATCTCCCGACCCCCGCTCTCCCGATCTCAGAACCGGTCGCTACTGGACTGCGGCGCGCAGGCCGGCGGCGGTCTCGCCCCGGGTCGACTCGATGATCCGGATCACCGTGCGGGTGATGGGCACGAGGTGGTCCTTGTCGATCTTGTCGAGGGTGTCCATCTCGTCGAACAGGTAGAAGGGCGCGGCCAGCAGGTTGACGATCGGGACGCCCTCGCGGTGGTAGAACGCGCCGTCGGTGGGCG
>JAOBWM010000181.1 GCA_025463365.1 Acidimicrobiales bacterium
AGCTCGCCGCGCTGCGAGAGCTCGGTGGCGAGGTGGACGAGGAGCGCGGTGATGCGGAGCATGGGACCTCCTGGGTGCGGGCGCGAGCCCGGCGGACGAACGGGCGCCGACGGGCACCGAGGAGGCCGGCCGCCATCAGGACGGGACAGGCGAAACATGGAGGCGGATCGCCCCGGGTTCAGGGGCCCAGCGAACCAAGCGATGCGACCAAGACGGGCACCAGCGCGAGGAGGACGGCGGCCGGGAGGATGCAGCAGGCCAACGGGAACAGCATGGTCACGGGCAGCCGGCGGATCCTCTCCTCCGCCTGGCGCCGGCGCCGATCCCTGGCGGTCGCGGACACCTCCCGCAACATCGGCAGCAGGGGGCTCCCGGTACGGACCGCGTCTCGCAGAGCGGACACGAGCTCGTGGCCCGCGGCGCCGAGGTCTCGGTCGAGGCCGAGGAGCGCGTCGTCGACGCTCGCCCCGTGGCGGGTGGCCGCGGCTGATCGGCCCAATGCGGATGCGAGCGCCGGGGGCGCTCGTGCCGCGATGAGCGACAGCGCGCTCCCGACCGGCAGGCCGGCCGATGCGGCCAGCACGAACAGGTCGATCAGCTCGGGGAGGTCGTCGGCGCGCCGGCGCACCGCTCGGCCCCGCTGCGATCGGACGATGGCGAGCCGTGCGCCCACGACGGCCAGGACCGACAGCAAGGACCCGGGTGGGCCGGCGGCGATCCCGCTCACGACGGCCACGGCGAGGAGCACCACGACGAACTGCTGTCGTACCGACCGGGCGCTCGGCGGCCGCACGGCGAACCGTCCGACGGGCACACCGACGGGCACACCGACGCCACGTCGCGCTTGGGCCCGACCGACTCCAGTCCGACGAGCCCCGAGCAGGCGCCCCGAGACCAGCACCGAACCGCCGGCGATGGCACCGATGACGACTTCGACCGCCGTCATGTCGCCCTCCGGACGAGCGCCGCCATCCACCAGGCGCCGGCGGCATCGAACACCACGCCCCCCATCACGCACGCCCACCCGCCCGGCGTGGCGAGCAGGGTGTGAGCCACGCGCGGGTCCGCCACAGCAACGGCGATCGAGAACCCGACAGGTGCGCACACCAGCACGACCGCGGAGGCGCGGGCCTGCGACGTGAGCGCGCGTTGCTCGCGGGCCTGGGCCTGACGCTCGCGAAGCGTCCGGGCGACCGCGTCGAGCGCATCGGCTTGGCCCGCTCCGACGAGCCCGGCCATGGCGAGGGCATCGACGACCAGCGCCGCACCCTCGGCCGGCGCGTCTCGGGCCCACGCCGCCAGCGCCCCGTCGAGCGGCATCCCACCGCGCGATCGCACCGCGGCCAGGCGGAGGCCGGGCCCGATCAGGCCACCGGGGGTACCCGCACGATCGACTGCTTGGCGTAGCGAGGCACCTGACCGGAGGGCCGCCGCCATCGCATCGACGGCGGCGATCAGCTCGACGTCCCACGAGCGATCCCGCCGCAGGATCCGCTGAGCGATCGGTCGCAGCGACACCGCCAGCGCGATCGTGGCCATGGCGGCGATCGGCGCGCGGACGACCAGCGCCGCGCCTGCGGCGGCAGCGGCGCTGACACACCACGGCCAGGTCCGTGAAGGGTCCACGTCGAGATCCAGGGCGGCCAACGCGTCACCGAACCAGGACGGCGGCGTCGGCGCGACCCATCCCGGTCGGTCCACCCTTGCTCGGGCGAGCCCGATCGCCTCGCGTCGCCGGCCCTCGGTCACGACCACGACTCCGAGCCCGACGAGGCCGATGAGCCCGATGAGGTCGAGCCCCACGGTGGCGTTCACGCCGCCTCCCCGTGCGCGCCGCCCTCGGTCGATGCCATCGGTGGGGGCCCGGCGCCTGGATCCCGCGCCCCGCGAGTCGGCGTGGCGCGGACGCCGTGGCGATCGGCCAGCCGGGCGACGGCTCGTCGGACGGAGCCGGCCTCGACCGCGTTGCGGTCCGGCGGGACGACCTCGGCGACCTCCACCACCCAGCGCTCCCCATCGGCACCACGGGCCACGTGGACCACGAGGTCGACGGCCGCCGCGAGGTGATCCCGCACGGCGTCGAGCGAGAGCCCGACGCCGGCCATGAGCACGAGGGTCTCGAGGCGGCGGAGCGCGTCTTCCGCGCTGTTCGCGTGCACGGTGGACAGCGAGCCGTCGTGGCCCGTGTTCATCGCCTGGACCATGTCGAGCGCTTCGGGCCCGCGCACCTCGCCGACGACCAAGCGGTCGGGCCGCATGCGCAAGGCGTTGCGCACGAGCTCCCGACACGACACCGCGCCCGTGCCCTCGGGCGACGCCGGGCGGGATTCGAGCCGCACGACGTGATCCGACGGCAGTCGGAGCTCGGCCGCGTCCTCGACCGTCACGATCCGCTCCCGGCGTGGGATCTCCTGGCCCAGCGCGTTGAGCAAGGTGGTCTTGCCCGAACCCGTCGCCCCACTGACGAGCACGTTCGCCCGTGCCCGTACGGCCCACCGCAGCAGCGCGACGACCGAGGGACCGGCGACGTCGGCGAGCTCGATGGGGCGAGCTGAGAAGCGCCGGATCGTGATGCAGGGACCGTCGACGGCGAGCGGCGGGACGACCACGTGCACCCGCGACCCGTCTGGGAGCCTGGCGTCGACCACCGGACTCGACGGATCGGCCCGCCGACCCGCCGGCGCCACGATCCGCTCCACGAGGAGATCCACCTCCGCACGGCCCAGCACGACCGATGTGCACTCGAGCTGCCCTCGCCGCTCGATCCAGACCGGCCCCGGCCCGTTGACCATGACATCGGTGACCGCGGGATCGGCCAGGAGCGGATCGAGGGGATAGGAGATAGGGCGAGGTTGACTGTCGTAGGGGGCCGGTATCTTGTGGGGAGCGCTCTGAGCGGAACGCCGAAAGGTCGATGCGGTAATGAATCACGAGGACTTCTCAGCAGTGGCCCGAGCGGCATCCAGGACCGTCACCGACCTGGACCACTCGGGTGCGCTCGCCGCTGCTCAGGAGATGGCCAAGGCCATGGCGTTCGTCGACACGGTGGACCACTCGGGTGCGCTCGCCGCTGCCCAGGAGATGGCCAAGGCCATGGCGTTCGTCGACACGGTGGACCACTCGGGTGCGCTCGCCGCTGCTCAGGAGATGGCCAAGGCCATGGCGTTCGTCGACACGGTGGACCACTCGGGTGCGCTCGCCGCTGCTCAGGAGATGACCAAGTCCGCGGCGTTCCTCGACGGCCTGGCTGATTCGGTGATCTGGTCGAGCGCCCTCGCGGGTCTGGCGCAGGAGATCGTCGAGTCGAACGACCTGGCAGGCGTGGGGCTCGTCGACGGTGACGCAACGGCTCGGTTCCCGGTCGGCGACGATGCAACGTTGGAGGTCGTCGCCGATCCGGTGCCATCGGACGCTGCTGCGATGGCGGTGCTTCTGGTCGTGCTTTGCGGCCTCACGGCGTGGGCCGTCCTCGATGCTGCGGGCGTCGCAGTCGCGAGTGGCGCTGAAGACGCTGCTGCCACGATTGGGATGGGACTGTCGCTCGTTCGTGGAGTGACCAACGATCATCCAGCCGTCGGCGGTGTTCTCGATCTGGCCACCTTGGCAAGCATCGTCTGGTGCGTATTCGTGTGGGTCCAGAAGCAGACCCAAAAGTAGAGCGCTCCCAGAAGCCCCAGCGCCTTTCAGAGCTCGCGGACTGGCTGCGCAGCGACTTCACCCAGAACCCGCTCAGCGTCTTCGACTAGAGCGCAGAGGCTCCTTGCGTAGCGGGCCCATTCGGCCGGATCGTCCCCGTCCTCCCACCGGACCGCTGACTCGAACTGGTACTCCATGGTGGCAGGGAGTCCGGCAGCGAGAACCTCGGCGATCTCTCGCGCCGCCTTGGACCGATGTGTTTCCCTGTGGAGGTACGGAAACTCGCTGAGGTCGTCGGGAAGCGGTGTCAGTTCGGTCGAGACCGACTGAAGCCTTGCTGCGATATCGGCGACCCAAGGATCATCGCCAGCTACCGCCAGGGGGATCGGCAAACACTGGGTGGCGGCGATCGCCGAGGGACGGATCGCGGCGGAGAGTCCGCCGGGGTCCTCGTACACGTTCACGTAGCGGACGACGTCGATCTCGGGTGAAGCGATCTGGTCGAGCCAGACGTCGCCCCAGTTGCGGCAGGGGTCAATCATCGAGCCAGGCAGGATCGCAACGTCCGGTCGCAGGCGCACACCAAAGAGGTAGAACTGCTCGCCCTTGCCGCCCTGGTCACGCATACGTCGGAGCATGTTGTGGACGGCCGACTCGTAGTTGCCGATGTGGAGAGCCTTGCTGCTCTGGCGAAGAGCCCATCCGTCGGCGTCCCCCATCATCCGCCGAATGTCGTCGGAAAGCGTTGCCGCGAAGTCAATGGGGGTCGGCCAGTCCTGGCGGGTGGTGGTGTGGAACCACATGACCTCGGCGGCGAAACCGTCTGACAGCACCGGGTCAGCCGGGTCCCCGGTGAACCGGAGGGCGTCCCCGAGATCGGCATTGTCGCCGCAGCCCGGACACCCGTGGGCGCTCTCCGCGTAGCGCTCGTACCACGCGAGGTCGACAATGCAGGTGTGACCACACCGATCGTGGCGCATCTGGCGATCCCGGTAGAAGTCGACCGGTCTGTCCATCCCGCACCTTCCTCGATCGTGCCCGTCGAGGGCCGTCAATCGGTGGTGAGAGTAGCCAGTCGCCAGCGCAGAAGGCCGATGGGCGGAGACCCCGAAGTGTAAGGATCGGACAGTCCCGCCGGGCGTCAACGGCCATCATCCACACCCTTTGCGTAGGGGTTTCCCACGTTTCCGAGTTTCGCAGACGGGCATTTTCCCAAATCGCTGACCTGCGGCTTTGCAATGGATTGACGCTTGGTGCGAATTGCCGTTCGGTTCGCACGCACTTATGGCATCGGTTTCACGGTTTGCAGGTAGCGGTGCAGGGCGGTGCGGTGCGACGGGATCCGGGGCACTGGTCCGAGCTGGTTGCGGGCGTGTTCGATGGCGTGGTCGGTGAGGGTCCTGCGGGCGTCGGGGTGGGGGCGGGTCCGGCCGCTGAGAGCTCGTTGAATTGTCCGTTGGCCGATCCCGGTGGCTCGGGCCGTGGTACGGGTGGGGATGGTTCGCAGGACGGGCACGACGAGGCTGTCCCAGTCCTCGCTGGTCCGGTTCTCGTAGGTGGTGGTGTGGTCGTCGGTGCTGGTGCCTGTGGCCCGCTGCTCGAGGTCGTTGGCCTCTTTGCCGATGTAGGTGACGGGTTGGATGGCTTGGACGGGTCGTCGGCGCAGGAGCCCGGTGGTTTCGGGTCGTACGGGTCCGCCGTCGGGGGCGAGGGCCTTTGCTTCGGGGTGTGCGTGGTAGCGCGCGAGCAGGTGCCGGTAGGTGTGGACGTGAACGGTGCCGGGGCGCAGGGTGCCGTCGGCTTGTTTGGTGCGGATCCGGACGGGTTGTCCGGTGCGGCGGTCGGTCCAGTCGAGGTCGGTCCAGTTGGCGGGGTCTGGGTCGTAGGGGGCGATCGGTTGGGCACTACTGGGGTCGAGCGGGTCGGGGTGGGCGATGAGAAGGAAGTTGCCGGGTTTGATCTGGTCGGCGTACGGCAGGCCGCGGTTCATGTTGGCGAACCATCCGAGGGCTTCAGCGCTCGACACTGTGATCCGACTGACCGCGGGCAGGTCGAGCCAACCGGGCCCGGCTCCGGTCGGGTTGTGGAGGTGCTCCCAGGCGTGATCGATCCAGGCGCTGCCGGGGGCGGGGTTCATGAGATGCCCGAGCCCGTGCTCGGATCGCTTGATAATGCCGTTTGGGCCGGTGAGTTGGTAGCGCTTGGCGGAGATGGCGTAGCAGTCGATCCGTTGTTGGCGACGGGTGCCGTCCCGGTAGTTCTCGTCTTCGATGCGCAGGATCGAGCCGGGCACGGTGGCGGGGTTGTAAGGGTTGAGGGCTGCGAATCGTTCGGTGATCGCGCGGACCTGCTTCCAGGTGAGTGCTCGGACGGCCGGGGTGCCGTTGCGGGTGGTGGCGTTGCCGCCGGGGCATGCGATGGTGCCGCCTCGGGCGGTGGCGACGATGGCCATCGAGTCGGTGTCGCACATGGCGTAGGTGCCGCCGGCCTCGGTGACTGCGTGTTCGAGCAGGGCGAGCATGAGGCGGGCTGCGCCGGTGGTGGCGGCGGCGAGCGGTGGGAAGCAGAAGTCCCCGGGGGTTTCGGGGTTGGCGGTGGTGGTCGTGAATGGGGTGCCGTGGCCTGCGTGGACTTCGACGGTGACGGGGTTGGGCTCTCGGCGTCGGTCGAATTGGGCGAGGGTGCCGTATCCGGAGGCGTTGGCGAGCACTTTCAGGAATCCGCTGAGTCTCTGCCGCTCGCCATTGGGGAGGGTGGGGTCCGCGGCGGAGCGGTACCGGTGCTCGACGGCCGCAGTGAAGAAGTCTTCGGTGGTCGGGTCGATGGGGATCTGTCCGCAGAGCTGGGTGGGGGTGAGTCCGGCGGCGTGTCGTTCGGGGTTGAGTCGCCAGGCGGCGATGATCTCGGGGGTGGGTCCTCCGAGGAGGACGGCGGCGAGCACGTCGGCGAGGCAGTACCAGGAGGGTCGGGTGGATTGGTAGGGGTTGACGCCGATGCCGTGGGAGTCGGCGGCTTCGTCGTACCGGCCCCGGACCGGGAGGATCGCTCCGTTGGGGTTCACTTGGACAAGGGTGTGTAGCTGCGACCAGAGGTCTCGGGTGAAGCACTGTTCGGCGAGGTCGGGGGGCTGGGCGAGGGCCCGGACCTGGGCGGTCACGTCTTCAAGTGCCACGTGGTCGGCGCAGATGATCGGCCAGGAGCCCATGAGGGCGTGGCAGGTCATGTACATGGACCGGAAATCGCAGTAGACGACGGGGACCGCGAGGCGGCGTATCCGGCATTCGGACCGAGCCCCGTAGAACGCTTCCATGCCCCAGCCCATGACTTCGGCGGGGTAGTCGGGCAGGCGCTCGATGGTCGGGGTGATGCCCATCTTGCGCCAGTACTGCTTGCCGATGGTGGCGGCGGAGAACGTCCGTTCCGGGGGCAGGTCGATGGGGTGGCGGTGGTGCTCGACGTGGGTTGATCGCAGCAGGGCGGCGGTGGCGGCGACGTCTTCTCGGCAGTAGGTGAGATTGTCGGCCACGATGGTTCCGTGCTCGACGTCTCGTTTGTCGTAGGGGTCGCCGAATCGGGTCGATGCGGATTCGAGGGTGAGCCCCGGTTCGTCGGTGTGGGCGAAGGCGAGGGTACGGAGGTCGAGGAACTTGCCCCGGTAGTGCTGCGGTGCGTCTCGGGGTTGCGTGAAGTGGATCAGGGTTCGGTGCCCGTCGATGTTGTTGAGCACGACCCGGGGCCGGTACTTGTTTTCTGCCCCGTCGTGCTCCCAGAGGCGCAGCGAGATTCCGCCACGGGCCTTGCGGGCAGCCACGGCACCGGTGGCGATTCGGCTCAGGTCGAACGGCAGGTTGTACCCAACGATCACGGCCTCGTGCTTGTACCCCCACTTCCAGAGCAGCAGTTCCACGAACTCCGCCCGTGACAGCAACTTGAGCTTGGTCGGCTTGCCCGGAGCGGTGTCGGCCTTGGCCTTCGCTGTGTAGGCCTCGATGGTGGCGTACCCCGCGGGGTCGCTGTCGGGAAGGTCGTCGGCGTAGAAGATGCCTTCCTCGACGCACACGGTCCCGGGCGTGGTCCGTCGATCGACGTAGAGCCGCCAGGCCCCGTACAGGAGACGTTGGGTCGCGTCGGTGGTGGCTTCGCAGTCGAAGACCAACGTCCGTTGCGGTGTGCGGCGGTGCTTCTGGTCGGGGCGCCACCGCGGGATACCACCTTCGGCGGTCGGGTCGGCGGTTGCTTCGACGGCCCAGGCCCGCACCGCTACGGACAGGGGCTCGAAGACGGGATCGGGGTAGCTCATGGTGGGACGCCTTTCAGCGGTGTTGTTGCCAGCCGGGGCAGTGGAGGTCGAGAAGGGTTCGTTGGTGGCCGAGCAGCTCCGCCCAGCCCTGCACGGTGGATGCGATGGTTTGCCAGAAGGGGTGGGTCCAGAACTCGCAGAGCCGCCCGAGGAACGAGGCGACTCGGGCGAGGCAGTGCTCGACGGTTCCGAGCGGGGTGGCGGTGGTCGACGGTGGCGTGTCGATCCCGGCCGCTCGGAGGTCGTCGTGGGCGTCTTCGTGGCAGTTGTGGCAGAGCGGAACACCCAGTTCCTTGTCGAGGCGGGCGTGGTCGAGGTCTCGTCCGGACAGGTGGTGGAAGTCCACGGCAGGGTCACCGCAGCAGAAGCACGGCCCGAGCGACTTGGCGGTGGTCATTGCACCATCCGGTAGATCGACTCGAAGTCGAAGCTGCCCTGTCGTGCCAGTTCATCGATCACGTCCACGTCGGCTTCGAGTTCGATTCCGCCGACCTTCACGCCACGGAACTTTTCGAGGCGAGAGGCGTCCCCGGTGCTCAGGTAGTGGTGGACCGCCGAGTGATAGCGGCCAATCGAGGACGCGACCCGCGACCCACGCACGTCCACGGGTATGACCTGACCCGCCGAGTACACGTACATGGGCCGGAGCAATCGGTCGCCCGTTGACGCCCACGTCTTGGTGCCTCGGCGTTCGGTGGCACCCTCGGACCACCAGGCGATCGCGTCGACGCCGATGCCTTCACGGCGCGCCGCATCGGCCAATGGGATCTGTTCACGTCGAGCCACAGCGAGGGCGTCCAATGCGCGCTCGCGTGCCGCCGCCGCATCCGGTGGAAGCGCGGCGAGGGCGTCGCGGTTGGCGACAGTGGACCCGTACTTGCGCTGCTGGGCGTAGGAGGAGAACCCGCGTGCCCGAGCGAGCTCGTTACGTCGGGCCATCGAGTAGCCGCCGCCTCTCATGGCCGATCCTCGATATCGGGTTCGCCGAGGGTGGGGCCGGAGTCACCCTTGGGTTGACGCCTTGCGTGAAGCCGGTCGACTTCGTCGGCGTCGAACAGGCGGCCGAGTGGGGTCTCGACGCATGGCAGGGTTCCGGCGGTGGCGAGTTGTCGGACTCGCTCGGCCGACAATCCGAGGATGCGGGCGGCTTGGGAGGCGGTGAGGTAGGTCGTCATGGCTGCACTGTGCAGCCTCAAGCCCCAACACGAAAGACCCAGGTCGATGTAAGATCGGAAACATCGACGTGACCAGGGAATGGACCCGAACTCAACTCATCGACGAAGCCGAGAAGCGCGACTTTGCCTTGTCAAATAGGCAGATCACCGACTGGGTCGAGAAGGGTCTCCTCGACAAGCCCCGCCGCCGGGGCACCGGTCGAGGCTCCAAGCTCGCTGTATGGTCGGACAACCAAGTCGAGATGCTGTTCTCGATCCTCGACAAGCACCGGACCGTCAAGAAGGCACCCAGGCTCGCCGACCTGCCCGTAGGGGCGTGGTTGGGCTGGGGCGAGGACTACGTCTCGCTCGTGCAGGTGAGACGGGCCATGCGTACCTGGGCGGGAGCGAACTCCGACTCTCTCGTCGGCCGGATCCGCCAGAGCGTCGACCTGCTCCTAAAGGACTTCGACGCCAAGCCCGCGGTTCGCCGAGAACTCCGCGAGACCCTCACCGATCTGCTCGTCGGGATCTCCGATGAGGGTCAACTCCTCGCCCGGCGAGACGCCATTGCCGCCGCCCTGCGCAAGGCCCAAGGGGCAACCCGATCCGACCTCGTTCTCCCAAAGGTTGACGCCTACCTGACAGTCGTCGAGGCTCGCATCGCCGGGACGACGCCATTCCGCAACGGCACCGATGCGAGCGTCTTCCCCGACGCCACCTTCCGCCGTGCCTGGACCCTGCACAACATCAGCAACGCCGAATACGCGCGCAAGTCAGGTCTCCCGTCCGCCGCCGTGATCCAAGAGTTGTTCGACGCGGCATGCCAGCGCTTCGCCGCCCTGCTCGGGTACAGCCTGATCTCCAACCACCCCGACTGGACCAACCCGTGACCACGCTCCTCGCCGAAACGTTCACCGACGGCCCAGTCCGCAACGGAGTCCGAGTGGTCGACGGATACGGCATCCGCCTCGCTGTCGAACGTGGGCACCTCGTCATCGCCGACGGCACCGGGCGAGACCGCCGGTCGACCCGTTACCCAAAGGTCGGCCACGGACTACGACGCCTCGTCATCATCGGCCACACCGGAACCATCAGCCTTGAAGCCCTCCGCTGGCTCGACCGAGTCGGGGTACCCGTCGTCAACATCGACAACGACGGTCGAGAACTCGCCCGCACCAGCCGAGCCGGACTCGACGACGCCCGCCTCCGCCGCATCCAAGCCCTCGCAGCCGGGACCCCCACCGGCCTCGGAATCGTGGTCGATCTGCTCGACGCCAAGCTGACCGGGCAAGCCACACTCGCCGCCGACCGCCTCGACGCCCCAGACATCGCTGAGCGCATCCACGCCCTGCGAGACCGGCTCGCCAACGTCGACACCCTCGAAGAAGCCCGAGACTGCGAAGCCCAAGGCGCCTACGCCTACTTCTCCGCCTGGCCCGACGCCGTCGCCATCCGATGGGCCAACCGAGACCGCGAGCGCGTACCCGAGCGCTGGCACCGCTTCGACGCCCGACGATCCCCGCTCACGGCCGGATCACCCGTGAAGGCCGCGGATCCAGTCAACGCATTACTCAACTACCTGTACGCCCTGGCCGAGACCGAATGCCGACTCGCCTGCCAAATCCTCGGCCTCGACGCCGGTCTCGGATTCCTGCACTCCGACACCAAGGGCCGAGACTCGCTCGCCCTCGATCTCATCGAACCCGTCCGACCCCACGTCGATACCTACCTGCTCGACCTCCTCGACGGACACGTCTTCCGCAAAGCCGACTTCCACGAATCCGACGATGGCCACTGCCGCCTACTCCCGCCTCTCACGCACCGCCTAGCCGACACCCTTTCGCAGTGGCAAGGAGTCGTCGCTCCGTGGGCCGAATCCGTCGCTCACGTCCTCGCCGATGCCAGTACCCGGCCCATCCGCAAACCCACCCCCCTCACCTCGGCCACTCGTCGAGCCGCCGCCATCGGGACATCGAGCGGACGTCGAAAGATCGCTCAGACGCGCCGCCCCGCCACCACGCCGAACGTCCCCGTGCTGTCGGGCTGTGAGGAGTGCGGGCGACCATTGACGAATCCGGACCGCCGGTATTGCCCCGACTGCTGGCCTACACGGCGAGCGCAAGGGCAACGCGCCGCCGTCATTGCGGCTGCCGCCGCTTCGACCGACGCAGCCAAGCAAGCCAGCAAGGGATCGGCGATTTCCAAAGCGAAGCTGCAAGCTGTTGACCGCGCTGCCGTCGAGCTTGGCTGGCAGCCGGACGAATGGCAACACCTCATCCGGCCCTGCGTCGGCGCCCTCACCCTTGCCCAGATCCAATCCGCCACCGGCTACGGGATCTCCCACGCCTCCCGCATCAAGCGAGGCGTGCAAAGACCGCACCCCCGCCACTGGGCCGCCCTGGCCGCTGCGCTCACAGCACCAGGCTGAAGGGGCGGTGACCTGCTAGCGAAGGTCCAGAAGAGGAGCCATACTGCGATCGGGCGACTGAGGAGGGTTGTTGTGGTTGATCCGGTGAGTGTTGGATTTGTGGTGTCAGCGTTGATCGCGGAGGCGGAGACGAAGGCGATCACGGGCACGGTGGATGCTGGTGTTGAGGTAGTGAGGCGCGGGGTGGAGCGCATCAAGTCGTGGTTCGTTAGGAACAACGACGGGGAGGGCACGGCAGCGTTGACCGGCCTGGTGATGGGCCCTGATAGTGGCCTGTTGCGTTCAGCGCTTGGTGCCCGGTTGGACGGGCTGGCCCAGGACCCCGAGGTGCGAGCTTTCCTGGATGAGCTGGTGCGTGATGCTGGGGCCGCGGGAGTTGATGTGGCGGTGGCCACTCAGGTCGCGGTTGGCGATTACAACAACCAGATCCAAGACAGCCCGGGGGCGTCGATCACGGTCAACGACCGGGCTCCTCGCCCGCCAACGGGTTGACGTACGGATCAGACGGCGGCCTGACAGTGGATCCAACGATGCCCTCCTCGGGTGTGCAGTGGGCCGAGGGCGACGGAAACGTCCAGATCGCATATTCGCCTGGGGCACAGGTGGAGATCACCTACGGCGGTGGCACGCCACGGTTGGTGCCGTTGCGGCCAGCGGCGGTGCCTGTGGGGGCGGGGGTGTCACCGGCACGGTTGTTGGGGGCTCGTTCTCAGGTGGTGCCCTACACAGCTCGGCTGGGGTTGCTCGATGACTTGAAGGGCTGGCTCACCGGCCCGGGTGCGTTTCTGGTTCGGTTGATCGGGGGCCGTGGCGGATCGGGAAAGACCCGTGTCGCCGTTGAGTTGGCGACGTGGTCTCAGGTGCTCGAACCCAAGTGGCTCGCCGGGTTGCTGGTCGCGGACACCGATGGGGGAGCGACCGATGAGTTGATCCAGGCGCCAGGACCGCGGTTGGTGGTGATCGACTACGCCGAGACCCGCCTTTCTCAGCTCAGCGCGTTGTTGCCCCGCCTGAGCAGCCATGCGACCGACCAGCATCCGGTGCGCGTGTTGTTGTTGGTGCGGGACCGGCCCCACGCCGGAAGGGATCTGCGGGCCCTGCTCGGTGGTGACACCGAGGAACTCGACTCGATCGTCGACGACGTCGACCCGACGGACCTCTCCGACCCGACCCTTGATGAGCGACGGGGCCTGTTCACCGCGGCGGCGCGAGCATTCGTGACCCGTGACGGCACCGGCCTGGCAGTCCCTGACCCGCCCGACGACCTCCACCAGACCGTCTACGACCGGCCGCTCATGGTCGCCATCGCCGCCTACCTGGCAGTCCACAACCCCACCGGTGACCTGCCCACCACTCGTGACGGGCTCCTCGAAGAACTGCTCGGCCACGAAGACCGACACTGGAAAGCCACCGCCGGCCACCTCAACATGGGCCCGACCGTGCGCCGCCGCGTTGTCGCAATCGCCACCCTCGCTGGGGCCAATTCTGAGGTCGAAGCCATCGCCGTGCTCCGCCTCATCCCCGACCTCGCCACGGTGGACTCGCAACAGGTAGGCGAAATCGCTCGATGGGCTCACACCCTCTACCCGGGGCCTGCGTATTGGAACCCGCTCGAACCCGACCTCCTCGGGGAGCATCTCGTGGCCTCCTGCTGGAGCGACCACTCCGACGTGATCGCCGCGACCCTCACCGACCGGCCCACCGCCTCGCTGCGCCAACCCCTCGAAGTTCTAGCCCGGGCCGCCACCGGTCGCCCTCGGTTCGCGACTGTCTTGAGTGACGTCATCACCGCTCGTCTACTGGGCCTCTGTCGCGCTGCGATCGCACAAGCGGCCACCCGAACCGGCTACACCGACTATTTCACGGACACCACCATCGCCGCCGCTCTCGAGCGAACCATCCGGGCCATTCCGCCTCACGCCGACGTCATGCCCGAAGTGCTCGACCAGTTCCCCCCACGAACTGACCTCGTCCTCACTCCACTACGACTCACCCTCGCCGCCCAACTTGCTCACACGCTACGAGCCACCAACCCAGACCACCCACACCTCCCAATCACCCTCAACAACCTGTCGGTCTTCTTGGATGCGGTTGGGCGCCGGGAGGAGGCGCTCGCCGCCGCCGAGGAGGCCGTGGCCATCTACCGGGTCTTGGTCGAGGTCAACCCGGCCGCCTACACCCCCGCCCTCGCCCCGTCGCTCAACAACCTGTCCAATCGACTGAATACGGCTGGGCGTCGGGAAGAGGCGCTCGTCGCCAGCGAGGAGGCGGTGGGCGTCTACCGGGTGCTGGCCGAGGCCAACCCGGCCGCCTACACCCCCGCCCTGGCCATGTCGCTCAACAACCTGTCCAATCATCTGGATACGGGTGGGCGTCGGGAAGAGGCGCTCGCCGCCATCGAGGAGGCGGTGGCCGTCTACCGGGTGCTGGTCGAGGCCAACCCGGCCGCCTACACCCCCGACCTGGCAGTGTCGCTCAACAACCGGTCCAATCACCTGGATACGGCTGGGCGTCGTGCAGAGGCGCTCGCCGCCAGCGAGGAGGCCGTGACCATCCGTCGGGTGCTGGTCGAGGCCAACCCGGCCGCCTACACCCCCGACCTGGCCTCATCGCTCAACAACCTGTCCAACCGACTGGATACGGCTGGGCGTCGGGAAGAGGCGCTCGCCGCCAGCGAGGAGGCCGTGGCCATCTACCGGGTCCTGGTCGAGGCCAACCCGGCCGCCTACACCCCCGCCCTGGCCTCATCGCTCAACAACCTGGCCAAGCATCTCGACGGTCTCGGTCGTAACGACGAAGCAGGGATTCTTCGCAACGAGTCCGACGGCATCTTCAAGTCTCCAATCACTCACGACACACCGGGAACCCATATCTCCTAACCCAGGAGCGGATCGAGCGCCCCGAGCCCCACGACGCGCGAGGCCACGCCGACGACGGCGCGAGCCACCCCGTCCGCGCCCAGCAACGGATCGGCCCGCCGCACGAGCGCGGCGATCTGCCCCTGGCCGGGCACCGTGTTCGACGGGTCCGAGAGGAGCCGGGCGTGGACCTCGTCCTCGAGCGCGCTCACCGGATCTGCTCCACCGCGGCGGCGAACGATCGAGGGAGCCGGGAGGCCAGGAGACCGGCATCGACTGCCCGAGCCACCGCCGGATCCACGGCGAGCTCGGCGATGGCCCGCACGCCGACCACCTGCTCCACATCGCCGCGGCCGAGCACCCGAGCCGGCTCGCGGACCACCACCACCGCATCGGGCTGGACCGGGAGGTGGCGGGCCCGGAACAAGCCCAGCTGGCACGGCCGGATGACGAGCAGGGATCGATCGGCCGCCCCGGCCAGCGCCGCGCCGACGGTCACCCCGGCCGGGGCCACGTCGAGACGACCGGCGTCGACGATCACCTCGACCGGCTCCCGGGCCAGGACTGAGGCGAGCACCTCCGCGCGTGTCGGGTCGATCGGCCCGCGGCCCCGGTGGAGCACGGCCAGACCCGGGGATACCTCGGTCCTCAGCCGGGCCAGCGCGTCCGGGGGGACCGCCGACCCCGCCGAGGACCACTCGGCGACGCCAGGCCCGACCGGCTCGGCCATCCCCAGCGCGTGGGGCTGGTCTCCTGCGAGATCGACGAGCAGCACCCCCGACGCCGCGGTCCGCGCCCGACCGACCGCCAGCGCCGCCGCCACGACCGTGGTCCCGACGCCGCCCTTGACGGACCAACAGGTGATGAACACAGATGCCTCCCCACGCGACAGACGACGGATGCCGGGGAAGGCCGAGGCAAGCTACCGCCGAAGAGGGAAGAACGTCAAGAGATCATCGAACGCCGAGAAACAGCACGAAGCACCAGGCGGCCACACGAGATGCGGGGCGCGTTCGTGGTGGCCGGCCCGGGGGCCGGCCACCGGAACGGGTTCAGACGGTCCGCACCTTCTTGGCCGCAACGGCGGCGAGAGCGACGAGGACCACGAGGATCAGCAGCTTCTTCATCCCGCCGAGGGTACCCGCATCGGTCGACCGCCGCCGACGGGATGGGATGACCAGGGCGTGGCCCAGCAGCCAGGGGTGATTTCCCACACCATGGGCCCCGCCGTAACCTCTCGACGGCGGGCGCCGAGCCGGATGACCGGCCCACCCGACCCCGTCGAGCCGGATCGTGAACGCCACGCAGACCCCCGCCATCGAGCGCCCGTCGGACGGCGACGCCCTCGACCCCGACCAACCCGTTGCCAGCGTGGCGCGCCGACGCTCGCTGGCGTCACGGCTGCGGTGGCCGATCGGCACCACGCTGTTCCTCCACGTGTTCATGGCGGTGAACGACCGGCTCCCGTCGGTCGACGGC
This sequence comes from Acidimicrobiales bacterium, assembly GCA_025463365.1. Lineage (GTDB taxonomy): Bacteria > Actinomycetota > Acidimicrobiia > Acidimicrobiales > Iamiaceae > Aquihabitans. The sequence continues at coordinate 15,859 of JAOBWM010000181.1, forward strand.
CTCGCCTACTTCGAGGCCGGGCGCAACTTCATCGGCGGGCACGGCTACGTGCGCCTCGACCGCGCCGAGCTGCACTTCCCGCCCGTCACCCCCGTCGGTCTCGCCGTCCTGGAGAAGCTCACCGGCACGGAGATGCGGGCGCTCGGCATCTGGAACGTCTCGTGGGGCATGGCCGTCGTCATCGGCGTCGTCCTGCTCGCGCGCCGGCTGTACGACGACGACTCCGTCACGGTCGCAGCGGCCTGGTTCGCCGGGACGATGGCCGGCCTCGGCCCGCTCTTCTTCCGCAGCGGCGGTGGCAGCGAAGCCCCGTCTGCCGCGCTCCTCCTCTTCGCCGGGCTCCTCACGATCGACGGGCTCCGCACGTCGATCAGCCAGACGAGGCACCGCGTCAGCTTCCTCATGGCCGCCGGCGCGCTGGTGGGGCTCGCCTACCTCACCCGGCCCGAGTCGCTCCTACCCGGTGCCGCCATCGGGTTCGCCATCCTCGGCTGGTCCTGGCGCGATGGCCGGGCCAACGGCTTCCGCCTCGAGCGACCGGTGATCGATGCCGGCGCCTATGGCCTCACGATCTTGCTGTTCGTCTTCCCGTACGTCGCGTTCCTGCACGGCCACAACGGGTCCTGGTCTCCGACGGCCAAGACCCAGGACGTATCGATCGGCGCGTGGAAGGACGTCGCCGAGAACGATCGACTGGACCGAGATCGGATCTTGTACGCCGTCGACAAGACCGGAATCCGCCTCCAGGAGGGCACCACCTCGCTCACCGCCCTGGCCAGAGCCCACCCGGGCGAGTGGGTGCAGATCCTCGGCATCAACGCTCGGACGTCGATGGACGACCTCATCTTCCCGTCGCTGGGGTTCGGCCCGGCGTGGGCGATGATCCCGATCATCCCGCTGCTCGCCGCGGCCGCCGAGCTGTGGCGCACGCGACGGCGCGGCAGCACGAAGCTGCTCGGTGCCATGGCCGCCATGCCGGTGGTGACGTGCCTGCTGTTCTTCACCTTGCCCCGCTACCTCGTGATCACCACCGCGGTGCTCAGCGTGTTCGCGGCCGCGGGCTTCGTGCGGTGGCGCCGCGCCCTCCCGCCCACCGCGGGGCGTGCCCTGCTGGCGGTGACGGTCGTCGTGATGGCTACCAGCTTCCTCACGGGCGCCCAGTCCTACGTGCCCGGCATCCCGACCGCCGACCCGATCGACCAGGCCGCGACCGGTCGTTGGCTCGAGGCCAACACCCCACCCGGCTCGCGGGTCATGACCCGCTCGTACCACGTGCAGGGCTACGCCGACCGACCCATCGTGGCCATGCCCTCCACCGACTACGTGACGATGCTCAAGTTCGCCCGCCGCATGGGCGTGAGCTACATCGTCGCCGACGCCGGCACCCTCAGGTACCGGCGGCCCGAGCTGTACGGCGCGCTCATGACCAATTGGCAGCCACCCGGACTGAAGCTGGTGCACATCCTGGGCGGCAAGAAGCGACCGGTGCGGATCTACGTGCTCGATCCGCTGCCGCCGCCCTCCGACCGCCCCCCGATCTACCTGGGGTACGTGAGCGACTGATCTCTCGCGTCCGCTGGATCGCCGCCGAGGAGTGCACCAAGGCCGCCCGCCTCGGGCTGGTCGGGCCCACGGAGGTCGGTCCGCTCGACCGAGGCTCGCCAGATGGCGCGCACCAGCAGGCCCATCGGGACGACCGGCACCAACAACAGCGTCAGCGCGATGGGGTCGGGCCAACCGCTCCACGCCACGACGGCCCGGATCGGTTGGATCGGGCCGCTCGACCACCCGAGTGCCCACCATCCGTGGAACGCAGCGAGCACGCCCACGATCTGCAGTGCGATCACCGCCCCGACGACGACTTCGAGCACGCGCTTGCGCCCGAACGCGAGCACCGCGCCGAGCGCGGTGAGCACCGACATGCCGGCGAGGCCGGCGAAGAGGTAACGACCTTGCTGGAAGGCCAGGCGGCTGGTGCCGGTGTAGATGACCCACGACCGAACGGTCACGAACACGGCGAACAAGACGAAGGGGAGCGAGCAGATCGCCAGCACCCCCGCGGTCGGGCCGAGCGGGGCCGGCACCTCGTCCGACCGGTCCTGGTGGTCGTTCGCCGACTCCGCCGCCGCGACCAGCACCTGCGCCCGGCGGCTCGACGACCGGGCGCGCTGGACGGCCAGCCACACGAGCACGAGCGAGCCCAAGGTGGCGGCGAAGCTGAGCGGGACGGGGATCCGCACCGACCTCCAGCCGTACGCACCCCAGAAGCCCTCGACGAGCTTCGAGACCAGGCTCGTGCCGTACTTCCAGGGCGAGACGTGGAAGCCGCGGTGCTTCAGCGCGGAGGTGAGGCGTGCGTTCTCGATGCTCGGCATCAGTTGGCCCGTGGCCGCGACCTTGGCGACGTACCACCAGCCCGCGCCGAGGAACGTCACGCCACCCGCGATCACGACCGGCACCACGGCCGCACGTGCCGCATCCAGCCACGCCCGGACCCGCCCGGCGGCCGCCACCACCTGGCCGCGGGCACCGACGACGTAGGCCAGCACGACGACGGGTGGCAGCACCGCAGCGAAGCCCTTGGTGAGCAGCGCACCCGCGGTCGCCAGGCCGACCAGGATCCCCGTCCGGGCGGACCGGTCCCCTCGCGCCACGCCGGCCAACAGGACGGCCAGGACGCCGACCAGGGTGGAGAACAGGTTGTCGTTGTTGAGGGCACCGCCGATGTGGGCGAGCTGCGGGATCCCGAGGAGCGACACGGCGGCCACCGAGCCGACGAGGTCGTCGGCCCCGGCGCGCCGGGCCGTGGCCCAGGCCAGGAACGGGAGCGGCACCACCATGAGCACGTTGATGAGCCGGAGGTAGGCCAACTCGTGATCCACGGACCATGTGCCCGGCGTGAGCGCCCGCTCCAGCTTCAGCGCGCCGGCCATCGCTTCGTAGTACAGCGGCGGGTGCTGGGGCATCTGGTTGTGGCGGCCGGGCACCGCCCGCGTGAACGTACCGGCGTTCCAGACCGGCCGGCTCGACTTGGGCGGCGCTTCGTCAGCCGGCCTGGGACGCACCGTGGTGTGGGCCGCGGCCTCGGCCTTGGTGGGGCACCACTTCACCGAGACGGCATAGGTCTGGCAGATCCAGAACGCCCCCTTCTTCTGCTCCAGCGCGTCGTACTGCGGATAGGCACCGTCGTGTCGAGCGACCTCGAGGATCAGGCCGAGGTGGGCGGGCTCGTCGGGTGCCTCGGCGAGCGGCGTGAGGACCGACCACCCGATGAGCAGCGCGGCGAACGCGATCGTTGCCAGGACCACGACCTTCGGTGGATGACGGAGCCAGTGACCGCTCACGACGGCACATCCACTCGCGGCTCGAGGCGGATCAGGTACAGCTGCCCGGCATAGACCCACGATCCGGTGCGCCGGTACTTGTGGCGGACGGCCGGATCAGCGAGCAGCCGCTCCAGCGCCGGGAGGTCGAGCCGGGACCGGTCGACGATCCAGACCCTCGCGGTCGGCGCGCCCAGCAGCCGCTCCCGCATCGAACCGGGGGCCGACGTGTAGAGCCGGAGCGGCGACCCGATGGGGTTCACCGGCGAGAGCGGCCGGAGCCCAGGATCGGTGTTGCCGTGCTCGAGGGCGTAGTCGAACGGCGCCCGCAGGCGCATCGGCGTGAGGAGCAGGTCACCCGGCTGCGCATCGGAGGCGACGCGGTGGACCAGGCGCGGCCAATCCTCGATGCCGTTCCCGGTGACCGCCGGCTGGTCCAGCAGCACGAACACGAGGAGCAGCGCCCAGAGCGCGTGCGCCACCGGCCGCTTGATCTGGACGACCAGCGCGGCAGTCACCAGCGAGATGCCGGGGAGCGAGGAGAGCACGTAGCGAGCCGACGCGTACGGCCGCACGATCGACAACACGATGATGGCGAGCGGCAGCCCGAGGGCCCACAGCACCGGGACGATGGCGAGCCACGAGCTGAGCGAACGCTCCCGCTTCAGGCCACGCACCGCCAGCACCACACCCCCGACGAATGCCGCTCCGACGATCCACCGGGTCAGGCCCCGGCCGAGCAGCAACCGCAAGAACCCGTTCACCTGGCCCACCGACAACGGAAGGATCCAGCTGGCGACGTCTCCGGCGCCGATGGCGAACAGGAGGAGGACCTCCACCACGACGAGGGCGAGGACCGGCGCCAGCCGGCGCACGAACGCCCGACCGCCCGGCGCCAGCAACAGTGCGATCACCTCGAAGGGCACCTGCAGGACCGATAGCCCGTGGGCCAGCGGGGCCAGGACGGTCGCGATCGCGAAGACCCACCACCAGCGGCGGCTCGCCTGCTCATCGCCAGCCTCGGCCTCGGTGACCGCGCCGACCAGCCCGAGCCAGGACACCGAGACGAGCAGGAGCGCCAACGCGTACCCGCGAGCCTCCATCGCGTACCGGGCGAGGAACCACGACGCCGAGAACAGGGAGCCGGCCACCGTCGCGAGGCGTCGACCCCCGATCCGGTGGCCCACCGCGTAGACCACGGCCACCGACGCCGCCGCGATGAGCGCAGAGGGCAAGCGCAGCCAGAAACGTCCGTCGGAGAGCCGGGCCAGGGGCGTGATCAGCACGTAGTACAGGCCCATGGTGCCGCCGGTGTGGCGGAGGGTCGGGATGAGCTCGTGGGTGGCACCGACGGTGAACGCCTCGTCGAGCCAGAGGGGCCGGCGGCCGAGGCGCGGCACCGACAACGCCAAGGAGACGCCGGCCAGAGCCGCCATCAACAGGCGGTCGGTGCGCTCGAGCCGGGTGACGGTCACGCGGAAAGGATGGCAGGGAGCGCTGGTGGCCCAGCGGCGCCCCGGCGCGACTAGACCGCGAGCAGGTCGCGCGCGCCGGTGTCAGACGACGGGTGGCGCAGCTTCGACATGGCCCGAGCCTCGATCTGGCGGATGCGCTCCCGGGTGAGGTTGAAGTGCTCCCCCACCTCTTCCAGGGTGCGGGGCTCACCACGGTCGAGACCGAAGCGAAGCTTGAGGATCTCGCGTTCGCGCTCGTCGAGCGGGGCCAAGAGGCGGGAGATCTCCTCGGGCAGCAGCGCGGTGGCGGCGACCTCGAACGGCGACTCGGCGGAGCGATCCTCCACCACATCGCCCAGCTCGGCGTCGCCGTCCTCGCGGAGCGGCTCCGAGAGCGACAGGGGCTCAGCCGCGAAGCGCAGGGCCTCGGTGACCTTGTCCTCGGGCATCTCGACCTCGGCCGACAGCTCGGCGAGGGTGGCCGGGCGACCCATCTTGAGCTCGAGGCGGGCCCGGGCCTTCTGCAGGCGGGCGAGGGTGTCGCCGGCATGCACAGGGAGGCGGATCGTGCGGCCCGTGTTGGCGATGCCGCGGGTGATCGCCTGGCGGATCCACCAGGTGGCGTAGGTCGAGAACTTGAAGCCCTTGCGCCAGTCGAACTTCTCGACGGCGTGCATCAGGCCGAGGTTGCCCTCCTGGATGAGATCCAGCAGCGGGAGGCCCGAGGCCTGGTACTTCTTGGCGATGGACACCACCAGACGCAGGTTCGACTGCACGAAGGTGCGCTCGGCACGCTCACCCTCACGGGCCAGCCGCCGCAGCTCGCGCTTGCGGGCCGCGGTGACGTCCTTGCCAGCGGCCTCCATCTCCTGGCGGGCGGTGTTCCCAGCCTCGATGGCCTGGGCCAGGCGCACCTCGTCATCCTTGGTGAGCAGGGGGTACTGACCGATGTCGGTGAGGTACAGGCGGACCAGGTCCTCTTCGTCCCGTTCCACTCGCTCTTTCGGCATCTGTCACCTTTTTCTGGGGTACTTGGGGCCAGAGGCCACCCGAATGGGCGGGTCCGCCATCGAACTGCTCGACGCGCGTACGGTGGGCGCGACTCTGGGTCGTCTCCACGATACCGACCGGGTCAAGACCGCCAAACATCGAACGGGCATTGATGTACCCACAACTGGCACGCGCGCCTCGGCGCGTGGTGGGGTTCCGGTACGGCGCCACCCCCGCGAGCAGGACTCCTGACCAGTGACCGACACCCCGAACCCTTCCGATCGAACGATCGTCCCGGCCGAATGGGGGCTCCTCGACGCCGAGGCACAACACGCCGCGTTCCCCGACACGTTCCCGATCCCGACGGCGCCCGAACGCTCCGAGTTGCGCACCGGGGACATGGTGAAGCTGGTCTTCGTCCTCGATCCGCCCCCGACGTCGGGGCCCAACGCGGAGCGCATGTGGGTCGAGGTCCGCAGTGCCCACCGCGACGGGACCTACGACGGCTGGCTGACCAACAAGCCCGTGGTGATCAGCAGCCTCGAACCGTCGGCGTTGGTGGCCTTCGAGGCCCGCCACGTCGCCGGCATCGCGCTCCGCAAGGAGGAGGTCACCTTCGACGTCCACCTCCGGGCCGTCGTCAGCGACCGGGTGCTGGCGCTCCACGGTCCTCCCGGTTGGGCCGGGTTCGACGAACCGCTCGACGAATCCGACAGCGGCTGGAGCATCACCGCCGGCGACGAGCCGGACGACTACTTCGGTGCCGACGGCTCCGCCGGCACCCAGGCGATGGAGCTGGGCGAGCTCGTGCAGCGCTATCCCGCCCTCGTCGAGGTCTTCCAGGCCGGTGAGGGGGAATGGGTCTACCGCCCCGACCATCGCCGCTACGTCCGCCTCAAGGACACCTGACCGAGCCGTCAGGGGAGCGGCGGGACGAGGCCGGTCGGCAGCGCGTGGGGGTGAGCCGGCTCACCGATCGGTGGGCGGTCGAGCGAGGCGATGGCGTCGACGAGGGCGCGGGCGACGGGCGCATCAGCCGGGCCGACGGCCACCAACCTGTGCGCCTCGTAGCCGCGGTGCAGCGCGTCGAGGACGACCTCGGCCGCGAGCGAGCGGTCGACGTCGCCCTCCTCCGCTGAGCGGGCCAGGGCATCGAACCAGGCCTCGACGTCGTGCGTGGACGGGCGGACGAACCCCCGCCGGGGCATCTCCCGAAGCTCGGGCAGCCGCTGGTGCCAGACCGCCGCCCGTTCGACGGCACCCGCACGCAACGACCACAGCCGTGCCACGGCTTCGTCGCCCGGCTCGTGGGCCAGCCACCGGGTGAGCAGCTCGTGCAACCGCAGCTCGGCCCAGCAGGCGTGGCCCACCCACACAGCCGCCGCCTCGAGGGGCAGACCCGGCGGGATCAAGGCGTCGTCGCCGAGGGGCGGGGCTGAGGAGCTCACGACCCGGAGGCTACGGGAGCCCCTCCCACTGCCCTGGTACTGCTATCGGTAGCCGTTGGTGATCGGCAGACGGCGGTCCTTGCCGAAGGCCTTGGCGGACACCTTCACGCCGACCGGACTCTGCCGGCGCTTGTACTCGGCGTTGTCGACGAGGCGGGCCACCCGGCGCACGACCGCTTCGTCGTGGCCGACGGCGATGAGCTCGGCGACCGTCCTGTCGTGCTCGATGTAGCCCTCGAGGATCGGGTCGAGGAGGTCGTAGGGGGGCAGGGACTGCTCATCGGTCTGGTCCGGTCGCAGCTCGGCCGATGGGGGCTTGGTGATGACGCCCTCGGGGATCACCGGCGACGGGCCTTGCGCGTTCCGCCAACGGCAGAGCTGGAACACGCGGGTCTTGTACACGTCCTTGAGCACGGAATAGCCGCCGACGGTGTCGCCGTAGAGCGTGGCGTAGCCCACCGCCACCTCGGACTTGTTGCCGGTCGAGAGCACGATCCACCCGAACTTGTTCGAGAGCGCCATCAAGGTCATGCCCCGGATGCGGCTCTGCAGGTTCTCCTCGGTGAGGTCGGCGGCGCGGCCCTCGAAGGACGCGTCGAGCATGTCGAGGAGGGCGGAGTGGGCCGGCTCGATGGCGATCGTGCGGTACTCGATGCCGAGGTTGGTGGCGAGCAGCTCGGCATCGGACCGGGAGTGGTCGCTCGAGAAGCGCGACGGCATCGAGACGCCGTGCACGTGGTCGGCACCGATGGCATCGACGGCGATGGCGGCGACCAACGTCGAGTCGATGCCGCCCGACAGGCCGATCACGACATCGGTGAACCCGTTCTTCACCAGGTAGTCACGCGTGCCGAGCACGATGGCCCGGTACACCTCCTCGTCGGGATCGAGCGCCGACGCGATGGGTGCGACGGGCAGCGGGGCCTCGTCGACCGATCGCCGTCGATCGATCGCCTCGACGGTGTCGGCTCGCAGCGCGGAGACGGGGAGGAGGCGGTCGGTCGGCCGGCCGCGCGGGTCGAGCAGGCGCTTGCGATACACGGGGTCGACCTGGAGGTCGACGAGCAACACATCCTCGACGAACTGCGGCGAGCGGGCCACGAGCGTGCCCTCGGCATCGAACACCATCGAGCCGCCATCGAAGACGAGCTCGTCCTGCCCGCCGACCTGGTTCACGTACACGAGCGCGCACGACGCATCGGCCGCCCGCGTCGCCATCATCCGTTCCCGGCGGCCCAGCTTCCCTTCCGCGTAGGGCGAGGCGTTGAGGTTGACGATCAGATCGGCGCCGCTGTCGGCCTGGTCGAGGATCGGACCGGCCGGGTTCCAGGCGTCCTCGCAGATCGACACGCCGACGTTGATCCCACCGATCGACCAGAGCTGAGCGGCGGCGTCGCCGCGGGCGAAGTAGCGGGCCTCGTCGAACACCGCGTAGTTCGGCAGCTCACGCTTGCGGTAGACGCCCACGACCTCGCCGTGCGCGCACAGCGCCGCTGCGTTCCACAGGTCGCGCCCCGCGTCGACGAACCCCACCACCGCCACGCACGACCGCGTCTCGGCGGCGACCTTCTCCAGGGCGGCCCGGTTGTCGGTGATGAAGCCGGGCTTCAGGAGCAGGTCCTCGGGTGGGTAGCCCGTGATGGCGAGCTCCGGGAAGACCGCCAGGTCGCAGCCGGCGTCCTCGGCGGTGCGCAACGCCTCGAGGATCCGCTCGACGTTGTGGTCGAGGGCGCCGACGCGGGTGTTGACCTGGCAGCTCGCGATCCGGAGGCGGGGCATGCCCAAAGTGTGTCACGGACCTCTCACCGGTCCACCGGCCGGTTCGCCGGAGCACACCGCCCGCGACGGGCCAGCCTCAGTTCCCTTGGCCCTTGCCGCGGCGGCCGAGCCGGTGGCCGTCGGCATCGAGGATCCGGTCGACTGCCCGGTCGAGACGGGCCTTGACCTTGGTGGCCTGCTCGGGGGTCAGCTTCCCGGCCTTCACGGCCGCGTCGATCCGGACGGTGAGCGCCTTGGTGACGGCGTCGTCCACGACCTGGCGGTCGATGCCCTTGGCCTCGGCCTGGGCGGCGATGGACGTCCCGTCCTTCAGGCCGGCGACGACCTGCTCGGGCGTTGCGTCGAGGGCCTTGGCCACCACGCCCAGCAACTCCTGGCGGTTGCTCTTGCGGGTGGCCTTGCCTGCCTTGACCTCGGCCTTGGCGCCTGCCAGCACCTTGTCCGCCTGGGCCCGGGTGAGGGTGTGGTTCGCCACGAGCTTGTCGAGGGCCCGCTGGAGCGGTCCCTTCCGGTGCGCCGCTGCCGTGGTTCCCGGCGGCGTCGGCGCTGCCGGGACGGCGGTCGGGGCGGCCCCGGCCGCGGTCAGCGGGTTGATGGCTGCCACGGTCAGGCCGCCTCCTGCGATGGCGGCAGCCATGCCGATGGCGGCGAGTCGCTTGCCCATGGTGTGCTCCTCGGGTCTCGGCACCGGCGATCCGCTGCCTCGTGAACCCCACTGTGCGCCACGAGTGTGAGGGATCCGTGATGCCGAAAACCGGCCGGGGTGAGCTCCCGATCAGCCGAGCGCGGCCACCAGCTCGTGCGGATGGGTGACGGCGGGCAGGTGGCCGCAGTCGAGGCGCACGATCCCGACCAGGTCCGGGAGGCGGGCGGCCATCAGCTCCTGGTCTGCGGGTGCGACGGGGCGGTCCCGCTCGTTCAGGAGGTAGCTGACCGGCACCCCAGCAGCTGACGACCAGCGCACCGGCTGGAAGTAGTGATGGACGGTGTCGGCGACGCAACGGACCGGATCGGTCACGAACGCCAGCTGGTCGTCATCCAACGGGTCCCCGCCGTACGCGGTGCGGAACGGCTCGGGGTCGGCCGGGGCGCCCGGCAACGTGATCACCGTGCCGTCGGCGGTCGCCTGCTCCACCGCCCACACCAGCCCCTCACGATGGCGGGGCTTCATGCAATCGAGCCCGCGACCTTCCTCCTCGGGCACCAGCGCCGCGTTCAGGGCGATGCGCTCGACCGCGCGACCGGCGGCAGCCAGCCCGGCGACCACCGCCGGGACGACCAACCCGCCCGACGAATGGGCGACGAGCACGATCGGGTCGGTGATGCCCGCCCGGACGACGTCGGCCACGATCGAGGCCGCCTCGTCGTCGACGGTGAGCGAGGCCAGGTCGGCCGGCCGATCGGCGCGACCGGGAAGGTCGACGGCGAGCACCGGCCCGGGCAGCAACGGTGCGAGGCGGTCCCAGAACCGGCCGGTGGACCCGCCGCCGTGGATCAGCACGAACGTCACGGCGGGCACCGTACGGCAGGCGCGGCTTCCCCCCGGCTTCGAACGACGCCTCCGTCCCCCGTCCCCCGCCGCCCCGTCACGTCACGCGCCGGTGTCGGCGCGTCGCGACCTGGGCAGCGCCTGGCGCGAGCCATCGCCTCCGTGGCGTCCAACTGACCACCGGCGGGCCAGGCCGGACGCGACGGTGCCGGCCCCGCAGGGCCGGCACCGTCGAACAACAGGAGGGCCGGAGCCCAAGGGTCAGCTCGCCGCGGAGCAGACCGTCTCGGTGATCATGCCGGTCACGAGGTAGGGGTCCATGTTGGCGTTGGGACGGCGGTCCTCGATGTAGCCCTTCTTGTCGACGGCCACCTGCCACGGGATGCGGATCGAGGCGCCACGGTTCGACACGCCGTAGGAGAACTCGGTCCACGGGGCGGTCTCGTGGGCGCCCGTGAGGCGGTCCTCGATGCCGTGGCCGTAGGCCTTGACGTGCTCCTCGGCCTTGGCGCCGAGCGCCTCGCAGGCCGCGATGATCGGGTCGTAGCCCTCACGCATGGCCTTGGTCGAGAAGTTGGTGTGGCAGCCGGCGCCGTTCCAGTCGCCCTTGACGGGCTTGGGCTCGACGGTGGCCGAGACGCCGAACTCCTCGGCGATGCGGTACAGCAGCCAGCGGGACACCCACAGCTGGTCGGAGACGTCGAGCGGCGACGCCGGCCCGACCTGGAACTCCCACTGGCCGGGCATGACCTCGGCGTTGATGCCCGAGATGGCGATCCCGGCCTCGATGCACGCCTCGAGGTGCGCCTCGACGACGTCACGTCCGAACACCTCGTCGGCACCGACGCCGCAGTAGTAGAAGCCCTGCGGGGCGGGGAAGCCACCGACGGGGAAGCCGAGCGGCCGACCGTCCTTGAAGAACGTGTACTCCTGCTCGATGCCGAACCAGGACTCCATGTCCGCGTACTTGTCGGAGATCGCCTGGCAGGCCGCCCGGCGGTTCGTCGGGTGCGGCGTCATGTCGATGAGGAGCACCTCGCACATGACCAGCACGTCGTCGCCACCGCGGATCGGATCCGGGTAGACGGCGACGGGCTTGAGGACGCAATCGGAGTTGTCGCCGGGAGCCTGGTTGGTGCTGGAACCGTCGAAGCCCCAGATGGGCAGCTTCTCGAGCGTGCCCGGACCTTCCATGACCTTGGTCTTCGAACGGAGGCGAGCGGTGGGCTCCGTGCCGTCGATCCAGATGTACTCGGCCTTGATAACCACGAATTCTTCTCCAGTCGTCGCTCCGCCCGGTCGTCGGGCAGGCAGATCCGTTGTGCGGGGCGAACCCTAGGAGGGAAGGCCGACTGCGTCGTTTCTCGTATGTGAACGGTCTGTGAACGACCCTGACGCGAGTGTTCGCGCCATCGCACCCGCCACATCCCCGAACGCGCACCTCCGACATCTCGGCCAGCCGCTGAACCGACGAGCCTCCTTCGGACCGACGGCGCGGGGTCCTGAGCGGGCGTCTCGGGCCCGCCGAACCGCGTTCGCCCGTGTGAACGCAACATGAACCCGCCCGTCTCAGGTTGCCCGATCCCGACATCGGGCGGGAGGATGGACCGGTGGATCGCCAGATGGAGTACGTGCTGCGCACGGTCGAGGAGCGAGGGGTGCGCTTCGTGCGCCTCTGGTTCACCGACGTGCTGGGCCAGCTGAAGTCGTTCGCCATCTCCCCGGCGGAGCTCGAGGGCGCCTTCGAGGACGGCATGCAGTTCGACGGTTCGGCCATCGACGGCTTCAGCCGCATCCAGGAGAGCGACGTGTTGGCCCGGCCCGACGCCGGGACGTTCGAGATCCTCCCGTGGGACGCCAAGGGCGAGACGTCGGCGCGGATGTTCTGCGACCTGACCACGCTGGGCGGGCAGCCGTTCGCCGGCGACCCGCGCCAGGTCCTGCGGCGCAACCTCGACCAGGCACGCGAGCGGGGTTACTCGTTCTTCGTGGCTCCCGAGGTCGAGTTCTTCTACTTCGAGGGCAACGATCCGACGAAGCCACTGGTCCCCCTCGACCAGGGCTCGTACTTCGACCTCACCACCGCCGACGTCTCCTCGGACCTCCGCCGCCGCACGATCCACCACCTCGAAGCCCTCGGCATCCCGGTCGAGTACTCGTTTCACGAAGACAGCCCCAGCCAGCACGAGATCGACCTCCGCCACACCGATGCCCTGACGATGGCGGACAACGTCATGACCCTGCGGCTCGTGGTCCGCGAGACCGCGCTCAACCAGGGCGTGCACGCCACGTTCATGCCCAAGCCGATGACGGGGGTGCAGGGCTCAGGCATGCACACCCACCTCTCGCTCTTCGAGGGCGACGGCAACGCGTTCCACGATCCGAACGAGCCGTACCTGCTGTCGAAGATCGGCCAGGCGTTCGTGGCCGGCCTCCTGCGCCACGCCGGCGAGATCACCGCCGTGACCAACCAGCTCGTCAACAGCTACAAGCGCTTGATCGTCGGGACCGAGGCGCCGTCCTACGTCACGTGGGCCCGCAACCACCGAGCCGCGCTGGTGCGGGTACCCGAGACCCGGGTCGGCAAGGAGGATGCGGTGCGCATCGAGTACCGGGCTCCGGATCCCGCCTGCAACCCGTACCTCGCCTACTCGCTGCTCCTCGCCGCCGGCCTCAAGGGGATCGACGAGGGCTACCAGCTGCCCGACGAAGCCAGCACCTACTTCGAGCTGTCCGCGAAGGAACGAGCAGCCGCCGGCATGGAGGAGCTCCCGCAATCGCTGTCGGAGGCGCTCGACGCCATGGAAGGCTCGGAGTTCGTGCGCAGCACGCTGGGCGACCACATCTTCGAGTGGTTCCTCCGCAACAAGCGGGCCGAGTGGTCCGACTACAAGTCCCAGGTCACCCCATTCGAGCTCAGCCGCTACCTTCCGGTCTGGTAGTCGCCCCATGGAACCGCTGCTCGTCCACCCTGATCCCCCGCCGCCCGAGCTGGCGCGCCTCCTCGACCTCGGCGGCCACACCTGGAAGCCCGTGGCCGACGAGCGGGCCGCGCTCAGCCAGGCGCCCGACGACGGCTGGGGCGGAGCGATCGTCGTCGTCGGCGAGCAGAGCGACACGGCGTGGGCCCTGTGTCGGGCGATCCGCAAGAACGACCTGCCCGTCGAACCCCTCCTCCTGCTGATCGGCGGCAACCGGCTCGACGAGCTCGACCTGCGCGACGAGCTCTACGACGACTTCTGCCTCGACCCGTTCCACCCTCGCGAGCTCGAGGCTCGGCTTCGCCACCTCTTCTGGCGGGCAGGATCGGGCACGGCACCGGACCTCGTGGAGTACGGCGGCCTCGTGTTGAACCTCGAGACCTACCAGGCCGTCATCGAGAGCCGACCGCTCGACCTCACGTACATGGAGTACGAGCTCCTGAAGTTCCTGGCCCAGCACCCCGGCAAGGTCTTCACCCGAGAGACCCTCCTCAGCCGGGTCTGGGGCTACGAGTACTACGGCGGCGCCCGCACGGTCGACGTCCACATCCGGCGCCTGCGCGCCAAGCTCGGCGAGGAGCACGCGAGCCTCATCGCGACCGTCCGCTCCGTCGGCTACCGCTTCGGCCAGTCCCGTTGGGGCAGCTGAGCCAGACCGGAGCGGCTCACGGTGCGGCCGGCGGCGGTCAGGCCTTGGGGCCGTCGACGAACGCGGCGCCGAGCTGACCCGAGAGCCAGGACTGCCACAACCAGGTCGCGGCGTCGTGGTCGTAGTGGGCGCCGTCCTCGCGGAGCGGGGCTCCGTCCGGGGTCGTGGACTTGGCAGCATCGGGCCCATTGCACAGCTGGGCGGTGGGATCGACGATCCGCACCCACCCGGGGTTGCGGGCGGCGACATCCCGGATGAGGACGTTGACCCAATCGAGCCGGCCCTGCTCGTGGCGCTCGTTGCCGAGCCGGGCGGCGTTGGGGGCGAAGCAGGGAACGGCCGGGATGATCGTCGCCGCACCGGCCGCGCGGTAGGTGTCGATGCGCTGCTGGAGGCGCAGCTCCAGCAAGTGCCGATAGTCAGGCCGGCCGACCTCGTAGCGCGTGCCCTGGAACAGGTGGTCGTAGACCTCCCAGGCGCCGACCACGAGCAGGACCGCATCGGGCGCCGACGCCAGGCCGCGGCTCTCCGCCAACCCGGCCTTCTGGCATTGCTTGCCGTACTGCTCGGGCGGCAACGTGCCGATGATGAACGACGACTCGGGCGGCATGAGGCCGCACGCGATGATCGCCCGGTCCTCGAGGTCGATCCCCGGGGTGTCGCTCGGGCGGAGTCGCCAGCCGAGCGACCAGCCGACCGAGTCGCCCGCGATCATCACCCGCAGGGGCCGACCGTGGATGGACGCGGGGGGCACGGATGCGTTCGGATCAACCAACACGGGAGCCTTGGCGTCGAGCGGCCCCGGTGAGGGCACGGGCACCGCGTTGATCACACCCGGTGGAGCCGTGGTCGGGATCGTGGTGACCGCGCGGGGAGCGCCGATCGCCGGGGCGAGGGCGTTGGCGACGGCTTCCTTGTCGGAGACCCGCTCGTAGGCGGGCGGCTTGGGCGCGCCTGCTGACGAGCCGACGATCACTGCGAGGACGGCGATGACCGCGACACCGGACAGCGCGAAGCTGGGCACCCGGCGAGGGGGCCGGTCCACGCGCTGGCTGCGGCGGCGCCGAGCGAGGCCGGCGGGCCGGCGGCGCAGCCGCACGGGTTCCTCGACGAGCCAGAACGAGAGCGACGCCAGCGCGAGCGACCCCGCTACGACCACGAGGTCGAGCGAGGCCCCCTCGATGCGGAACCGCTCCGATGCGAACACCTGGGTCGGCCACGACCACAGGTAGATGCTGTACGAGCGCCGACCGATCCAGATCAGCACCCGGTTCGAGAACACCCGGCCGACCACGCCGACCCCGGTGGCGACCCCGGCCACCACGAGCACCGAGATCATGGCCGAGAGCTGGAAGCCGAACCGGTAGAAGGCGGGGGAGTCCTCGGCGCCCTTGGCGAACAGGATCCCGAGCGGGACCAGGGCCACCAGCGCGCCCAGCGCGAGCCAGCGCGAGCGGATCCGGCGCGCGCGGCGATCCGGGGCGCGGTGGACCGCGGGATCCCACCAGGTGGAGAGCCACGCGCCGGCGAGGAGCGCGAACACCCGGGTATCGGTGCCGTAGTACACGCGGGACAAGTCGGGTCCCGTCGACGCCACGGCCATCCACACCGCGGACGCGAGGGCGCCGACGCCGGCGAGGATCGCGACGGAGCGCCGCGCGTGGCGACGACCGATCGCTGCAGCACCGACCACCAGCAGCGGCCACAGCACGTAGAACTGCTCCTCGATCGCCAGCGACCACGTGTGCCGCAACGGGCTCAGGGCCGAGCTCTGTGTGAAGTACGACTGGTTGCTGAAGACGAACCGCCAGTTGGCCACGTAGGCCAGCGCGCCGAGGGCATCGCTGCGGATGTCGGTGAGCCGCCAGCCCGGCAGCCACAGCTTCGAGCCGATCGCCACCGCGACCAGGACGGCCAGCAGGGCGGGAACGAGACGTCGGAAGCGCCGAATCCAGAACGCGCCGAGAGCCACCGTGCCGGTGCGCTCGAGCTCGGCCAGGAGCAGGCGGGTGATGAGGAACCCGCTCACCACGAAGAACACGTCGACGCCGAGGAAGCCGCCCGCCAGGTCGTGCAGGTGGAACCCGACGACGGCGAGCACGGCAACGGCCCGCAGCCCATCGAGTCCCGGGAGGTACCCGGTCGGGGC
>JAOBWM010000206.1 GCA_025463365.1 Acidimicrobiales bacterium
CGCCAGCTTCGCCCCGGCCCGTCCGGGCGCGATGGTCGTGTAGATGTTCACGTGATCGCCCGGCCCGGCGTACCCGGCGGCGCCGTTGGTGAAGTCGACGGTGACCGCGACGGCCTGCTTGCCCTTCGGGATGGTGACGGACGGGGACCGCAGGTTCGCGGGTCGGACGGAGCTTCCCGAGACCTGGTCCCCCTTGCGCACCGGGGCGCGGAGGATCGTGCCGGCGACGTCGGTCGTGGCGGCCAATGCGCCTGCGGTCGCCTCGGATCTCGGTACGCGGTCGATGCCGACCTTGCCCGATGCCACGAGGTCGTCGCCGGCCTGCCCCGCGGCCAGGTCGGCTCGCGCCACGAGGACCGGAACCTTGATCTCGGCCGCGCCCGATCCGTCGTGGCGGCCGACGGTGAGCGCGACGACGAGCCCACCGATGACGAGCACGGCTCCGACGGCGACCATCAGGTTCGCTCGCTTCATCTGCCCACTTCCCTTTGTAGCGACTTGGGTCCGGCGTCTGGGAAGGGAGGGAGTGACCAGGGCCGGCCGAGGGGGTCGACGGAGGGGATGGTCGGTGCTGGCGGTCCCTGCCTCCCGGAAGGGTTGTCCGGTCCTACGGCCGGACACGCGTGCGCCTTGAGCAGGAATTCCGCGATCTCTTCATCACCCTGTCGGATGACGGATCGCTGGTCGGACGCGGCTGTTCACCGCTTCTCGGATGGTCGTCCGAGCCCTCTCGCCCTACCCTCTCGCAAGCACCGGGAATGGCGCTTCTGGACCAATTGTTGACCACCCCGGTAGCGTTTCAAACCACCGAATTCGAAGGAACGTCATGGCCAGCCTCCGAGACCTGCTCGCATCCACCAAGGCGGAGATCCGCGAGGTCTCCACCGCCGAAGCCGACGAGCTCCGCCAGGCGGACGGAGCGGTGACCCTCGACGTGCGCGAGCCCGACGAGTACGAGCAAGGTGCGCTGCCGGGTGCGGTCCACATCCCTCGCGGCACCCTCGAGACCAACGTCGAGATGAAGATCCCCGATCACGGCACGCCGCTGGTCGTCTACTGCGCCGGCGGAACCCGCTCGGCCTTCGCGGCCAAGACCCTCCAGGAGCTCGGCTACACCGACGTCGTGTCGGTGGTCGGCGGGTTCAACCGCTGGAAGGACGAAGGCCGGGACTGGACCACGCCCGCCGCCCTCACCGCGGATCAGCGCAACCGCTACAAGCGCCACCTCCTCCTGCCCGAGGTCGGCGAGACCGGCCAGCAGAAGTTGCTCGACTCCAAGGTCCTCCTCCTCGGCGCCGGTGGCCTCGGGTCACCGGCCGCCATGTACCTCGCTGCCGCCGGTGTGGGCACGCTCGGCATCATCGACATGGACGTCGTCGACGAGTCCAACCTCCAGCGCCAGATCCTCCACAACATGGACCGCATCGGGGACCGCAAGGTCGACTCGGCCAAGAAGACGCTCACCCTGCTCAACCCCGATGTCAACGTCGTCACCTACGACGTGCGCCTCGGCGCCGACAACGTCATGGACATCCTCGAGGGCTACGACGCGGTGGTCGACGGCACCGACAACTTCCCGACTCGGTTCCTCGTCAACGACGCCTCGGTGAAGCTCGGCATCACCGTCGTCCACGGCTCGATCTTCCGCTTCGAGGGCATGGTCACCGTGTTCGACCCGAAGAACGGCCCGACCTACCGAGACATGGTCCCCGAGCCGCCGCCCGCCGAGCTGGCCCCGAGTTGCGCCGAGGCGGGCGTCCTCGGCGTGCTGCCCGGGATCATCGGGAGCATCCAGGCCATCGAGACCATCAAGCTCCTCCTGGGCCTGGGCGACCCGCTGATCGGCCGGCTCCTGGCCTACGACTCCATGGAGCAGTCGTTCCGCGAGTACAAGGTCCGCGTGGACCCCACCAACGAGATCACCTACGAGAACCGCGACCGGATCCAAGTCGCCGAGCTCGAAGGCCTGTGCGCCCCGCTTCCCCTCGAGGCCCCGCCGGCCTGAGCGGCGTCAGCCCCGGCGGAGGCGCGCGGGGAGCCGGAGCGGCGCGACCAACGCCAACGCGGCGAGCAGGGCGGCCGCGCCCAGGACGATCACCGGGACGCCCGCAAGGCGCCACCACGGCGGGCCGATGCTGAAGGTCAGCTCGGAGTTGAGCGGCGCCGTCGTGTGGGCCGCGATGTACTCGGTCGCCAGCGGGACCTGGCGGGCCTGGATGGCCAGCAGCACGGCGATGGCCGCGGCCCCGGCCCAGCGCGTGCCGAACCGCACGAGGCAGAGGGCCGATCCCGACAGCAGCACGGCGAGGGCCGGGAACGAGTAGCGGGCGTGGGGAGAGCCGCCGCCCGACCAGTGTTGGGCGATGAGCGCGATCACGACCACGATCGACGCGTACATCGCGGACCAGGCCTGTGCCGACGTGCGAGGCGTGCTGCCCGACCGGCGGGCGAGCAGCTGGTCGGCGGCCACGACGGTGACGGTCACGACGAGGGCGGCGATCACGGCGACCTTGAGTGCCGGCCACCAGCCGGCCAGGTCGGTCGGGAGCTGGCTCTCGAGGCGGCGCACGAAGAGGGTGCGGATCGTCTCGCGCCACACCGAGGGGAAGTGGATCATCGTGAGCGGTCCGCTCCGGGGATTGCGGACGAACTTCTCGAGGAGGTGGTGCGAGCCGGTGGCGTCGCCGTAGAGCCGGATGTTGCGCTGGTACCACCAGCCGCTCGCGATGATGGCCGGAAGGGCGAGCACGAGGGCCGACCACGCCAGCCCGACTCGAGCGGGTTCGCCCTCGCGATCGCGATGCAGGAGGCGGCTCACCTGCGGCGTGCGCAGCAGGATCACGCCGAACGCCATGGCCGCGCACGCGGCGGCGAGCACCGCGGTCATCGGGCGGCACGCCGCGCCACAGGCGCACCAGGTCCCGAGGGCCGCGACCCGCCACCGGGTGGGCCCGAGGCGGCAGATCGAGACCAGGACGTCGAGGATCAAGACGGTGAACAACATGGCCGGCCCGTCAGTCCCACCGATGCCCCCGATGAAGCCGACGTGGGGCGTGGCCGCGAACAGGCCTCCGGCCACGAGGCCCACGAGCTTGTCGCCGCCCGCCAGGTTGGCGCCGAGGCGCGCGACCAGCACGACGGCGGCCACCATGCAGGCGAGGTTCGTCAGCCGGAGCCCGAGCAGCGGTCCGCCGGGCCAGCCGAGGGCGCGGCTGATCGCCGAGGGACCCGCGGCCATCACGTAGGGCAGCGGTGGGTTGTTGGCCACCCAGACGTCCCGGCGGCGCAGCGGTTGGATCCGCAATCGGTCGCGCAGCTCCTGGCCGCCGTGGGCGGCGTCGATCGGTGTGTCGATGGTCGGGAGGTGGCCGCGCTGGATCTCGAGGACGTACCCGGCGTGGGCCTGCTCGTCGGAGTACCGGTACGGCGGTGCCACCCAGACCTGGTACCAGCCGCTGCCCGCGACCAGCAGGCCGATCCCGGCCAGGCCGAGCCACCACGCCCACCGGGATCGCTCGATGACGCCTCGGGAGCGGTGTGACGCTCGTTCGTGTGCCGGGGCGCCGTCGTCGGGCGCCTCGGCGGTCCCCGCGGCGTCCAGCTCCGTGTCCGCGACGGCCGTCAGGGTGTTCAGCCCCTCAGGACCGCACCGTGGCGGCGACCATGGTCCACGGGAGCGGGCTGCGAACGGAGCGGACGTCGAAGCGGCGCCCGACCATCTCGGCGAACTCCTTCTTCGACCAGTGGTTGATGTGGCCTGGGGTGTTGCCCTTGTCCTTGACGTACTTGCCACGGGCGAGGTTCAGAGCGCACCAGATCGGCTCGCGGGGGACCGACGTCACGAGGTCGCGACGGGCAACGCGGCTGAGCTCGGCGAGGGCCAGCTCGGGGTAGGGCACGTGCTCGAGGACCTCGATGCACAGCACCAGGTCGAAGGCACCGTCGGGGAAGGGCAGCTTGCCGATGTCGCCGAACAGCGGCGAGAAGCCCTTGCCGTCCCAGTGGCCGGCCAGCTCGGGATCGGGCAGGTCGACGCCACAGAACGTGGCATCGGGCCAGCGGGCGGCCAGGCGTGCGGTGACCTCGCCTTCGCCTACGCCCACCTCGAGGATGCGGCTCGGCGAGGTGCGGGGCAGCGACGCGTCCAGGGCGGCGAAGAAGCCGTCCATCAGCCTGCGCTCCACGGGGTTCTTGGAGGCGTACTTGTCGTAGGTGTTGCCGGTGGGGACGTCGCCGTCGAGCGTCGGCGCGGTGGCCTCGGCTGCGGTCACGAGACGGTCTCGGAGATCGGCGCCGCTGCCGGTGGAGGACGGTTGCCGGGGTGGCCGTGGTGCCCGGGCGGGAAGGTGGGCGCCACGTCGACGGTGTAACCCGCGGCCGGCTGCACCTCATGGGTGGCCCGCGTGGCCCGGCCGATGAGGTCGGCCAGCATGCCGATCACGAACACCTGGAAGGCGACCATGAAGATCAGCAGCGTGTTGATCGCGACCTTGAAGTCGTGCTGGGTGATGTCGTACACGAGCTTGCCGAGCCCGAGGAACGTGAACAGGAACCCGATCGGGAGGAACACCCGGAACGGGTCGAACGAGAGCGTCATCCGGATGACCTGCAGGAAGTACCGGCGCGTGTCGCTCAGCCAGTGGAACTTCGACGTCCCGGCCCGGGTGGAGTAGGTGATCGGCCAGTACTTCACCGTGTAGCCGTGGGCCAAGAAGGTGAGGGTGATGGTGGTCACGCAGCTGAACCCGGGGGGCAACTGGCTCACGTACTGGAGGGCGACGTCCTTGCGGAACGCCCGCATCCCGGAGTTGAGGTCGGGGATCGGGGTCTGCACGAGGTAGCTCGCGAGCCGGCGGATGAACGCCTTGGCCGGCACCCGGAACAGCTTGTGGGTGCCCTCCTCGGACGTGCGGGCGCCGACGACCTGGTCGTGGCCCTCCATCTGCCGCACGAGCTCCGGGATCAGGTCGTTCGGGTAGCTCATGTCGACGTCGGTCCACACCACGATGCGGCCGCGCGAGGCCCGGGTGCCGTACTTGCGGGCTGAGCCCGAGCCCCGGTTGGTGAGGAACTGGATGAGGCGGATGCCGTCGATCGCACGGAGGGCATCGCCCGAGCCGTCGTTGGAGCCGTCGTCGATGACGATGATCTCGTAGGAGAACTCCGAGGCATCCATCGCCGCACGGATGCGGTCGATCTCCTCCTTCAGGTGGCCCTTCTCGTTGTAGACGGGCAACACGATGCTGACGTCGAGCTCGTCGGCGGCCGCGGGGCTGTGCCCGGGCGCGACAGCAGGGATCACGAGGTCGCTCATAGGGGTCGAGGGTACCGGTCGCGTCCTACGGGGACGGAATCACCAGGGGCGGTTCGCGTAGGATCGCCGGCCGTGCCCGATCGGTCCCGATCCCGGTTCCGGACCCGGGTTCGGGTGCCGGCTGCGGTCCTTGCGGCCACGTTCGCGTTCGGCGCGCTGGCCGCGCTGTGGTCGGTCGTCGCTCCGTTGGCCGAGGCGCCCGACGAACCCGCTCACCTGGCCCTCGTGCTCTACCTCGCCGACGGCCACAGCTACCCCGACTTCGACGGCGTGCACAACCAGCAGGCGATCGTCCGCCTCTGCGCCACCTATGCCGCTGCGACCCGGGCCTGCCCCCGCACGGGCGAGCCGGTGACGCCCACATCCACCCGCCGCCATCCTCGGGCCGATGCGCCCGACAAGGCCTCGCGCCCGGCCTGGGACGACGCGGGCGGGGCCGCACCACTCGGGCAGCTCAACCAGATGCCCCAGCACCCGCCCCTCTACTACGAGGCGATGGCGACGGTGCTCCGCGTGGAGCGAGCGGCGCACGGCGGGCCGTGGTCGGCTGATCGGGAGCTGGCGCTGCTCCGCCTCGTGAACGCGCTCGTGGTCATGCCGATCCCACTGCTCGCATGGTGGGCGGCCAGGCGGGTCGGGCTCGACCACACGACCGCGGTCACGGCGTCGGTCCTCACGCTCGGGCTCCCGATGCTCACCCACATCGGGTCGACCCTGAACAACGACAACCTCCTCACCGTCCTGGGCGCGGGGATCGTTGCCCTGGTCGCGGGGGTCCTGCGGGGCGACCGGAGCGCTCGCACGGCGGTCGCCATCGGGACGCTGACCGGGCTGGGTCTGCTCACCAAGTCGTTCGCCGTGGTGTTCCTCCCGTTCATCGCGGTGGGGTACCTGATCGGGCTCCGAGCCGACCGCGCCGAGACGGGTCGTCGCAGGGTCCTGCGGCGCTTGCGGCCGGCGGCCATCCCCTTGGCGATCGCCGGCGGGGTCACCGTGATCCTCTCGGCCTGGTGGTACGTCCGCGTCCGGATCCGCACGGGCCACTTCGCCCCGTCGGTGGAGGACGACCGCCTGACGACCGCGCTGCGGCCACCCGGGTTCCACGCCCACCTGTGGCCCTTCCTGCGGGAGTACGGCCGGGACCTCGACCAGCGGTTCTGGGGCTCGTTCGGCTGGTACACCGTCCGGTTCTCGACCGGGTTCACCTACGCCCTCACGGCGGTCCTCGCCGCTGCCGTCGGGACCGCCCTCGTGAGCGCGCGCGTGAGAGGGGGCGTGGGCACGGGGCGCCGAGACGCGGTTCGTCGAGACGCGGTTCGCCGCGAGGGCGACGCGCGCCACGGTCCTGCGCCCGTCCCGCTGCTCGTGCTGCTGCTCCCGGTGGCCGCGCTCCTGGTGGTGGTGTTCCAGCACGCGTGGTCGCTGCACGTGCGCACGTCCAAGTTCCAGTTCCTCCAGGGCCGCTACCTGTTCGCGGGGATTGCCGGGGTGGCCGTCGTCGCGGCCGTCGGCGTGGTCCGCTGGGTCGGGCGGTGGGCCCCCCTCGCCGCCTTGGCCGCGGCCTGTGGGCTCCAGGCCTGGGGCGTGTGGCGGTGCCTGGTCGGTTGGTGGGGCGGACCCGGGCTGGGTCCCCGCGGCCAGGTCCGCGCGCTCACCGCGTGGAGCGGGTGGCCCGGAGGGTTCGTGGGCCTCATCTTCGTGGCCGCCGCGGTCGGCGCGGTCGCGCTCTCAGCGGCTCTCGTGGCCGACCTGAGGGGTGGTCCTGAGGTGGTCGCGGACCCCAGTCCCGCAGGGGTCGACCAGTAGGGTCGACCGATCCATGACCGCTGACGACGCTGACTCCCCAGCCCCCGAGGCACCCCGCGCCAAGCGGCTCGTCGTCGAGTCCGCGGTCGTCGCGACCGTGGCGTTGGCGTGGGGCGCGTGGCTGCTGCGCGTCTGGCGGATGCCCAAGCGCCTGCCGTTCGACACCCGCTCGGATGCGACGCTCATCTCGGCGATGGTCAAGACCATCCAAGAGCGCGGCTGGTACTTGAGCCAGCCCCGGCTCGGCGCCCCGTTCGGCCAGCAGTTCTACGATTTCCCCCACGGCGGTGAGACGTTCCAGCTCTTCGCCATGAAGATCCTGGTGATGATCACGGGCGACTGGGGCCTGGCCATCAACCTGTACTTCTTCCTCGGGTTCGGCGTGCTGGCCGTGGTCACGTTCGTGGTGCTGCGCCTGCTGCGCTTCGGGCCGGTGGTGGCGGGTGTCGGCGCCCTCGTCTACACGTTCATGCCGTACCACTTCACCCACGGCGAGATGCACCTGTGGCGGTCCACGTACTACTCGGCGCCGCTCGCGTGCCTGTTGCTGGTGTGGGCGACCGCGTGGCGCGAGCGGTTCCTCGTGGCATCCGACAAGAAGGGCAAGGGATCGATCCAGGGCAACCTGCGCTGGCCTCGCGTCGGCGCGGCCGTCGCCCTTGCAGTCGTCATCGCCGGCACCGAGACCATGACCACCGGCTTCACGATGTGCCTGCTCGGTTCGGGGGCGCTCGTCGCCGCGATCCGCTGGCGCGAACCCATGCGCGTCGTCGGCGCGGTGCTGCTGATCGCGGTCATGGGGGCCACCTTCGGGATCCTCAGCTACCCGACCCTCAACTACTACCGGGTGTACGGCACGAACGACCAGGCGGCCCGCCGCCTCGTCACCGAGAGCGAGCTGTACAGCCTCAAGATCACCCGGCTCGTGACGCCGCAGGGCGGGCACCGGTCCCCGACGTTGTCCAAGTTGGGTGCCCGAGCCCAGGACAAGAGCCCGGTGCGCAGCGAGGGCGGGCAGGCCCTCGGCATCCTCGGCACCGCCGGCTTCCTCGGTGCCCTCTACGCCGCTCTTGCCGGACGGCGCCGCCGACGCGACGGACCCGAGCTCCGGCCCTACTGGGACCGCGACGTGTTGCGCGAGGAGGCGGGGACGCTCACGGTCCTCGCGTTGCTGTTCGGCAGCGTGGGCGGCATCTCGGTCCTGCTCGCGCTGGCCGGCTTCGCCCAGATCCGCGTGTGGGACCGGATCATGTTGATCATCGCCTTCTTCGCCACGGTGGTGGTCTGTCTCTGGGCGGAGCGGTTCGTGGCCTGGGTCCGCGGCCGCCACGCGCGGTCCCGGCCGATCCTCGTCGCGGTGGCGCTCGCCGTGCTGGCGTTCGGTCTGTGGGATGGCATCCCGCCGGTGCGCAAGCCCTACGCCGAGATCGAGGCGCAGCACGCCAGCGATCGTTCGTTCGTCGGGCAGATCGAGAAGGTCATGCCCGACGGGACGGCGATCTTCCAGCTGCCCGTCCTCCCGTTCCCCGAGGAGCAGCCGCCGGGGCGGATGACCGACTACGACCCGCTGCGGGGCTACCTCGCCGACGACGGCTCGCTGCGCTGGAGCTACGGCTCGATCAAGGGGCGGCCTGCCGCCGACTGGCAGGTCTACCTGCGCGACCACGTCGGCCCGATCGGCGCCCTCCCCGCGCTGCTCGGTCTCGGGTTCCGCGGCATCTGGGTCGACACCTACGGCTACACCGACGGCGGCCGCGAGATCCGTGACCTCCAGAAGTCGATCGGCGTCGAGCCGCTGCGGTCGCCCGATGGCCGCTTCTTGTTCTTCGACCTGCGCGACTTCCGGCGCCGCACCGACCTGAGCGACGCCCAGTTGCGCGCCGCCGCCAGAACGATCCTCCACGTCGATCCCCCGGAGCCCACCCCGTGACCGAGCTGCCCCCGAACACCGCGGCGGACGTCGAGCTCGACGTCACCAGCGAGCCGGTCACCGCCTCGCGCCGGGGTGGCACGGCGACGCGCCTGGTCACCCTCGTCGGTCTCGTGATGGGGCTGGGCGCCGTCGGCTTCGTCGTCCGCACCCTCGTGAACGAGTGGCCACGGGTGTCGAAGGAGATCGATCGGGCCGACGGGTGGTGGCTGGTGCTGGCGGTCGGCTGTGCGGTCGCCGCCATGACCAGCATCGGGTGGGGTTGGCGAGGCGTGATGAAGACGCTCGGCGTGCAGGCGCCGCTGCGCCGGGTGATCCCCTGGTACTACGTCGGCGAGTTGGGCAAGTACCTGCCGGGCGGGGTGTGGCCGGTGCTCGGCCGGGGCGAGCTGGCCCGCCGGGGCGGCGTGCCGCGCAGCCGCGCCTACGCCAGCGTCGCCATGTCGCTCGGGATCCTCTACCTCTCGGCCATGTTCGTCGCCGCCGCCTTCTTGCCGTTCGCGCTGACCGGCGGCGGGTTCGACGTGTCGATGCTGGCCCTGCTGGCGCTGCCCATCGGCGTGACGATCCTGCACCACGACGTGCTGGCCCGGCTCGTGGCTCTCGTCGCCCGGCTGACGAAGCGCGAGATCGACATGGAGATCCCGGCGTGGAAGGACTCGCTCCTCCTCGTGCTCCGGTACGTGCCGACATGGCTGCTCATCGGCACCGCGACGTGGGCGGTGGCCCGGTCGCTCACCTCGGACCTCGACTACCCCCGAGTGATGTTCGCCACCGTGCTCTCGTGGACGGTCGGCTTCCTCGCGGTCCCGGTGCCGTCCGGGGCAGGGATCCGCGAGGCCGTGCTGTACGCGACCTCGGGCCTGGACCACGCCCAGTCGGTCTTCACCGCGGTCACGGCCCGCCTGATCTTCGTCGTGGTCGACGTCGGCGGCGCGGCGATCTGCGCACCGATCGTGCGGCGCATGCGCGGCGGGGCGACGGTGTCGCCCGTCGGCCCACCTGACGACCAGTAGGGTCGCCCGCCGTGGAAGGACTGCGACCACTCGGGCTGGGCGAGCTGCTGGACGCAGCCATCCGGATCTATCGAGCCCAAGCCAAGACGTTGCTCGCCGCCGTGGCCGTGCCGGTCATCCCTGCGACCGTGGTCTCCGCGCTGGTGCTGTGGTCCGCGATGCCCGACACCCACACCGACGCGGCCACGGGCCTCACCGTCATCAACTCGAGCTCCAACATGGGGATGTTCTTCGCCGGCATCGGTGTGGTCGCGATCCTCTTCGTGGTGGCCACGTCCGTGGCCACCGCCGCCTGCTTCCGATCGATCAGCACCGCGTACGTCGGGGGGGCGGTGACGTGGCGCGAGAGCCTCGCCTTCGGGTTCCGTCGGCTCCCGTCGGTCATCGGCCTGTCGCTGTTGACCGGCCTCACGGTCCTGGTGGGTGCCGTCTTCTGCATCGCTCCGGGGATCTGGGTCTACGTGGCCTTCTCGGTGGCGATGCCGGTGCTCCTCGTGGAGGGACTCGGCGTGTTCGGAGCGATGGGCCGGTCGGCGAGGCTCGTGCGGGGGATGTGGTGGCGCACCTTCGGGATCCTCGTCGTGGGCGCCCTCCTCGTCGCTGCCTTCCAATATGCGCTCGCGCTCCCGATCACGTTCGCGTCCGCGTTCGCGGACAACGAGGTCGCCAGCGCGGTCCTGCAGATCGTCGTCCGGGTGGTCTCGCTGCTGTTGACCCAGCCGTTCACCGCGGCGCTGACCATGGCGCTCTACGTCGACCTCCGCGTCCGCAAGGAGGGCTTCGACCTCGTGCTGTGGGCCCAGCGCCTCGGACAGGCCCCGGTCGAGGCCGGGTTCCCCGTCCAACCCGGTGCCCCCGCCGGGGCCCCGACCGGCTGGATGCCGCCTGCCGGCCAGTACGGTCCGGCTGGTTCGTACGCCCCGCCCCAGCCGTACCAACCGTTCGGTCCGCAGTACGGGACCGCGGCTGCGCCACCCCCACCTCCTCCGCCGCCACCTCCTCCGCCCCCACCACCGGCACCCGCCCCGACGACGCCACCTGCCCCGCCCGCCGTCCCGCCGCCCGCACCGGGCGACGACGGCTCACCCTGGACCTGACCATGCGTCGATCACGGCGCCCGGGCCGATCCGGCGTCGTGGCCGGGCTCGTCGCGGGGCTCCGCGCTGGGCTCGTCGCCGGGCTCATCGCCGTCGCAACCGTGGCGATCGGCCCGGCCGTCGCGGCCGTCGCGGCCCCGACCGCTGGCGCCGAGTTGCCGCGGGTCGTGCAGGACCGCGACGTCTCGGCGGTCGAGGCCGCGGCCCTCGCCCGTGCGGCGGTCACCAGCGATGCCGCCCTGGCCGACCTGCGGGCCGTGCGGACGGTCGATGGACGGCCGGTCGACCTGCGGGGTGCCACGCGGTCGCTTTCCACCGTCGCCGATCGGCGACGGCGCCTCGCGGCCCTCGCCTCCCTCCTCGACCACGGACGGCCGGGCTCGACGACCGCGGCGGCCGATGCGAGGCGGCAGGCACGCGCCGTCGTCGCCGGCAAGGACTACCGGCCCGCGTCGGTGCCGAAGCCGTTCAAGGGTGCGCTGCGGTGGATCGGCGACCGCCTCGATCCGGTCTTCGGGCCGATCGGCCGGTTCGTCTCCCGGGTCTTCCATCCCGCCCTGTGGCTCGCCGACCGGTTGCCTGGGGGGCGCTACCTGCTGCTCGCCCTCGTGGTCGCGGGCGCGGCCTGGCTGACCGTCTGGTTTGCCCGCCGTCGCAGTGGCGCGTCGATCGGTCGCGGCGGCACCCCCCACGGTCTGCTCGTGGATCCCGCCGCCGATCCTGAGGAACTGGAACGCCGCGCCGAACAAGCAGAGGTGGACGGCGACTGCTCGCTCGCCGTCCGGCTCCGCTACGAAGCCGGCCTCGTGTGCCTCGTCCGGGCCGAGCGGCTCACGCTCCGGCCCGAGACGACGGCTCGCCAGGCCGCCGAAGCGGTGGGCGGAGAGGACCTGGCGGTGCTCACCGCCACGTTCGAGGAGGTCGTCTACGGGGGCCGAGCGGCGACCGCTGAGGATGTCGTCGGGTCACGCGAGCGCTGGCTCCGGATCCTGGGCTCGCGGGCGCGGCGATGAGCGAGCGCACCGGGTTCGCCGGGTGGTGGGACCGCCTCGGACGGGGCCAGCGCGCCGCGCTCCTGGTCGTCGGCGCCATCGTCGCGCTCAACCTGGGCCTCAGCGGCCTGTCGTCGGTGGTCGGCGGCACACCGGGGGGTCCGGCGTCGTCCTCGTTCAGCACGGGGGGCGACGGTCTGCGGGCCTGGGCCGAGCTCCTCGCACGGGACGGCCACCTGGTCGACCGGCACCGCGGCCCGCTGGCTGATCGGCCCCTCGCATCCACCGAGACGGTGGTGGTCGTCGACCCGGTGAACATCACCGCCGCCGAGGCCCGGACCTACGGCCGGTTCGTATCAGGCGGCGGCCGCCTGGTCCTGGTGGGGGAGGACTCCGCGCCGCTGCTCGGCGCACTCACCCGAACGCGCCCGGGCGCCACCGTCGGATCCGGCGACGTCGTCCCGTGGGTCCCGGCGCCCGAGGTATCCGGCGTGCGCCGGGTGACGGGCTCGGACCGGCGCTGGACCGACCTGGGCGGGCTGGTCCCCGTGGCCGGCGACGACATCGATCCCTTCGTCGTCGTGGCCGACGTCGGGCGCGGGCGCGTGGTCGCGGTCGCCGATGCGGCGGTGTTCCAGAACCGCAACCTCGCGACCGCCGACGACGCCGCCCTGAGCCTGGCCGTGGTCGGCCCTCGAGCCCATCCGGTGGTGTTCGTCGAATCCGTGCGAACCGCGGCGGCGACCGGGTTCGACGCCCTTCCCGACTCGTGGAAATGGGGGGCGGCGGCCGCCACGCTCGCCCTGGCTGTCGGGCTGTGGTCCGCGGGCGCCCGCTTCGGACCACCTGAGCCCGACCAGCGCCGGCTCCGGCCGGCCCGGAAGGATCACGTCGACGCCATCGCCGCCGACCTTGCTCGGATCGTGCGGACCGACGCCGAAGCCGTCGAGCCGCTGGTGGCTTCGACCCGCCGATCCCTCGCCGAGCTCGTGGGCGCGCCCGCCGACGCGTCGCCGTCCGCGCTCTGGTCGGCGGGCGAAGCCGCCGGCTTCGACCCGTCCGCCCTCGCCGCCCTCACCCATCCCGTCGCCGACCCGGACCATGCGCTCCAGGTCGGCGCGCTCGCCGCCGCTCGCCAGCGGGCGGACCACGGGATGACCCCTATCGCTACCGTCCCCACCGATCCCGCCACCGGAGGAACCTCCCCGTGACCGACCCCACCGCTTCGCCCTCGCTCGCTCCGGGCCAACCTGACGGCGTGCTGCGCTCGCTGCGGGGCCGCCTGCATGCCGAGGTCACGAAGGTCGTGGTCGGCCAGGACGACGTCATCGACGCGCTGCTCGTGGCCCTTGCGGTGGGCGGTCACGCGCTGCTCGAGGGCGTGCCCGGCGTGGCCAAGACCTTGCTGGCCTCCACCTTCTCCAAGGCACTCAGCCTCGACTTCAAGCGAGCCCAGTTCACCCCGGACCTGTTGCCCTCGGACCTCACCGGCACCATGACCCTGCGCGACCGCGAGCTCGTGTTCCGTCCGGGCCCGGTCTTCACCAACGTGCTCCTCGCCGACGAGATCAACCGCACGCCGCCCAAGACCCAGGCCGCGCTCCTCGAAGCCATGCAGGAGGGCCAGGTCACGATCGACGGCACGCCGCACGACCTGCCGGATCCGTTCCTCGTGGTCGCCACCCAGAACCCGATCGAGTACGAGGGCACCTACCCGCTGCCCGAGGCCCAGCTCGACCGGTTCCTGCTCAAGGTGCTCGTCGGCTACCCCGCCGAGGCGCACGAGCGCTCCCTGCTCGAACTGCCGCGCCGCGGGCTCGATCCGTCGGGGCTCGCGGCGGTCCAGCCGGTCGTGGGTGCGAACGAGGTCGCCGCCGCACGCGACGAGGTCGACCAGACCGCGGTGAGCGGTGAGGTCATCGCCTACGTCACGGCGCTCGTCCGCCAGACCCGTGCCCTCCCGAGCGTTTCCGTCGGTGCAAGCCCGCGCGCCGGCGTGCACCTGCTGGTGGCGGCCAAGGCCTCGGCCCGCCTGTGGGGTCGGCACTTCGTGATCCCCGACGACGTCATCCGCGTGGCGCCGACCGTGCTGCGCCACCGGCTGATCCTGCGGCCCGAGGCCGAGCTCGATCGCATGACCCCCGACATCGCCGTCGCCAACGCCATCGCCTCGGTGCCGGTCCCGCGGTGATGCCAGCGGCACCGAAGGGGGTCGGCCTGCCCAGCCCCACCATCGTCGCGTTCGGCCTCCTCGCGGCGATCTCGGTGCTCGCGTTCGGGATCGGAACTGACGCGGCGGCCGTCCTCGTCGTGGCCGTGGCCGCTGCCTTCGTCGTCGATGCCGTGCTCGTGCGGCGGCCCCCGCTGGTGGAGCGGACCCTTCCGTCGGAGGTCGCCCGGGGCGTCGAGACCCCGTTCTCGGTGCGCGTGACCCCTCGGCCCCTGGTGGTCGTCCGCGTGCGCCAGCCCCAGACCGCCGAACTCCGCTTCGACCCCGCCGAGGCCGGCGCTGCGCTCGACGGAACGTTCGTCGCCCTCATCCGGGGGGTGCACCAGCTCGGCCCGGCCATCACGCGCAGCGTGGGACCCTTGCGGCTCGCACGCCGGGACCACGCCCACGGCGGCGCCGTGGAGCTCACCGCGCACGCAGACCTCCCAGCAGCGCGGCGGCTGGCCACCGCCGTCCGGCAGGGTCGGTTCCGTGATCCGGGCCTCCGTCGCGGTCCGCTCGGGCTGGGCACCGACTTCGAGTCGATCCGCGACTACACGCCCGACGACGACATCCGTCGCATGAACTGGCTCGCCACGGAGCGGGTCCAGCGTCCGATGGTCAACCAGTTCCGCGAGGACACGGAGCGCGACCTGTGGTGCCTGGTCGATGCCGGCCGCTTGTCGGCGGCCCCGGTCACGGACCGGACCCGGCTCGATGTGGCCCTCGACGCCCTCGCTGCGGTGGCGGCGGTCGCCGATGTCGTCGGCGACCGCGTCGGCAGCGTCGTGTTCGACGATCGGGTCCGCAGCACCATGCGGCCGCGGCGCGCCAACGCCGGCCGGCTCGTGCGACAGCTCGATGCGGTCGAGCCCGCCATCGTCGACAGCGACTACGAAGCCGCCTTCGCGCAGGTGGCGGCGGCCAAGCGGTCCCTGGTGATCGTGTTCACCGACGTGCTCGACGAGGCCGCCTCGCGGCCGTTGCTGCAGGCGGTGCCGGTCCTGGTCCGTCGTCACGCGGTGCTGGTGGCGGGGGTCCGGGACCCGGACCTGGTCGAGGCGGTCACGACCCTGCCCGAAGATCGGCGGGCACTGCTGACCGCCGGGGTCGCCACCGATCTCCTCGCAGTGCGGGATCTCGTTCGTCGCCGGCTGTCGAGCGCCGGTGCCGTCGTGGTCGATGCCACGGTCGACCGCCTGCCGTCGGCCTGTGTGGCCGCGTACCTCAGGCTGAAGGCAGTGGCTCGGCTGTAGCCCGGCGGGTGCCGACGCCGCGCCACAGCACCAGGCCCCAATACACCGCGCCCAGGCCGAACCCGACGGTGAGCGCGGCCGGGACCGAGAGCCCTCGTGGGGTCACGAACCCCTCCACGATCCCGCACGGCACGAGCAGGGCCGCCGAGCCGAGGGCGAGCTCGATGCCGGCGCGGCCTTCGACGGTCAGGGCCTCCACCCGGGTCCGGTGGCCCGGATGGACCAGCGCCCAGCCGGTGCGCAGGCCCGCAGCCCCGGACGCGGCGAGGAGCGACAGCTCCAAGACGCCGTGCGGGACGATGAGCCGCCAGAGCGACTCGGCGTTGCCGCCATGGATCGCCAACCCGGCGACGAGGCCGAGCAGCAGGCCGTTGAACACGAGGGCCGCGATGGTGAGCACGCCGGCGGTCAGTCCGCCCGCGAACGCGGTCAGCGCGGCCCGCGCGTTGTTGGTGAAGATCTCGCCGGACATGCCCACGTTGATCCCGGTGTCGGTGACCTTCTGCGTGTCGGGGTTGCGGGGCCCGCGCTCGGCGATGCCGGCGGTGAGCGGGGAGACCTGGGCGACGCGGGCCGCCGCCTCGGGGTTCGCGTCGGCCCACGCCCCGACGATGAGCACCGGCGCGAACAGCAGCAGCACCGAGGCGAGGAGGATCAGCGGTCGCTCGGCCACGCGCTGCCAGTAGCCGGTGGTCACGAAGTGCAGGACCGAGGTGCGCTCGCGCACGCTCCCGTACAGCAGCGGCCGGGCCTGGCGGACCAGCTCGTCGAGGCGGACCGTCACGGGATCCTTGGGGTAGCAGCGTCGGGCATAGGCCAGGTCGGCCACCGCCTGGCGATACAGCCGGCCCAAGTTGCGGACCGCCACCGGGTCGAGCTTGGCCACCGAGCCCCGCGCCGAGGCCACCAGCGAGCCGAGCTCCTGCCAGCGCTGTTGGTGGCCGTCCACGAAGGTCGGCAAGGGCTCGCTCAACAGGACCTCGCCTGGGATGGTTCGATGGTTGGCTCGGGGGACATGGGCAGATCGCCGTCTAGCGTCGGTCCGTGGATCTCGAGGACAAGGTGACGCTCGCGGGGGCCGAGGGTATCGACCTCGACCTGGTGCTGGCGGGGATCGGCTCGCGTGGCGCGGCGCTCATGCTCGACAGCGTGGTGCAGTTCGTCGCCCTCATCGTGCTCGGCTTCGTGTCGGCGCAGTTCGAGAACGCCGGTGTGGCCCTGCTGGCCATCGGCATCTTCGGGATCGTCTTCGGCTATTCGATCCTCATGGAGGCCTTCGCCGGCGGTCGGACCATCGGCAAGATGGCCGTGGGGATCGCCGTCGTCCGGGCCGACGGCACACCGGTCACCTTCCTCGCCGCCACCATCCGCAACGTGGTCCGCGTGATCGACCTCCTGCCCGGGGTCTACACGGTTGGCCTGATCTCGCTGCTCGTCACCAAGCGGTGCCAGCGGCTCGGGGACCTGGCGGCGGGCACGATCGTCGTGCGTCCGGTCCGCCGGACCGCCCAGGTGGGCTACGACGCCGGCTTCGGGATGCAACGCGGCGTGGGGGCGCCGAGCGGCGTGCCCCAGGCACCGCCCGAGATCGCGACGTGGGACACCAGCGCGCTGAGCCTCGACGAGGTCGCCGCGGTGCGGGCCTTCCTCAGCCGTCGCCACCAGGTCGCGTTCGCGCACCGGGCCCAGATCGCCCAGACCCTCGCGCAGCAGCTGCTGCCCAAGGTGGCCGGCATCCCGCTCGACGGCGGCCCTGAGCTGTTCCTCGAGCGCATCGCGTACGCCCGAGCCTTCCGGTAGCTCGGCCGCTCGGCCGCTCGGCCGCTCGGCCCACCGGCTGACCCGGCTGGCGGGCTCAGCCGCCGAAGCCCTCGAGGAGGCGTTGCGCGGCCATCGACGGTGTCAGCTCGCCGCTGCGTACGGCCGCCTCCATCGCCGCGAGGTCCGTCGGCTTCACGGTGGTGCGGAACCGGTGCAGCAGCTCCGACCGGATCTCGTCCCACAGCCACGCCGTGGCCTGCGAGGCGCGCAACGTGTCGAGCTGATCGGTGGCCGCCAGGGCCTCGTGGGCGCTCGAGATGGCGCGCCAGACCGCAGCCACGCCGTCGTCGTGCGGGGTGGTCGAGGAGGCGAGCAGGACCTCGGTCGTCAGCCCCTCGTGCTTCGGGCGGAGGAGGTGCACGGCCCGGCGCAGGTCGGCTGCGGCGTGGTTGGCCGACGACAGGAGGGCACCATCGGCCTTGGTGACGACCACGAGGTCCGCCAGTTCCATGATCCCGCGCTTGATGCCCTGGAGGTCGTCCCCGCCGCTCGGTGAGGCGAGCAGCACGAACAGGTCGACCAGATCCGCGACGGCGAGCTCGGACTGGCCGACGCCGACGGTCTCGATGACGACCACGTCGAACCCGGCCGCCTCGCAGAGCAGCATCGCCTCGCGGGTCCGCCGGGCCACGCCACCGAGCTCGCCCGACGCGGGCGAGGGCCGGATGAACGCTCGAGGGTTGCGGGCGAGCCGTTCCATCCGGGTCTTGTCGCCCAGGATCGAGCCGCCGGTGCGAGCACTCGACGGATCGATCGCCAGCACCGCGACCTGGTGGCCCTGTTCGGTGACCAGCGCGCCCATCGCCTCGATGAACGTCGACTTGCCGACGCCCGGCGGCCCGCTGATTCCGATGCGCACCGTCGAGCCGGTCCGGGGGAGCACGGCTGCGAGCAGCTCGGCGGCGTCGGCGCGGTGCTCGGCGTTGGTGGACTCCACGAGCGTGATCGCCCGGGCCAGTGCTCGCCGATCACCGGCCAACACGCGGTCGGTGAGCTCCTGGACGTCGGCGGCCGGCACGGCCGACAAGGTAGCGGTCGCCAGGCGCGAGACTCCCCGGCCGTGGGAGCGGTTGCGATCGTCGTGGGCCTCGGGCTCGTGGGCTGGATGGTCCTCGACTCGTTCGACACGCTCCTGGCCACCGGCCTCGGCTCGAGCCGGCTGTCGTTCTCCCGCCGCCTCTACCGGATCATGTGGAAGCCGTATCGGGCGGTGTGCGCACGGATGGAGGACGGTGTCGGTCGTGAGCGCTGGCTCGCACGCTTCGGCCCCGTCTCGTTCGTCGTCCTGCTCGGCGCCTGGGCGTTCTTCGAGATCATCGGCTGGGGCCTGGTGTGGTGGGGCTTCCGGAACAGCTTCGGGGTCCCGCTGCCGGGGATCTCTGATGCCTGGTACTACTCCGGCGTCGTCTACTTCTCGATCGGGTTCGGCGACGTCCTCCCGGCCTCCGGCGGCCTTCGGCTGCTGACCGTCGTCGAGGGCTTCACCGGCCTGGGCACCCTCGGCCTCGTCATCGGGTACCTGCCCTCGCTCTACGCCGCGTACTCGGCCCGCGAGCGCCAGGTGCTCCTGCTCGACGACCTCAGCGACGTCCGCATCACGCCGGTCTCGCTCGTCCGCAGCTACGTCGGCCCCGACGGCGACCTGACCGCGCTCAACGCGATGTTCGACAGCTGGTCGGCTTGGTGCGCCGAGGTGTACGACTCGCACACCTCGCTCCCGGTGCTGATCTGGTTCCGATCCAAGCACCGGGGCCACTCGTGGGTCACCGGCCTCGGCGTGGTCACCGACGCGGCGATCGCCTTCGCCTGCACCGTTCCCGGCGCCGACAAGGGCCCGGCGATGCGCCTGTACCGCCAGTCGACCCGGCTGGTCCAGGGCCTCTCCACCCGGGTCGGCCTCGACCAGCTCCCCGAGCCCGACCTGGCGGCGCGCTGGTGGTCCGTGGCCTACAGCATCTTCCAGACCACGGGGCTCGAGCTACGCGACTTCGACGAGAGCTGGATTCGGGTCCGCGAGCTGCGCCGCGAGTTCCATCCCTACATGGAGGCGTTCATCGAGGAGCTGCTCGCGCCTCGGGGCTTCTGGGGCGTGACGTCGGCCGACCACCTCGCGGAAGTCGAGCTCGGTCGCCTCCTCGACGGCGACGACACCTGACGGTCGCCAGCTGGATCACCCGCTCCGGTCCGCGATGGCTTGGTGCAAGAGCGCCTGGGCCGACCAGCGCATCGACTCGACCGCTTCGTCGCGGGAGAGCCCGGCAACGTCGACCAGCCAGACGAGCGCCTCGATGCCCGTCGTCGCTCGAATCGCGACGACGAGGCGTCGGAGCTCTTCGTCGGACCAGGTGCCGCGAAACCCTTCGAGCGCTTCGGTGATCCAGCCGACGGCCCGGCCCTGGCGGAGGGGGAGGGCGGCTCGTTCGTGGGCGTCCATCTCGAGCGACAGGCGAAGCATCGTCCGCTGCTGGGGCTCCGTCTCGACGATCAGCTGGGTGAAGCTGAGGACCACCGCGTCGAGCCGGGCCGCGGGATCGGCCGGTCCGTCGGGCGGGAGCATCGATTCGGTGGTCATCTCCGGGTGGGCCGCCACCAGCAGGGCTCTCGCGGTGGGGAAGTAGCGGTAGGCAGTGGTCCGCGACACGCCCGCGGCTTCGGCGGCCTGCTCGACGGTGGGCGTCAGGCCGGCGGCGACGATGTCGCGGGCGGCAGCCACCAGTGCCTCGCGCGTGCGGCGCTTCTGGGCGGAGCGGCCACCGAGCTCATAGGAGGTTGACATCGCCCTCATGGTACGCCAATGTCGTCATGGTACTTGTGTCCCACGAAGCGAAGGACCCGTCATGAGCTCCGCCACGAAGCCCGCACCCATCGTCCGAGCGAAGGACGAAGGTGAGCATCGTTGGTTC
>JAOBWM010000015.1 GCA_025463365.1 Acidimicrobiales bacterium
GTGCCGAAGTCGTCGATGCTGAGTCGCACCCCGAGGGAGTGGAGCTCGTCGAGCGTGCGCTGCGTGGCGATCGTGTCCGACATCAGCAGGCTCTCGGTGAGCTCGAGGCACAGCCGGTCGGGCTCCAACCCCGAGATGGCGAGGGCCGCCGCGACCACGACGGGAAGCTCTCCGCTGGCCAGCTGGCGGCCGGAGATGTTGACGGCCACGGTCAGGTCGATGCCGTCGCGGCGCCACGCCATCGCCTGCCGGCAGGACTGTTCGAGGACGAACTCCCCGACCCGCACGATGGCGTCGGTCTCCTCGGCGATGGGGATGAACCTCGACGGCGGCACCGAGCCGAGGGCGGGGTGGTCCCAGCGCAGCAGCGACTCGACCCCCACGATCTCACCGGTGGCGAGGTCGACCTTCGGTTGGTAGGCAACGTGGAGCTCATCGCGGTCGAGGGCCACGCGGAACTCGCTGGCCATGGTCAGCCGGACGCTCGCCTGGTCGTGGAGCAGGTCGCTGTAGCGTTCGGCCCGCCCACGACCGCGCTCCTTGGCTGCGTACATCGCGTTGTCGGCGTCACGGATCAGGTCAGCCGGCCGGCGCTCCGGCGTGCTGATGGCGATGCCGAGGGACGCCGTGATCCGCACGACATCGTTGGCCGTCTCGATCGGATCATCGACGGCGGCGAGCAGCTCGTCGGCGAGCCGGCTCACCGCGGCGTCGTCGGGGACCTCGGCGACGACGACGAACTCGTCACCGCCGAACCGGGCGAGCGTTCCCCCCGGCGGCACGACCTCGCGCAGGCGACCCGCCGTCGTGATCAGCACGTGGTCGCCCACGTCGTGGCCGAGACTGTCGTTGACCAGCTTGAACCGGTCGAGGTCGAGGAAGAGCACGGCGACGCTCACGCCCTCGCGCGTGGCCCGCTCGACCGCCTCGCTGAGTCGCTCGGCCAGCAGCGCCCGGTTGGGCAGCCCCGTCAGCGGGTCGTGGAGCGCCTGGTGGGACAACTGGGACTCGTAGGCGTCGCGCGCCGCCGTCGCCACCCGGAACTCGGCCGCGAGGCGGGAGACCTCGCGCGGGCCTTGGATGGCACCGAGCACACCGTCCACGTGCGGGCCGGTGCTCCCGACGGCATCGCTGAGCGCGCGCAGCGGACGGGTGATCTTCCGACTCACGATCACGATCGAGGCCACCAGCACTGCCAGGACGATCACCGCGAGCAGCGCGCCGCGTTGGAGCGCGGACCGGGTCGAAGCGAGGGCAACATGCGGGTCGACCCCGGAATACACGAGCCAATCCGTGTGAGCGACCCGGCGAGAGCCGTACAGGAACCCCGCCGAACGCATGGGGTTCGTCGATCGGGCGTTCGACGCCAGCTTGGTGATCCCCGAGGAGGTCGACAGGAGCCGCCCGGCATGCTGGTCCACGAGAGCGAACTGGTAATGGCGCGGCCCACCGAAGAAGTCGGCGATCGGCTGGGCCATCTGGGGCGTCGGCAGCACGATCGCCACGTTCCCGATGGCCCGGCCGCCGGTGTCGCGCACGGTCGCCACGAACGCCACCGCGGGGAGCCCGGTGACCCGGTCGACGAATGGCGCCGATCCGATGACGTCCTTCGACGGCTTCTGGTGGAGCCAAGCGGCGCCGGCATGGGAGGCACGGCCGGGCGCGAGCTTGGTGGACGAACACACCACCGTCCCGTCGGGACGCACGATGTCGAGGTGGCTCCGCGGGAACCCCTCGAGGTGGAAGTCGAAGGAGCAGCCGGTCGCATCGGCCATCAGGCCCGGCACCGCGGGGTTGGCTGCGATCGAGGCCGTCTGGGTCCGCACGACGCCGACGTTGTCGGCCAACGTGTCGGCGGCGACTCCCGCGAGGGACCTGGCATTGGCCCGCACGTTCTGCTGCCCGTTCTGCCACGTCTGGTGCCCGAGCACCGCGCCGACGCCGGCGAAGACGACCACGACGACCACGACGATGACCACGAGGTGGGCGCCGACCGACCACGGCTCGCGATTCCTTGCTCCGCCTGCGACTCGCGACGACCGACTCATGGCACCCCTCCGAACGAGTCCTGGGTGATCCTCGTCGGCCGGCAGGGCCGAAACTTGATGGTTCCGTTGCACCCCGCGATCACGCCCACCGCGAAGGAGCGGTCAGCGTGCCCCGGGGGTCGACCGCAGCGGTTCGAGGACGTTGACGTAGTCCGCCAGGCGGGCCGCGAGCTCGAAGCAGATCTCGGGGTCGCCGAGGTCGGGATCGGGCCACGTCTCCGAGATCCGCTGCCACCCGGCCCGACCCAGGAACGCGCCGGCCTCTGCCTCGGGTCCGAGGGCCTTCCGCCACCGTGCCTCGGTGTGGCGCAGTCGCTGCATCGCCGACTGGTTGTCCGGCGCCTTCGGGTGTTCGGCGTGGAACCCGACCTCGATGGCCAGCACCTCGGCCCCCTCGACGTGGCGGGCCCCGATCACCTGGGCCTCGTAGTGCTCACGAGGACACGTCTCCTCGTCGAACCAGACCTTGATCCCCCACCGCCGCGCTTGGGTCCTCAGTACGCCCAGGTCGCCGGCGACGAGCGATCGGAGCCCGTCGTCCACCTGATCGAACAGCCCCATCTCCACGACGGCCAGTCTGGCATCGACCGTTCCTCGCTCCCCGCGGGGGTCCCGAACGGGGTCGGGATCCGGGGCGCGGAGAAAAGATTCGAAGAATCGAGAGGCTCGCGTATCCCCACGAAGCGTGATGGCGCTCGCGTCTGCCGGACCCCCTGACCAGGTCATGTCACTCTCCGTGCCACAACAATGACCGAAGGATGAACGCATTTCCGCAGGTGAGAGGGGTCGATGAGCCGAATGAACCCTTCAAAGGGCAATCAGTGCGGCCGATCGGGTGACCCACGGAACGCCGGGTGGGTCATCCAGCCGCACCGCGCAGTGGAGGGAAGCACATGGCGCAGGCAGTCGTCGATCACGGAACCATCGCGCCTGGAGCGAAGACCGCCGGGCCCGGGGCCGGGCGCGCTTCCTCCGCCGCGGAGACGGACACGGTCACGCAACCGGCCGGGACCGCACCACAGGCCGCCACACGGGCCGCGCCTGCCCCGCCCAAGCGCCGCCGCCGACAGATCGGTGGCGATCGCCGGAGCCAACCCAACCCGTCGGTGCCGGTGCCGGCCTCGCCCGGTGCACTGGCGATGGGCCGGCTCGCCATGTTGATCACCGCGGTGTCCTGGCTCGCCTACGTCGCGACCGTCGCCGAGCGCCAGCTCTTCTCAGCCGATGCCGTCACGGTTCGATCGGCCCTCGAAGCCGTCGCCTACATCGTGATCGTCACGTTCCTCGCCCTCAGCGCCGTCGCCTACCTGATCACGCGCCAGGGCTACCTGCGCCGGACCCGCTCGCACGTCCGCACCCCACGGGCCGAGCTCGAGGGGTTCCTCCACACCACCTCGCCGTCGGTCACGGTGCTCATCCCGTCCTACCGGGAACAGCCCGAGGTGATCCTCCAGACGATGTTGTCGGCCGCTCTCCAGGAATCCGCCAGCCTCCGTGTGGTCCTGCTGGTCGATGATCCCCCGGCTCCCTCGAACGACGCCCAGCGAGCCCTGCTGGACGACGCCCGCGCCACGCCACAGCTGATCGCCGACATGTTCGAAGCTCCGCGGGCCCGCTTCACCGCGGGGCTCGATCGTGCCGTGAAGATGGCCGAGGCCGACCGTGACGCCGACGCCGACGACCTGATCCTCCTCGCCGAGGACTACGAGCACGCCGTCGCCTGGGTCGACGATCTCGCCGCCGGCTGGGTCTGCCACGACCACACCGACGACTTCTTCGTCGAGCACGTCCTGCGGGCCCTCTCCCACGACCTCGGCGTCGTCGCCGCGGCCGTCCGGGGAGCGGTCCTCCACCGCTCCACGATGGGGGCCGACCGCGCCGTGCAGCTGCAGCGCCGCCTGGCGTCGATCTTCAGCGCCGAGCTCCTGTCGTTCGAGCGCAAGCAGTACCTGAACCTCTCCGCCGAGCCGAACAAGGCCATGAACCTCAACGGCTACATCGGGCTCATGGGCGGGCACCACAGCGAGCAGCACACCACCGCCGGAACGCTGCTCCTGGCGTGCGACGCCGACGATCCCGATGCCACGCTCCACGTGCCCACGTCGGACTACATCATCACGCTCGACGCGGACAGCGTCCTCCTGCCGGAGTACTGCCTACGCCTCGTCCACCAGATGGAGCAGCCGGGCAACGAGCGCATCGGCGTGCTGCAGACCCCGTACTCGGCCTTCCCCGGATCGCCCACCCGGGTCGAGCGCCTCGCCGGCGCCACCACCGACATCCAGCACATCGTCCACCAAGGGATGGCCGAGCACGACGCCGCCTTCTGGGTGGGCGCCAACGCCGTGCTGCGCACCACCGCCGTCGAGGAGCTGCGGATCGACGACGACAGCGAAGGCCACACGATCAGCCGCTTCATCAGCGACCGGACGGTCATCGAGGACACCGAGTCCACGCTCGACCTCACCGCCAAGGGGTGGAAGGTCCTGAACTACCCGGAGCGGATGGCCTACAGCGCCAGCCCGCCCGACTTCGGCTCCCTCTGCATCCAACGGCAGCGATGGGCCAACGGCGGGCTGATCATCCTCGGCAAGCTCGCCGCCCACTGGCGGGCCAAGAAGGCCCGCGGTGAGAAGCGACGTCCCGTGGAGCTGCTGCTGCGGCTCAACTACCTCGCCTCGATCACCTGGGCCACCGTCGGCCTGGTGCTGCTGCTCGCCTATCCGTTCAGCAACCAGCTCATGAGCACGCTCGTGGTGGCCATGTCCGTCCCCTACTTCGCGGTGATGGCGAGCGACCTGAAGCGGTGCGGCCACAAGCGCACCGACGTCCTGCGCATCTACGGGTTCAACCTGATCATGTTGCCGGTGAACGCATCGGGCGTGCTGCGCTCGGCCGGCCAGATGATCACGGGCCACAAGGTGGCGTTCGCCCGCACCCCCAAGGTGCGCACCCGTTCCGTCGCCCCGGCCTCGTTCGTGATCTTCTCGTACCTGATCGTGGCCCTCTCCGGCTTCGCCCTGGTCCACGACATCGATGAGCAGCGCTGGGCCCACGCGGTCTTCGCGGCCACCAACCTCCTCATCGCGCTGCCCGCCATCATCGCCATCATCGGCGTGCGGAACTCGATCGTCGACGTGTGGCTCGGCTTCGTGAACATGCTCTACAAGCCGGCCCGCATGGCGGCCGAGCGAGCCACCCTCGACCCCGTCGTCGACTGGGCAGCCGTCCTCTACCACGGCTCCGTCGACAAGCCCCGCGGACCCCACCGCCGGGCGGCCGACACCCTCGCCATCCCCACCTCCATCCCCACCCTCGCCGGCTTGTCGGCACCGACCCAGGAGCGCAGCCGATGAGCCGACGCGAACGCAAGGCCAAGACCAACCGACGCCGACGGCTGTCGGTCACCCGCATCGTGGTGGCGATGGCGGTCATCGCCGCCACCGGCATGGGAGCCACCACCGTGGCCAAGCAGGCCCTGGAACGGCGTGACCGTTCCCGCTCCCACTGGTTCGCGCCGTACGTCGACGTGACCTTGACCCCCTACTTCGACTTCCAGGATCCCATCGTCAACCCGAACAAGGACGTCGTCTTGGCGTTCGTGGTCGCCTCGCCCAAGGCCGCGTGCACCCCCTCGTGGGGCGGCGCGTACGACATGGACGAAGCCGCCGGGACGCTCGACCTGGACCGCCGCATCGCCCGCCTCCGCGAGCGGGGTGGCGACGTCATCGTCTCCTTCGGCGGCGTGGCGAACGAGGAGCTGGCGCATGCCTGCACGGATCCCGATGCCCTCGCCAAGGCGTACGGCAGCGTCGTCCGCCGCTACCACCTGACCGCGATCGACCTCGACCTCGAAGGCGCGAGCCTCGACGACACCGAGGGTCTCGCCCGACGGGCGACCGCCATCAAGATCGTGCAGGACCAGCAGCGCAAGGCCGGTTCCAAGCTCGACGTGTGGCTCACCCTGCCGCTCGGCCTCGACGGCCTGCAGGCCAACGGCCTCGCCGCCGTCGACTCCATGATCAGCAACCACGTCTCCCTCACCGGCGTGAACGTGATGGCGATGGACTACGGCGCCGCCCGCGACGCGGGCACCAGCTTCGTCGCCGCCTCCATGTCCGGCATCGATGCTGCGGCCCGCCAGGTCCGCCACTCGTACCGCCAGGCCGGCGCGAGCATGACCCTCGCCGCCGCCTATTCGAAGGTCGGGGTCACGCCGATGATCGGCCAGAACGACTACCCCGCCGATCGCCTCGACACGGGCGATGCTCGCAAGCTGTTCGACCAGGCGACCAGCCGTGGCGTGCGCCGCTTCTCGATGTGGTCCCTCAACCGAGACGCCAAGTGCGGCGGGAACGTCGATCCTTCGATCGCCGACAACCTCTGCAGCGGCGTCGACCAGGACCCCCTCGAGTTCTCGAGCATCTTCAGCGCCGTGGGCGGCCGGGCCACACCGATGGCCGACGAAGGCGACCCCGCCGCGGCAACGCACCAGGGTCGCGCACCGATCGCCGGCGAGGTGGGCCAGAGCCCGTACGCCGAGTGGCGTCCCCGCCGCGAGTACGACATGGCCGCCAAGGTCGTGTGGCGCGGTCAGGTCTACGAGTCGAAGTGGTGGAACACCGGAGCCCAGCCCGATGCATCGGTCAAGCACGAGTGGGATTCGCCGTGGCGCATCCTCGGGCCGGTGCTCGAGCACGATGCCCCGCCGGTCCAGCCGCCCACCGTCCCCACCGGCACCTACCCCGAGTGGAAGCAGGGCACGATCTACTACCCGGGCGATCGGGTCGAGCACCTGAACGTCGGCTACCGCGCCAAGTGGTGGACCCGCGGCGACGACCCGTCGGTCGACGTCGACAACGGCTGGGAGAACCCGTGGGAGGTCGTCGGCCCGCCTCCCACTGTTCCGACGACCACCACGACCACC
Organism: Acidimicrobiales bacterium; assembly: GCA_025463365.1. Taxonomy (GTDB): domain Bacteria; phylum Actinomycetota; class Acidimicrobiia; order Acidimicrobiales; family Iamiaceae; genus Aquihabitans. Next base: position 6,976 of record JAOBWM010000015.1, read on the forward strand.
ACGCCCACCACGCCGGGCGACCCCAAGGCCCTCAAGGCGGGACCGTCGGGCGTCACCACGACCACCACGACGGCCCCCAAGCCGCCCACCGGCTGAGATCCGAGCGGCGTGGCAGGCCTCGTCCCCCGAGGCCAGCCACGCCGCAAGGCATCACCCGAGGTCGGTTCAGATCGGCGGATCCGTGGGGCCATGGCGCTGGATCGCGACTCTGCGGTCCATGAACACCCGGGCCACCAGCAGCAGGACGAGGCCGTACAGCCCGGTCTGGAGGAGCGGCCCGACGACGCCGCCGTGGCGGTGCAGGCTCGCTTCGATCAGCCGGCGAGGTCCGTAGAACGGCAGCACCTTCGACACGGCGGACGTGACGCCCACGGCGAGCTGCATCCCGACGACCCCGATCAGCACGAGGGTCCCCTCCAACTCGCGCGACAGGGCCGATCCGACGGCGAGGCCGAACGGCACCGACTGGAGCGCGACCATGCCCACGCCGAGCCCGAGCACCCAGGCCCGCTGCGGATGGGAGACGGTGCTCATCAAGACGGTGAAGCCGGCGGCGATCACCAGGCCGAGGGGCCCGAGGAACAGCAAGCGCCCGATCAGGAGCTCGGCGGGCCGGTAGCCACCGAGCACGAGGCGTTGGTCGACCTGGCGCGACGAGAGCACCGAGAACAGGGTCGCGCCCGACACGGAGAAGGCCATCCCGATGCCGCCCGCCGAGATGGCCTGGCTGCCGTCGTGGGTCGACGCCAGGTAGAAGCTGAGCGGCAGGGCCACGAGCAACCCGAGGGCGGCGTGGCGGCGGGTCAGGTCCCGTCCGTGCATCTCGGCCATGATCAAGATCCGCTGCAGCGACCTCACGACCGGGCCTCGTGGCGCGCCCCGTGGTGGGCTCGAGATGGGTGGGCGGGCAGCTCGATGACCCGGTCGACCCGCTCCAGCTCGGCGAGCATGTGCGTCACGACGACCACCGACTTCCCCGCCCGCCGCCACGTCTCGCAGTGGTCCCAGAAGTTCACGTACGTGCCGCGATCGAAGCCCTGGTACGGCTCGTCGAGCAGGAGCACGCACGGGTCGGTGAGCAGTGCCAGCGCCAGGTTGAGCTTCTGACGTGTGCCCCCGGACAGGTCGCGCGTGACAGCTCGCTCGCGCACCGGGTAGCCGAACTCCTCCAGCACCGCGTAGCCCCTCGCCAGCGACTCCGTGCGAGTGAGGCCGCGGCCCCGGCCGAACATCACCAGGTGGTCCTCGGCGGTCAGCAGGTCGAACAGGCCCGGGGTCTGCGGGCAGTACCCGATGGGTCCTGCCACCTGGACGCGTCCACTGTCGGCTCGGAGGAGCCCGGCGCAGATGCGCATCAGGGTCGTCTTGCCGGCTCCGTTCTCGCCGGTCAAAGCCACGACCTCACCGCGGTCGACGCAGAGATCGACCGCCTCGAGGACCGTGGTCCGCCCGTACCGCTTGGTGACCTGCGAGACCACCAGCTGGTTCACGGCTGGACCGGCCGGGCGAGCAGCTCGTCGGGCGTTGGAATGCGCATGGCCCCTCCCGTATCCATGCACCCAGCGTTCCAGGCGCCGGGCCGCCGCTCAACGCGGGCCTCAGGTCAGGTCCGTCTCAGGTCGAGGGACGAGGACGATCTTGCCGTGCGTGTGGCCGCGTTCGAGGTCCTCGTAGGCGGACCGGACGTCGTCGAGCGCGTAGGTCCGAGCGACCGGGACCTCGAGCTCACCGGCGGCGATCCGTGCTGCCAGCTCGGCCAGGACCGACGCGCTCGATCCGGCTGCATTGCCCTCGGCCTTGACGCCGTGGCGGACGACGGCGGCGAAGTCGACGATGGTGTCGATCCGATCTGGCGCCACGCCCAGCTCGAGGGCCAGCTCGACGTAGCCTTCGCCGTGCAGGTCGATGAAGGCGTCCACGCCGGTCGGTGCGATCTGGCGGATGCGCTCCAGCGCGCCGGCGCCGTAGTCGACCGGCACGATGCCGTGGGCCCGCAGCCAATCGTGGTTGGACGGACTCGCCAGCCCGATCACGCGGGCGCCCGCGGCCGCCGCCAGCTGGACGACCAACGACCCCACGCCACCGGCCGCGGCCGACACCACCACCGTGTCCCCGGCGGACAGGCCGACCGATCGGACGGCGGCGTACGCCGTCGCCCCGACCACGAACAACGAGCCCGCCACCTCCCACGGGACCGTGCTCGGTCGCGCCGTCAGGTGCCCAGCCGGGACGACCACGAGCTCGGCCTGGCTGGCTCGATCGTCGGTGAACCCGATCACCTCGTCGCCCGCCGACCATCGGCCGAGTTGCTCGACTGCCCCGGCTGGCTCGGCTGGCTCGGCTGGCTCCCCCACGAGGTCGACGATGCCGGCGAGGTCGCTCCCCTGCCCCGACGGGAACGTCGATGGCCAGCGATCGCGCAGCAGCCCCTCGCGGATCTTTGCCTCGCCCGGATTGATGCCCGCGGCTCGGACCCGCACCCGCACCTCACCGAGCCCCGGGACCGGATCCTCGACCTCGACCACGTGGAGCACCTCGGTCCCGCCGTACTCATCGAACCGCACCGCTCTCGACATCTCCTGGCTCCTGACGCTCGCTCCACCCGACCCAGGAGACCAACGGCGGGCACCACCCCGATATGCCGGCACTGGGTGCCAGGCGCCGGCGACAGGGCCGCCGATGGACCGTGGGGGAATTGGCGGAATAGGGCGGGGAGGGGCTGAGAGTGTCAGACCCCCTGGGGATGAGTTACTTGACAAACCGAACACCAGTACCCATAATGGGATGCGTGGACGAGAAGCCGATCAACATCACGATGCCGTACCTCATGGACAAGGTCCGTGACGAGCCTTCGGCGTACCTGTTCTTGGAGAAGATGCGCTGGCAGGGGCGGCCCTTCTGCCCGCACTGCCACGGCGAGAACGTCGTCTACCTCAACCCGCTCAACGGCCACTCACGCCTGACCCGCACCGGCAACACGTCGCAGCGGCGGGTGTGGAAGTGCCGCGACTGCGTCAAGCAGTTCTCCGTGCTCACCGGCACCATCTTCCACGGCTCCAAGATCGCCGTTCGCACCTGGATCTTCGTCGTGTTCGAGATGTGCACCAGCAAGAACGGCGTCGCCGCCCGCGAGATCGAACGCAAGTACGGCATCACCAACAAGACGGCCTGGCACATGCTCCACCGCATCCGCGAAGCCATGAAGAACGGCGGCGTCGACGAGATGCTCGGCGGGCCCGGACACGTCATCGTGGCCGACGAGACGTTCATCGGCGGCTCGCTCAAGCGCATGAACGCTGGCACCCGCCGCAAGGCCGAGGCGGTCCAGAAGGTCATCCCTCACGGTGCCAAGCTCGGCGGGCCGTCGTGGAACAAGGTGGCCGTCCTGTCGCTCATCGACACCACCACCGGCCAGGTCCGGTCCAAGGTCGTCGCCGACGTGACCGGGGCGACGCTCCGCAAGGCCGTCGCCGAGCAGGTGCACATGGAGTCGTCCATCCTCCACACCGACGAAGCGAAGGCGTACCGGGCCATCGGCCGCGAGTTCGCCGCCCACGAAACTGTCAACCACGCCGAGGACATCTACGTCCGCAAGCTCGCCGGGAAGATTGTCACCAGCAACCAGGCCGAGAACTTCTTCTCACAGCTCAAGCGCAGCCTGGACGGCACGCACCACCACGTCTCCAAGAAGCACCTGTTCCGGTACCTCGCCGAGTTCGACTACCGGTACTCCACCCGCGACGAGAGCGACACCAGCCGATTCGTGCGCCTGCTCGGCATGGTCGCCGGGGTGCGGCTCTCGTACCGGCCGCTGGCCGCTGGGTAGTGGCTACATCGGGGCTTGCGCCGGAAGGTACGCTAAGAACGCCGGAAGGGCGGCCGATCCGTCGACCGACCGCCCCTCAGGTAGTCAGGAAATCGTCAGGCCCTATATCGGCCCGATGTCAATCTCAATCTTGAGCCGACCATTCAGCCGGGAGACTCGGATTGTGAAGTACACCGGAAATACCTCCTTCCTGTAGGGGGGTAGATCAAACAGGGAGCCCCGTTCCAGCGGGGCTCCCTGCGCGTTCAGTCGAGGGCGATTAGCTCCTGGTCCGCGTCCCACATCCACGCTCCGCGGCTGGGGGACACGATGCTCGGCCAACGGTCGCGGGCTCGGCGAAGGCTGACGCGAACTGCGTCGGTCACGGTCTCCTCGCTCTTGGATTCGACCCAGCCGCGCTCCACCAATTCGGCCGCAACGTTTGCCACCGGCATGGTCGCGCCGGCAGCGTCTCGCAGCACCCAGTACGCGGCGGCTGGTCCCCTCATGTGGGCCATCCGCTGAGGTGCCGGGCCCGGATGCGGCGAGTCCGCGGTCCACGCCTGCCGCTCCTCGTTGCTGACGGGTCGGCCGCCGCCGAGTGACGCGAGGTATGCGGCAAGTGAGGACTCGAGCGTCTGCAATCGCGCCCGGTGGTAGCTGAGGGCCGAGAGGCGCTTGTCGGACTCGGCCATCCACTCGGCGCGCTGGCGCTCCTCAACGGCAACCTTCCCGTCCACCAGCTCCAGACCGGCACGAACGGCTTCCAGTTGACCGCTGAGGACATCGGGGGACAAGAGGTCTAGAACGGTGTCGTCTGCCATGAGTCGCGAGAGTACACCTGTTCACGACTCGCCCGAGTTCTATTGCAACTGCCGGGCGCGACTGGGGTTCCGAACCGCCAGCCGAACAGGGACTACATGGCTGTGATTCCCTAACCGGCCAATGGGTCGTAGCCTGTCCCCATGCCTCGCGAGGAATCCGAACGCTTCAAGCTGGACGTGCCGTTCGAGGAAGCCATGCACAAGCTGTTGGGCGTGGACACCGACGACGATGGCGAAGGTGACGACGGAGACACCGACGACGACGAGTGAGCGCCTGACGACGACCCGTCAGTCAATCCGTGACAGCTGCGAGGTACTGGTCAAGCCAGTCGAGCCGCTTCCGTAGGTGGCTCACAGCCGTTTGGCCGGGGAAGGGTGACAGTGCCCCCTGTGCCGACGGGGACGGGGCCAGGAGTCGCCGAAGGTTGGCGGTCCATCGGTCCGCCTCTCGCCGCGCGGTCTGTTCGGAGTTGTTGGCGGCGCGCCAGGTGGTGCCATCGGCGTAGTCCGCCGCGGTGCCCAACGGCGGACTGGCTTCCAAGGCTTGAAGAAGCACAACCCCGGCTGCACGATGCTCTTGGAGCGCCGCCAGGTAGCCGTCTGGGATGACGCTGTACTCCAAGATCCAGGCGGCAGCGTCGTCAGCGGCTTGCGCCTCTCGCTTCGCCGTGCGGCGTGCGGCGTCGGCGGCGGCCTGCGCTCGACGCCCGTCCTCCTCCGCTGCCCGCACGGCGTCCGCCCTGCGGTTGACCAACTTCTCGACACGGGCGTCCTCGTTGGCTAGTTCCCCCTTCAACGCCGCCACCTCCGCCCGGAGCGTTCGGTAAGCCCGCCGACCCGCGTCGCGCTGCTTGTACGGGGCGTAGGCGAAGGCGGCGACCACAGCGCAAGCAATCCCGGCGGCGGCGGACTGGCTGTAGGCGCGGACGTCAGACCAACTCCTGTGCACGTCCGACAAACGCATCCCGTAGAGCCCGATGACCAAGAGCCCGATGACCCCGCCGGTGAGCCAGTGCCGGAAGTCGTGCATCGCCTGCGCCCAGACCGGGCTGAGCCACAAGGGTTTTCCCTTGCGGTCCACCGGTATGTCGTCCACGACCGGAGCCTAGACCTACCAAGGTTTGTCATGTAACTCATCCCCGACCCCCTGGGTACGGTTGGGTCATGGGTTCGCAGGTGCAAGATCGGGGTTTGGCGGCCGCGTTGGACCAGCTCAACGCGGGTTTGGATGTGTTGGCGGCGGTGGGGGTGGTGCCGGTCGATGCCCGCGATGCGGTGACGGTGAT
>JAOBWM010000045.1 GCA_025463365.1 Acidimicrobiales bacterium
ATCGCCTGCAGCCGCGCCTTGCTTCCACTCATCGATGCACTCCCTCTCGCACGTCCCGGTCATCGAGGTCGACGACGCGCCCGCCCGTCGTGACCTCGATCTGTCGCGGTGGACGGTACGGGGGGCGCAATTCGGGGACGTTTCCTGCCCGTGAACGCCCACCCGTCCCGGCCGGCAGGGTGTAGCCAGGTAGGCGGGGACCGCCGACCAGGCAGGTGATCATGGGCGCACACCGGGCAACCCCTCGATCGATCGGGTGGACCGCGCTGGTGCTGCTCGCGCTGGTGGCGTCAGCGTGCAGCTCGGGGAGCGACAACGCCCGCCCCTCGAGGTCCGCCCCGAGGTCCGCCTCGACATCGAGCTCGGTGTCCTCCCCCTCCGCGTCGGCGACGTCCTCCGTGCCCGTGAAGCCCGCCGTCTGCAACGGGGACGACGAGGTGGGCCAGGACGACGACGGTGCCGCACAGGCCCTGCTCGAGGTGCCCCAGCTCCGGCCCGGTGACTGGTCCTATGCACGCACGCCGCCGTGCCCCTGGGCCCTGTCGGGTGACGAGCTCCTGGCCGTTCCCGAGTGCCGCGCCGCGGCAGCCGCTGGCCACGGTCCGGCCGACGGTCGGCCACGCAACGGCAACGCCCGCTCGACGTTTGCTCGCGCCGACGGCGTCCAGCTCGACGACCGGATCGAGATCTACACCAGCCGCCAGAACGTCGACGCGATCCGAGCCATGCTTCGCCAGCCGTCGATGTCGGCCTGCTACACCGCCGCGATCCGAGCCCGGGCCGCGAGCGAACCCGCGACCACGGTCCGCGACGTGGAGGTCATCGCCTTCACGGTCCGACCCGGCCCCGCGGAACTGCGGCTCGGCTTCCCCGCCGTCGCCGGCTACGCGGCCGACGCCGGGTTCGCCGTCGGCACGGCCATCACGTTCACCAGTACGACCAAGGGCTCGAGCAAGCGAGTCGCCATGTTGGTCGTCACCTTCGGCAGCGGCGGGATCATGTCGACGCTCACCCTGATCGGCCCGACGCCCACCGCCCTCGACGACGTCGACCTCCCCGCCATCCTCAAGGCCGCCGCCGCGAACCATCGATCCATCTTCAGCGCCCCGGGCTGACGCCAACCATCTCGTCGTCAGGACCGTGCCGAGGGCGATCGGCCACCCAGGCGTTCCGCGTGCGGGCCCGTCCGGAGCTACGACCCCGATCCACGCCCCGAGCTACGCCACCGATCGACGACCGGTACGAAGAAGCCCCGCGAGCACGAAGAGGATCAGGACTTCGGCCACCACATACGGGCTCGACGTGATCCGGGTCATCCAATGCGCCCGCACCGCAGTCGCCGACGGCGTGCCGACCGTCGGTATCAGCAGGATCACCGCCAGGGCCAGGCCGAGAATGAGCGCTCTGGCCTCGGTCGTCGACCGGCCAACCCAACGCCGAGGATCCGCAGCGAGGACGAGTGGCAGCACCGCCCATGTTGCGTAGTGGTTCCAGCTGAGCGGTCCGGCGATCAGCCCGACCATGAGGAGGATGCCGATCTCCATCGGGTCGACGGACTTGCCCCGGCGCAGGCGCCAGAGTCCGAATGCGGCGCCCGCCACGATCGGGAATGCGAGGTAGTGCCAGGCTCCCAGTTCGGCGGTGGCCTGAAGGTCGGTTCGGCCACTGAACGCTCGAGCTGCCAGGCCTGGGAGCGACTGGTTGATGATCGTGAACGCGCCACCGGACACCCCGGGGACGACATCTCTGAACCAGATGAGCAGGTCGTCGGGTCGGCCGATCGCCGCGGCAACCGCGGTGAGCACGCCGATGGTTGCGGCGGCGCTCGCCAGAACCTCGCGGCGGCCGCGGATGAGGAGGTACACGAGGAGGAGCGCCGGGCTCAGCTTGAGCACCGTGGCGAGCCCAAATCCCACCCCTGCGATCTTCCACCGCTCGTTGGAGACGCCCCAGATCCCCGCTGCGAACCCCAGCATCACGAATTCGTGGCCCTGGCCGAACTGCAGGGTCCCGAGCGTTGCGCCCCCCGCCAACAGCACGCCGAGGCCGAACACCCCTGCCGGCAGCCTCGAGCCCTTCGGAAGGGAGTTCGCCGTCAGGGCAACCGCGGCCGCCATCCCGACCATCGCCAGCCAACGGAACACCGCGACGCCGGTGCCGTGGTCGAACAGGAGGAACGGAGCATGCAGAAGGGCGGTCGAGGGAGGCCCGGGGAAGCTGTTGGTGGGAACGGTGTACGAGCCGTTCATCGAAGGCCCGCCCAGCGCGATCGCCTGAACCCGAGAGCTGCTGCGGTCGTAGAGCGGCTCGTGGTGCACGAGGCGGTTCGCCGCGACCAGGTTGATGTTGAGATCCAACGGCTTCTGAGCGAAGGCATGGGACCCACCCCCGAGCACGAAGCTCACCGCGGAGAACGCGATCAGCAGCAGGCCCACACCCAAGAAGGCTCGGCCCGCGACGCTGCCCGTCGAGCCCGAGCGCGGCGATCCAGCCTCCTCGAGGTCGAGACCAGTCCTCGTCGTGCTCGCCACCTCCTACCTGTCGACCTTCCGAGGCTGATCCTGAGGTCACCGTCGAGGGGCTCGGACCAACCACCGCAGTCCGGCCACGCCGCACCCGGCCGACGCGACGTGCTCCCGAGAACAGTCCCAGTTCCCTCACAGGCCGCACTGACGAGGCTCCAATGAACGGCCGCCAGCCTCTGTCTTGCCACCCAAAGAAGAGAGGAACTTCATCATGAACGACTACGAACCGACCAGCCTCGGCATTCCCGCTGATCCCGGTCACCCCGGTCATCCCGGTCACCCCGGTCACCCCGGTCATCCCGGTCCCGCTTCACGCGTGACGTCAGGACCGAGCGCACGTCGACTGCCGTCCAACAGGAGAACGCGGCGGATCATGGGCGCCGCGGCGGTGTGTGCGGTGATCGGGCTGTCCGCCTGCGGCTCGTCCTCGCCGACCGCCGCGTCCTCCTCGACAACAGCTGCCGTCAGCTCCTCGTCGACCACAGCCGCCAGCGGCTCGACCGGTGGTCCCGGATCCGGCGGCAGTGGATCCAACGCTCGGTCTGGACCTGCCGCGGGCGGATCGTCGGGCACGGTCGACAGCGTGTCCACGTCGGGCTTCACGATCTCGACCTCCGCGGGTCAGAAGGTGACCGTCGACGAGGCGGCGTCTACGACATACAAGAAAGGCGCGAGCTCGACCTCAGCGAGTGCGATCACCAAGGGCGACAGCGTCCTGGTGCTCGGGACGACCAACGGAACGACCATCACGGCCACGCAGGTCACCGTGCAACCCACTGACGGCGGCGGGTCGGCGGCCTCGTCGGCAGCCGGGGTCATCCCCTTCCAGCGGGGTGCTCCGACGACGGCGAAGCAGGACGGTCAGATCCCGGCGAACTACACCGAGGGATCGGGGACCATCGTCAGCGGAACGACGGCGAACAAGGCGACGGAGGCCGCGCTGGCCGCCTACCCAGGTGGCGTCGTCGACCGTGTCGTGAAGCTGAGCAACGGCGAGTACGAAGTTCACTACATCGGCGTCAACTGGCCACACCACATCTTCGTCAACCAGGACTTCAAGGTCGTCGGCGCCAACTGACCAACGTGGACGACCATGCCGCAGCTGCTCAGGTCGGGTGCAGCTGCGGCAGCTCCCGGCAGAGGGCTGCAGGAAACGCGATGAGCTGGCGCCGGATGCGGGCCGCAGCCGGCGCCGTCGTCATGCCGACTTCGACCCCATCGGGCGTGCTCGACCTGCCAGCAGCTCCGGTCGAGTGCCGTAACGGCGCATTCGAGATCGCGTCGTGGAACGTGCCGTTGGTGCAACGACGCCGGATCGGTGTCGCAGATCATCTCGAATCCACCGCGACAACCGGGCAGAGCTACTGCCGTTCGATTCCGTCGCTGCTCACCGCATACCTGGGCCTTCGTTGAGTCGCCCGCCTCGGCCCCAAGGCGGCACCTCGATCGCACAGCTTCACAGCACTAGCACCCGGACTGATCCTTCGGCTGGGCGCGATCAGCTCCGTGGCCCGGCCATGCCGGATGGGGTCGTCGGCCCAGACGAGTCCGGTCCCGTCGCTCGAAGGGTCGTGGTCGGATCCGGCGATCCGATGGTCCGCCACGGCGCCCGCCGAGCCCAGGCGAAGAGCTGCCCACCGGTGAAGCAGATGCCGGCGACTGACAGACACCAGACCAGGGACCCGGGCGAATTGCCCCACGCATGCACGACCGAGAGGGTGCCGACGTAGAGCACGATGAAGAGTTCGTTCCAGCGCCACTTCGTGGGGCCTCTTCGGGGACCTCTGAGCTTTACGATCCGTCCGACGCTACGGCATCCAGGGTGCGAAGCGCCGCGTTGAGATCTGGACGCACAGCGACGATGACGGGCAGCTGATCCCCGAGTGCATCGGCGACGAGCGTGATGGCCTCTTGGCTGTCGAGCTTGCCTCGAGCGGGGCCGACGAACCTGGGATCCTTGAGCGTCACTTCTGGTCAGCGTCCGGAATCGCAACCATCGTCAGAGGTGTCGTGGCGTGCCCACGGCCGATGGACTGTGGTGGGTCATTGCGACGTCAATGGTTCGAGTGTCCATGAATTCTGACAGGGTACGGGGCCGTGGACGTTGATTGTGGCGTTGCCGGTCGAATCGGAGCTCAGATTCAACGCCATCGTCGCTGCGCTGCGTTGCGTTTTTGAGTCCGGATCACCCTGATATCCATCAACAAAGACAACGAGAAGATCGCGACCCCCACCATCCACGCACCGGCATGAGCAATGTCGCCTTGAACCAATGCAACGATAACGAGTACACAAAAGAAGGTCACGGACGACAGACTGATAAGTACGCGATGAGGCTGCTGCCGTAGGCAATGCAATAGGATCATCGTACCGATACCGTTCTCATCTATTGTTCAGTTGGAGCGCAGGTCGCGTCTCAGGCCCTTGCGTCGCTTTACCCCTGAAAGATCGAGGCTAGCTGCCGAGCCTTGGGAGCGCGTTCTTTGCCTCTCGTCGTATCCATCCCTCAGGGTGATCCAAGAATGGGGTTACGCGATCTCGGGCTTCAACCGCGCGGGTTCGGGCCAAGCCCATGATCGCATAGCCAGCGACATCGGGATCGTCAAGCAGCTGAACCAGCAGCGCGATCGCCTCCGGGCGCCGCCGCTTCAAACGCCCGAGTGCTGCCACAGCCAGACCGCGCTGGCTGCCAGGTGACTGATCGGCTGCGATCCGAAGAAGATCGTCGGCGACCCGGTCATCGGCGATGCGTTCCAGCGAGTCACCGATAGCCCACCGGACCCCTCCGGCTGGATCACCATCCGGATCGGTGCGATCGAACTCCTCGATGAGAGCTCCGGCAGCGTCCTTCGCCCACGGCATTCCCAATGTGACAATGATGTCGCTCTTGAGCGGCGGATAGGTAACCTGCGAAAGCCATTTGATCAGTACTGGCGTGACTCGCCGCTCGCCGAACCCCCGACTGCGAAGTTCGGCCATAGACGAGACGTCGTAGCCCAAGCTCGTCAGGTCATCCAAGAGTCCCCTCGCTGCTTCGTGGTACCGCCGCCGATTCTCGGCCTCCTGGACAGCCCACGCCTCTTGGCGATCTTGATGGGCAGGATCGGCTTCAAGCTCCTCAAGGAATTCACCAGCCGTCTTCGGTCGGCGCTTCATAGGGGGCGAATCATGTTGATGGCTCGAGCGTCGACAGCCTCCCGCAGCGGTCCACTTAACACCGTGGTGATGCGAGGGTACAGGTCACAACCGCAAGCCGTTCGCTGAAGCGTTTAGCCGAATGATCCCGCCGCCTCGTCGTGAAGCGACATCTGCCGAGGTCGTGGCACGAAACCTGTGACCAGGGCGAACGACCGTCGTGGGCGCAGAGGGACTCGAACCCCCGGACATCTGCCTCGTAAGGGCCGGGGCAGCTGTGACCTGGGAACGCCGGTGTCGCGGTCCGGCAGCGCAGCGGCTGGCCGAGGATGTGAGCCGTGACGGCCGGGAGCCCCACCGACTCGGCTCTCGACCAGATGCCGGGCTCAGGTCGGCGATGCGTAGGTCTCCGCGCTGGTGCTTTCGAACTCATAGCCCACGAACGGCTCGTCGCCCATGACGGATGCGTCATGGCCTGGATCGATCCGGTAGGCGTCACCCGCTCCGATCTCGGCCGTGGTCCCGTCGTCGTGGGTCACGACGAGACGCCCCGAGACCGCCGTACCGACGTGACGGGCCTGGCAGCTCTCCGTGCCGACGACCGGCTTGATGCACCCCGACCAGCTCCACCCGGGCTGCAACGTCATCCGAGCAGCTTTCACGCCGTCAAGGTCGACGACCTCGACCTTCGTCTTGTCCGGCGAGCGGGTCTCGTCGGGCGAATCGAACTGCTTGCTCATGATGCTGGACATGGAGTCCTCCTCCGACAGGCGCAACGATCAGCCGCTCGTTCGGGCGACGGCCGAAGGCTACCCCCAGCCATTGGTCGACGACCCGAAAACCCCAAGCCAGTCACTCCCGGCCTACCGGGCGCTTTTTTGCGATTCGAGGTGGGTGTCCCAGACGTCGACCACACGCAGGGCGCCATCTTGGAACCAGTCGAAACGGGCGCGGTGTGACGGCAGGTTCGGAGGCTGGACTATGGCCCATGCCTCGTGACGGGGCCGACTGCGACCTTTAGCCTGCTCACATGGACACCGCATGGGAGATTCTCGAGTCTGGTCCAGGAGACGCTGACCGAACCGTGCTGCTGCTTCCGGGCGGGATGTGCAGTGCTCATTCGTACGCGGAAGTGATGGCCGAGTCCGCCTTGGCAGGCACCCGGCTGGTCGCGGTCACGATGCCCGGGCATGCCGGAGCACCGCCGCCCCAAGACTTCAGTGTCGAGGAGTATGCGCGCATTACCGCCGAGCTCGCCAAGAGCGTTGGAGCCGATGTGGTCGTCGGCTTCAGCATGGGCGCGACGGTGGCGTTCGAGATGGTGGTCTCGGGGGCGTTCGCGGGTCCGGTCGTGTTGCTTGGGGTCAGCCTGTCTGCGGCGGATGAGCCTGGCTTCTTTCGAGCCATCATTCGACTCGGTTCGGTGCTGGGGACGCTGCCGGTCGCGGTCCTCAAGAAGGGCGCCGCGTCCATGCTCAAGCATGCAGCGGTACCGCCCGAACGTCTGGCGCAACTGCGGGCGGACTTTGCCCGCAACAACCCACGAGACATGCGTCGGGGATTGCAGGCGTACCTGCGTTGGCTACGCCGCGACGACGACCCAGCGCGGCGCCTCTGCGAAGCAGCCACGCCAGCGTGGGTGTTGCACGCCGAGAAGGGCGATGGCGGACTGACCCAACACGAGCGGGCGGTGCTCGAGGCGTGTCGCGGTGTTCGGGTCGTGACGGTGCCGGGACAGGTCTTCCTTTTGCCCAACGAGGTGCCTGAGCGCATCGCCGACGTGATCGTCCAAGCGCTCGCCGAAGCCTGAGCGCGGGGGCCACGTCATCCGCTGATCGACATCATGAGCCGCCGCGGGTTCGGTGCAGTCTCGATTTCGTGGCCTTCGGGTCGCTGCGTCGTCGTTCTCCTCGCTGAGGCCGTGACACTCAAGGCCGACGGATGGACGTACGAGCAATTCGGCGCACACCTTGAGGTCAGTCCGTCCACCGTCTACCGAGCCATCCGGAGAGCCCGGCGTGGCTTGGTGGAGACGCCAGGCCGTGCGACCCGACCCTCTGAGTCAAACGATGAGGGCAATCGCGACAACGATCAGTACGGCGAAGAGCAGAATCGCTCCCGTAAGCAGGATGATTTCATACGCGACGACGCAGCCGTAACCACTTCCATCGAGGCCAAGTTGGTCGGCGTCAAGTCCCGTCTCCAGCCGTGACAACGCGACCGCCCACTGGCTGCCGATGAGCCAGTTCGCCACCGTAAGCGTCAGCGCCATGAGGAAGCCTCCGACGATTTGAGCTGAATGCTCAGGGAAGCGAATTCCATTGCGGATCGTCCACGGAGCGATCGCCAGGAAGAGTGCGATCGCTCCGAGATGGGAGATCCAGGTGCTTGGGTCTCTCAGACTCATGATCGCAATTCGAGATCCAGGTCGCACGGGCCGTCCCTCGGTGATGCGCATGTAGTGGCTGCCGTCCGTCGTGACGTCCTCAAAGGCGCCGATCTTGTCTTCGACGGACACCGCCGGGTCTCGCAACAGGTCGTGGATGAACTGCGCGAAGAAGAACGTCATGAAGGCATGGATCAATGTCCCAGCCAGGAAGATGAGCCAGACCATGTCGAATGGGATCTTCGGAAGCTTGTCCCAGACGTCAATCTTTCCACTCGACCCACCCATTACGCGGAAGGCGATCACGATCAGGCCAACACCTGACATGACGTCGAGAACCCGACCGATGGTCTCCGACCAGGCGATCACGCGCCGCCGCTTCATCGGGACCTGTTCTGCCACAGGCCGAACCTACGTCATGGCTGTGGACACCCCGCTGCCGCAATGTGCCCGGATCCCCTCACAACGCTCGATCCCCTCCACCGGCCTCCAACGCGTCTCCGATCAGCATCCTGCTCTCGTCCGATTGATGGCGTCCGTCGTAACCCCTCTGGTCGCAGCGGCAGTCCCGCTCGTGGCGGCCGCCGCTGGGCTTATCGTCGTCCTCTTCACTCGATGAGCCGAGAGGGCGATCAGCCCTCCGGTCGGCCCGGAGGAGCTTCGGCCACCTTGTCTTCCAGCTTGCCCAGAAACAGGCTCACCTGCTGTTCCATCAGGCCAGCTCGCTCGGGGCTGAGATCGTCGAAGTGACGATGGACTGCGAGATTCCGGACTCCAGCGATCTGCTCGACGTACTTCATGTCCTGCACCGTCAGCACCCGACGTGAGCGGAGGCATCGGGGCTCATCGGATATCAGCGGGGTGTGACACTCAGAATGGTTGGGTCCCCGGTCGGGGTCGGGTCTGACCCTGGGTGTGACTGACGAAGTGTTGTCTTGTCGCTGA
>JAOBWM010000066.1 GCA_025463365.1 Acidimicrobiales bacterium
CGAGGACCGTGTGCGAACCGAACGACTTCGTCACGTCGCGCAGCGAGATGATGGCGTCCAGGACCGTCCCCTTGGTTCAACACGAGCCGTCAGATGGCGGCGTGTCCGGATCACCAGAGGTTCGACAGCGTGGCAGCGGTCACCTTCTCCTGCCCGCGCGTCGAGCCCCTCGGCCGTTCCCGCCTCCGAACCACGGTCCGTGGGCGTCCAGCGGTTTGACTACTCTGCGTGCTACCTTCGGCGATCATGACGGACCGACGAGGCGGCGCCCAGATGGCGCGACGCCGCCTTGCGATGGGCGTCGGCCTGTCGGTCCTGGCCTCGGTCGTGGGGTTCGTCGCCGCCGGGAGCCACGGTGCCGCGGCGCTGCCCGTGACCTTCGCCGCCCTTCCCCTTCCCGGCGACCAGCTCGACGGCGAGGGCCTCGCGGTCGTCCAACTCGGGGGGATCGCCTACGTCGGCGGGCTCTTCACGACGGTCCGCGATCAAGCGGGCGCGCCGGTCGCCACCCGGGCCAACCTGGCCGCGTTCGACCTGACCACCGGGCGCTTGGTCTCGACGTTCCGGGCCGACACCAACGGACCGGTGCGAGCCCTCGCCACCGATGGGGTGCGCATCTACGCCGGCGGCTCGTTCACCACCGTGAACGGTGTGGCGCGCAGCCGCCTCGTTGCCCTGGACCCGGCCACGGGAGCGGTGGATGCTGCGTTCCGCCCCAGCGCCAACTCGAACGTGTACGGGATCGCCACCTACCAGGACCGGCTCGTCGTCGGGGGCTCGTTCTCGACCATCGCCGGTGCCCCCCGGAGCCGCTTCGCCGTCGTGGCCACCACCAACGGTGCCGTGCTCCCGATCGCACCCTCGTTCGACGCCACGCTGGCCGCGGTGGGCGTCACCTCCGACGGCGGTCGGTTCATCGTCGGTGGTGCCTTCACGACGGTCAACGGCATCGCCCAGCACTGGGGCGCACTCCTCGACGCGACCGGCGCCCTCACCTCGGCCCAACTCGATCACCTGAACGGGCCGCTCTCGGCCATCCGGGTCGCCGCGGGGAACGACACCTTCGTCTCCTCGATGACCGGCGGCGGGAACTCGGGCAACCGCTACCGCCTCGCCGACGGGCGCCGCCAGTGGGCCCAGTACTGCGACGGTGACGGCCAGGCGATCGAGGAGTACTCGGGCACCGTCTACTCCGGGTTCCACGAAGGCTGCGGTGGCGACACCACCATCCGCCTCACCGCCAACGACTCGACGTCGGGCGTTCGGGACCCCGCCTTCCGTCCCGCGTTCGATCGGTTCTGGGGTTCACGCTCCTTCGCCGCCGGGCCGCTCGCGTTCGCGGTCGCAGGTGACTTCACGTCGATCAGCGGCGTGCGCGTCCAGGGCATCGCCATCTTCCCGTCGAACGCCGCTCCCCCGCCGCCCACCACCACCACGCCGCCCACGACCACGCCGCCCACGACCACGCCGCCCACGACGACGACCACGACGACGACCACGACCACGACCACGACGATCGTGCCGCCCACCACCACCACGACGACCACAGCCCCGCCGACCAGCGGGTTCCCGATCGCCCTGCGCACGGTGTGGCGCTACCGCGACCTCACCGGGACTCCCCCCGCGGGCTGGAACACGTCGAGCTTCGACGATGCCGGGTGGGCATCGGGACCCGGTCAGCTCGGCTATGGCGATGGCGACGAGGCCACGGTCCTCAGCTACGGCCCCAACGCGGCCAGCAAGACGATCGCCTCCTACTTCCGGCGGGGCTTCACCCTCGGCGCTGTGCCGACCGGACTCCGTCTCCAACTCGTCGCCGACGACGGCGCCGTCGTCTACGTCAACGGCGTCGAGGTGTTGCGCGACAACATGCCAGCCGGTCCGATCGCCCCGACCACGTTGGCCGCGTCCAACCGGTCCGGCGTCAACGAGAGCAACCCGCGCACCTTCACGATCCCTGCGTCGGATCTCCAGGTGGGCGCCAACGTGATCGCGGTCGAGGTCCACCAAGATGCCGGCAACACGTCGGACCTCTCGTTCGACCTCGCCGTGTCGGCCGCCTGAACGCGCGCCCTGGCGCCCTCAGCGGGTGAGGCGCTTCGCCTCGGCGCGGCGCTCGGCGTCGAGGCGCTCCAGGCCCGGTTCGGGCGAGTGGTCGACGTAGCGCATCATCTCGGCCACGGCATGGTGGCCGGCCTGCTCGGCGATCAAGGTGTGCATGTCCTGGGCGACGGCCCGGTAGGCCGGGTGGCCCTGGGGCCCGCTGCGCAGCTCGAGCGTGTGCATGGCCTCGCGGGCGTTCATCTGCATCGAGAACCGCACCTTGTAGGCCAGGCAGACGGCGTACGACGCCTCCGCGGGGAAGCGGCTGGCGAGCAGGTGGTACAGGTCGGCTGACCGCTCCATGGCCCGATCGAACACGCCTGCCTGGCCCGCGAGATCGATCGCCTCGGGCCGGGTGTAGCCGTGGCGAGGGCTGAGGGGCTGCCACTCGATCGTCAGCATGCGGTGGCGCTGGAGGTCGCGGAAGGCGCCGTAGTCGGCCAGGACGTCGAACCGGTAGTCGATCCGTTCCAGGGCCCGGCCCGGCCGGTGGCGGCGGTTGGACCGCTCCCCCACGTAGGCCCGCACGACCGACATCCGCTCCTCGGCCGTCATCTCCCGTACGCCGGCCTCCAGCTGCACCTCGGGGAGGTGGGTGTGGGGGTAGAGCATGGCCGCCACCATGTGGATCTCGGCGTCGGGATCGAAGTCGACGAGGGTCACCAGCGGTGCTTCGTCGCCCACGGTGTCGGCCGACGGGAAGAAGCGCTCGGCCACCTCGTCCATGGCCGCCCGGTTGCGGCCGAAGTACTCGCTCCACGGCACGCCACGGTCGGGCAGGTCGACCCGCTTCAGGAAGGACGGGATGACCTTGCGGAGCTCGTGCAGCATGAGGTCGGCGTAGGCACGCGATTCCGGCAGCGGATGCGAGCGCATGCGCA
>JAOBWM010000090.1 GCA_025463365.1 Acidimicrobiales bacterium
GGTGAGGCCGGCTGACGGGAGGCCGACCTCACGACCGAGGCCTAGGAGTTGTCCCGGCGATCGTTGGTGGTGCGCCACCGCTCGGTGGACAGCCATCGTGGGGCCGGACGGCGGGAATAGCGCGACAGGGCCCAGAAGGCGAACGCCCAGGCGACCGGCATCGACTGGATCACATAGGCGGCGAACACGATCGCCAACGTGAACAAGGCCAAGGCAAGGTTCGAGACCGCGGCGAGCAGGCTCATGGGTCAGCTGCCTCCCGCCGCCATGATGTCGGCGTTGATGCGCTCGACCTTCTGGCGCAGCTCGTCGAGCTCCACCTTGACGGTCTGGAGCGACTTCGAGGTCTGGGGCCAGGCGGCCCGGAACTGCGTCGCGAGGCCGCCATCCCACACCTCGGGGTCGCACAGCTGGCGGCCCTGTTGGTCGAGCCGGGCGATCTGGTCGGCGAGGCCGCCGTTGATGATCGACGTCATGGACTGGATGGCCGATCGGGCGGCATCGGTGGACAGGACACGGGGCATGGGCACCTCCGAGGAGCGGGCGGGGACTCACGAGCATACGATCTCATGATGTTTCATGTCAATCCATGATTGGCTCTGGGCGAGCACGCGCGACCTGGATGAGGCCGTCGTCCCCGGCCCCGGCCAGCCAGCCGCGGCCGGGTGGAAGCGAGGTCGCGAAGCGGCGAGGGAGGCGGACTCCGAGCAGGTCGCCATCGACGTCGGGGTCGGGTTGCAGGAGGAGGCCGGTGCGATCGGCGTGGAGCTCCCTGGACCAGTGGCCGTACGCCGAGCGCAGCCGATCGGTCCGCCCCGAGGCGACGATGTGGCGCTCGGCCCGACGCTCGGTGGCCAAGAGCCCGAGTCCCGAATGGTCGTCGGGAGTCAGATCGGCGTCGTCGACCAGGAGGAGCAGGCCGGCCGATCCGTTGCTCGCGTGGTCGATCGCGGCGAGGAGGTCCGGGTCGGTGTGGTCGATCCTGGCGTGGACGTCGGGCCACGCGCCCGGGCCGGCCGCGGCGCCGACGAACGTGGTGACGACGACGACCACGAGACCGGCCTCGAGCCCCGCCACCGCGATCGACGCCAGGGCCGTGGTCCGGCCGGACCGGGGTGGCCCGGCGACGAGGGCATGACCGCCGGGCAACAGCGTGAGGTGGGCGACGGACAGATCAGCGTCGGCGAGCCCGAGCGGGAGCTCGAGCGGCCGATCCGGTGCCGGCCGAGACCGGTCGGTCCTCGTCAGGGCGGCCCGGGACAGCCGGGCGGGGAGGACCGCCACGGGCGCGGGGCCGTGCCGGGGGTCGGCGGGCAAGACCACCCCGGAGTGCCGGGCCGCGGCGCGCGTCACCGCGCCGGCGAGCCCGTCGGCGGGACGGGCGACCTGGACCGTGACGGATCCGGTGGCGGCGATGCACCGCCCGGCAGGGAGGTCCGGAACGGTCGCCGGGTTGATGCCGAAACCGGCGTGGTCGGCGCGGTCGGCGAGGCGGAACACGAGCCGCTGGCGACAGGCGGCGGCGACGCCATGCGGCACCGTGTGGCCGCCGCCGGCGGTCAGGACGACGTAGATGCCGACCGCGGTGCCGCGGGTGAGGATCTCGGCGAACTGCTCCCACGTGCCGGTCGGCTCCACGTCGTCCCAGCGGGCGCGGAACGGTTCCAGGCCGTCGATGACGAGGATCCGGCGGGGCCGAGGCCGGTCCGATGGCTCATCGCTGCGAGGGGCACGGCTGGCTCGGCGGGCGGCGAGGGCCGCGGCCAGCTCGGCGACGAGGCGGCGCTGGCGCTCGCCGTCGTCGCCGGTCACGACGGCACCGACCTGGGGTAGGTCCTGCAAGGGGGCGAGGTCACCGGCCCCGAAATCGATGGCGTGGATGTGCACCTCGTCGGCGGACCAGCGATGGGCGGCGGCCAGGACGACGGTGGCGGCGAGCGTGGTCGTGCCCGACCCGGGCAGCCCGACGGCGAGCAGGGGACCGGCGTCGAGGTCCCAGGCGAAGGGCACATGCCGCTGGTGGTCCGGATCGTCGGCCCGGCCGAGGACGAGCGCGGCGGCGTGGACCGCGGTGTCGGAGTTGGAGTCGGTGTCGGAGTCGGGGCCCGGCGCATCATGGGCCGCCGCGAGTTCGTCGAACGTCTGGCTGAGGTCGATCTCGGTGGGGAGCGGATCAGGCCAGGGCCGCCGCGGCGGCTTCCCGTCGAGCGCGGCCCACGCCGTGGTGGTCGCGTGGACGAGTCGTTCGAGGTCCGTCTCGCGGGCGGTGCCAGGGACCTCGTCGGGGATCGACCCGACGTGCGAACCCGCGGCCAGGCCGAAGGGGGCGACGGTGACAGGAGCCCGGTCTGCGGAGCCGGGTGCGGTCACCCGAGCCGTCTGGAAGGTCACGAGCTCGCCCGGACCGAGGCGGGCAAGGGCCCGACCGGGGTGGCGGCGGGGCAGAGCCACGGCATCGGCACGGTCGATCACGTCGCGGCTGTCGGCCGGGTCTTGGACCCGCAGGGCGATGCGCAGGTTGGTGTTGGCCCGGATGTGGTCGCTCACCGAGCCCGACGGGCGTTGGGTCGCCAGCACCAGGTGGACGCCGAGGCTGCGCCCACGCTGCGCGATGCCGACGAGGGCGTCGACGAAGTCGGGCAGTTCGGCGGCGAGGGTGGCGAACTCGTCGATCACCACCACGAGTCGCGGAAGCGCCTCGCCGTGCGGGTCGGCCCGTCGGTACGAGGGGAGGTCGTCGACGCCCGCCGCGCGCAGGCGGAGCTCGCGATGGCGGAGCTCGGCCTCCAGGCATCGGAGGGCGCGCGACGCGAGCTGGTCGTCGAGGTCGGTGACCACGCCCGTCGTGTGGGGGAGCCGAGCGCACGCGTCGAACGCGCTGCCGCCCTTGAAGTCGATGAGCACGAACGTGAGGTGGCGCGGGCTCTGGCCGAGGGCGAGCGAGGCGACGAGCGTCCGCAGCAGCTCGCTCTTGCCGGCGCCCGTGGTCCCCGCGACGAGTACGTGCGGTCCGTCGGCGGCCAGGTCCACCGCGATGGGTCCGTCGATCTCCTGACCGAGCACAGCTACCGGCGGCGGGTCCGCGCCGGATGCGAGCCACCGATCGGCGAGTGCGCCGGCATCGAACGCGGTGGGACCCAGGAGCGGTCCGAGGGTCACCTCGGCCGGGAGGTTCCGGCCCGAGTCGTCGACCTCGGGGTCGTCGAACCGGGCGAGGCGGCGGGCCACGTCGTCGGCGGTGGCCCTGCCCATGGCGAGCACGGTGGCGTCCCCCGCGGTCAGCGAGCGAGGGCCGCGCAGGCCGCCGGCCTCGTCGACGTGGATCACGATCGTGCACGCGGCGGGGACGTCCTCGGCGCGGGTCACGAGGACGATGGGCACGACACCGCGCCCGGGATCGGCGGCGGCGCGGAGCATCGACCGGACCGGGCTGCGACGGGCGGTGAGCCCGGCAGGATCGTCGACCACCACGACGGTGCGGGGCCGAGCCGAGGGCCGGTTCGTGGCGATCTCGGCGCCGGCCGTCGGCATGGCCGCGATCGCGCCGACCACCCGTTCGGCCTCGTCCTCGCGCGCGGCAAGGAGGGTGTCGCCCTCGGCATCCCATGCGTGGGGGAGCCAGGCCATCCACTGCCAGCGGCCGGCGCCGGCGGGTTCGGTGAGGACGGCAGCGCGCAGGTCGACCGGGCCGTGGAGGGTCGCGGCCTGCACGACGATCGACCGTGCGAGGGCCGCGGTCGCCGCCCGAGGGCCCACCAAGGCCAGCGGCGCGCCCGGTTCGAGCCGGCACGCGACGGGCGCGCCGGTCACGGTGGCGTGGCCGGCGATCGTGTCCTGGATGTCGGTGGCCTGGGTGGCGGGGTCGCCGTCCACCGGGGGCGTCCAGGGGATCGTGCCGGTGCCGAGCCGCACGAGGAAGGCGTCGTCGTGGGCGGCCCTGCGCTCCCAGCAGCCGAGGGGGGCGCTCCGAGCCCGCTCCACCGCGTCGAGCGGGCCGGCGGCGATCCGTTCGAGCCGGTCCCGTTCCTCGGCAGCTCGGGCGTCGAGGGCATCGGCGAACGCGGCCAGATCCTCACGTCGGCGCCGGTCACCATGGCGACGGACCCGCCGGCGCCGGCGCCGGGAGTCGACCGAGTTGGCGACCATCAGGACGGGGCCGAGGACGGCGAAGGCGGCATAGGTCCACGAGTGCAGGAGCACGACCAGCACTCCGCCCATGACCAGGGATCCGACGAGCGCGATGACCCCCACGGGTGTCACGGCTGGCGGGGCCTCGGGCGGCGCCGGCGCATCGAGCGGGGGACGCGGCTCGGGCTCGGCCCGCCGGGGGATGCGATGGATGGGGGAGGTTCGAGCCCCGGGTGGAGGCGGAGTTGGGGTGGGGTCGGGGCTGTGGTCCCCGGTCACGTCGAAGGTCGCCGCTCCGCAGGCGAGCCGGGATCCGACCGGCACCGGTACCGGCGGATCGTCCCTGCGGGGTTCGGGGTCAGGCTCGGCGTGGCGTCCACCCGACAGCTCGGTCGGCGGAGGTTCCCAGCCGGGGAGCGCCTCGCGTGGCTGGCGCGTCGACCGCGGCGTCGACGCAGGCGGGAGCACGGCTTGGGCGAGGCGCCCCAACGGCAGGCACCCGGCTCCTGCTGGGACGTCCGCGCCGGCGGTGTCGATCGGATGGCCGTCCACGCGGACGGTCGGGCCGATGCCGAGCGGACGAACGGCCACGGAGCCATCGGCCCCGACCGCCAGGCCGATGCGCCGACCACCCATCGTCGGGTCGTCGATCGCCAGCCACTCGGGGGTGGATCGGCCGGCGACCCCAGGGCTGGCGACCCCTCCGCGGCCGACGCCCCAGCCGGCCGACGCCTCGTCGCGGCGGACGATGGTCGGGCCCGGTCCGAGCGCCAAGCGGTGGCCGACGTCGAAGCCGCCGACCACCGTGACGAGGACGGCGGGCCGAGCTGGTGGTCTTCTCGGCCCTCGTTCGCCGTCACCCCGATGCCGGCTGATCTCGACGATGGCACCATCGCCGAGCCCGGACCGATCGAGGCGGCCGGCCAGATCGACCGTCCGACCGTCGATCCGCACCGCCGCCGGTTGCTGGGAGACGGCCTCGACGAGGTCCTCGACGGTGGCGAGCGGGTCGTGGACGGTGACCTCGACGTCGCGCCGAAGCTGGTCGTTGCCGTCGATGATGCGGACGCGCATGGGCCGGCTCCGGTCGGTGCTGGGCGGCCGCCGGCAGCGGGCGTGGGGGAGTGCCGATGGCTCCCCCGGCGAGCCAGCCCCGCTGCGCCCCGAGCCGTACCCGCTCACCCGCCCGGACACACCTGCGCAGCGGGTCCGGACCTGCCCGCCCAGAGGGATGGGGCCTGGGCAGGGGGCGGCGGTAGCGTCGAGGCCATGCCCGAACCGCTCGTACCCTCCACCGGACTCGGGGTTCTCCACCTCTTCCTCACCGTCGGCCCGCTCGCCGATCGGGCGGCAGTCGAGGCGGCGGTGAAGTCGGCGGTCGACGAGGAGATCCAGGTCGTCCCCGTCGCCACCCTCGGCCACAAGGCCGACCTGGCCTTCATGCTGCTGGGGTCGGATCTCTGGCGGTTGAAGGCGTTCCAGACGGCGGTCGTGAAGGCGGGCCTCGAGCTGGTCGACTCCTACGTGTCGCTGACGGAGCTGTCCGAGTACTCCCAGGGCGTCCCCGAACCCATGCGCCAGGCCCGCCTGTACCCCCAGCTCCCGCCGGAGGGGAAGACGGCCTGGTGCTTCTACCCGATGTCGAAGCGGCGGAACCCGGGCCAGAACTGGTTCGAGCTGCCCTACGACGAGCGCAAGGACCTCATGTACGAGCACGGCGCGTCGGGGCGGAAGTTCGCCGGCCGGGTGCTGCAAGTGATCAGCGGGTCGACCGGCATCGACGACTACGAGTGGGGCGTCACCCTCTTCGCGCAGAAGCCCGACGACCTCAAGGAGGTCGTGTACACGATGCGATTCGACAAGGCGTCCACGCTCTACGCCGAGTTCGGCCCGTTCGTGTCCGGTGCCGTCGGCTCACTGGGCGACGTCCTCGACGCCGCCGGCCTCGAGGCCTGAACGTGACCGACATCGTCGAGGCCGCCCCTCCGGCCGACCTCGATGCGTCTGGCCGCGATGCGTCTGGCGTCGAGGCCGCCACGGCCCGCCTGCGAGAGCTGCTGGCCGACGTCGGACCGCTGGTCGTGGCCTTCTCCGGTGGCGCCGACTCGGCCTTCTTGGCCTGGGTGGCCACCGACGTGCTCGGGGCCGACCGGGTGCGGTGCGCGACCGCGGTGTCGCCCTCGCTGGCCGGTTCCGAGCTCGACGACTGCCGGGCGCTGGCCGCCGAGTGGGGCTTGACCTGGGAGTCGGTCACCACGACCGAGCTCGACCTGGACGCCTACCGGGCCAACGATTCGGACCGTTGCTACTGGTGCAAGCAGGCCCTCTCGGATGCGCTGGCCCCGCTGGCCGAGGCGACGGGTGGCACCATCGTGCTGGGCGTGAACGTCGACGACCTGGGTGACCACCGGCCGGGCCAGCGCGCCGCCGAGGAGCGGGGGGCCTGGTTCCCCCTGGTCGACGCCGGGTTCACCAAGGCCATGGTGCGCGAGGCGTCGCGGCGCGCGGGCCTGCGCACCGCCGACAAGCCCGCGGCTGCGTGCCTCGCGTCGCGGGTGCCGTACGGGACGCCGGTGACCCTCGGCGTGCTGCGCGAGGTCGAGGCCGCCGAGGCGGGGTTGAAGGCGCTCGGCTTCGACGACCTCCGGGTCCGCCACTACCGCGAGTCGGCTCGGATCGAGGTGCCGATCGAACGTCTCGCGGAGGTCGTCGAGCGCCGGGTCGCGGTCGTCGAGGCGGTCCGCGCCGCGGGGTACCGGTACGTGACGCTCGATCTCGAGGGCCTCCGGTCCGGGAACCTGAACCTCGGAGCCCACTCCGAAAACGCACCGCCCGTAGCGCTCTGACCGCGCTCCGACGTGGGGGCTGAGCACGCCTTGTGGGATTGCAGACGCTCTGCGTGAGCTTTACGCGAATGCACTAGAAAAATCTCTCTAAGTGGCCCAAACATCGCTTTCTGCGCTTGAGTTCTGAGCGCCCCGCGCCGTTACCACAGCCGTCACAACTGGACGAGCACGAAGTGGTAGCCGGGCATGAACATCGACCTTCGAACGATCCCGACAGCGGCACGGTTGGCGATCGCCGGCGTCGCACTGGTGGGCTTGGCGGCGTGCCAGCCGCTGCCTCCGGACAACACGGGCACCACGCCCAACCCGCCCCCCGGGAACGTGACCACCACGACCCAGGGCGCGGTGTACGGCACGACGACCACCACGGTCGCGCCGACCACCACGACGGCGCCGCCCACCAACAACGGCGGGATCCCCACCCCGGCCGGTTGGAAGTACTCCGGTGGCGACGAGTTCAACGGCTCGACGGTCGACGCCTCGAAGTGGTCTGAGTACCACAACACCTACGGCGACGGGAACAAGGAGCTCGAGTGCAACTCCCCCGACAACGCGGACGTGTCGGGCGGCGCTCTCAAGATCCAGGCCAAGAAGCAGACGGTCACCTGCCCCGGTGGCGCCGTGCGCAACTACACCACGGCCTTCCTCGGCTCCCGTGAGGTCGGCAAGTACTACCCGAAGTACGCCCGGTTCGAGATGCGGGCCAAGCTGCCCCACGCTCAGGGCCTGTGGCCGGCCTTCTGGCTCCGTCACCGCAACGGTGCCGGCGTGGCCGAGGTCGACATCATGGAGTACTTTCACTCCCAGGTGCCCGGCAAGGCCACCCAGACCCTCCACCTCGACGGGCGCACCAACCTCTCCAAGAAGACCACCGCCTTCGAGCAGCCCACCCTCAGCCCCGGCTGGCACACCTGGGCCGTCGACATCCTCCCGGACCCGGCTGGCGTGCGCTTCAGCTTCTTGGTGGACGGCACCGTCGTGCACACCTACGTCGACACCCAGCACAACTGGGCCGAGGCCGGTACGGCCAGCGGCACCTGGGACATCGCCCTCAACATGGCGGTCGGTGGCAACTGGACCGGCGCCCCCGACGACACCCTCGGCGTGCTCCGCAACATCAGCCGCTGCTCGATCAGCGGCGCCTTCCCGAACACCTGCTCGACCACGGGCATCAAGCGGGTCGACTGGGCCAGCCCGGCCAGCACCACCTACGACATCGACTACGTCCGGGTCTACACGCCGGCCTGATCCATCATCTGGTGACGACCGGGACCCGCCCCCCGCTCGTCACCGTCCACCACAGCCCCCCCTGTGGTTCCGCCCGAGCCCGCCGAGCCCAGCGCCGGCGGGCTCGGTCGCGTCCTGGGTTCGGGAACGCCTCAGCGGACAATCGGCAGGTCAGGGCCCGGCGCCCGGAGCGGCGGACGGGTTGGCCCCGCCGGCCTGGATGCCCCTGGCGACGGAGTAGCTGACGAGTGCGCCGAGGATGGCGGCGACCGACTCGCCTTCGATCACCGCGGTCAAGCCCAGGGCGGCGGTGACCGACACGATGGCGAGGCCGAGGACGACGCTGCCATAGCCCTTGCCCAGGAACGGCACGGTGGCTGCGGCCTGGGCCTCAGCGGATGTCGCGGTGATGTCGGCGGTGCGTGACGCCGGGGATGTGGCGCCTTCCCCGGCCGGCGTGAGGGTCGCGGTGACCCGGACCACTCCGGGACGGGTGATGGTGATCGATGTGGTCGGTCCGGTGGCGCTGGTCAACGTGCCGTCGCCGGTGACCGCCCATGCGACGGTGTCGCCGTCGTGAACTCCGGTGATCGCGAGCGACGTGGCCTCACCGACCTTGGCCTGCTTGGGAGCGAGGATGTCGGGCCCTTCGTCGGCGAGCGTCGTCAACTCCGCGAACGGCGCCTCGTCCTCGGCGGTCGCCCCCTTGCCCAACTTGGTGAGCCGGGCCAGCTCGCGAAACGACCGGGCACGATCGCGAGCGAGGAAGACCAGCACGGCCGCGATGGCGAGGACGCCGAAGCCCAAGGCGATGATTGCGAGGCTGACCTGGCGGCCCTGGGTCAACGTGATGGCCGACGACGCGCCCCCCGCTGGTGCCGTCGTGGTCGTCGTCGATCCACCCGATTGGGCGATGGCGGGGGTGCTCCAAGCCAGGCCAATGGCCGGGATCAAGACCGCTGCAAACGGGTAGAAGCGACGCATGGCTTCTCTCTCCTTTGTCCGTGTGGCGCCCACCCGCATCGGGCCCACATTCCGACTGCTCGCCCCGCTGCAAGCAACGTACGTCTCGATTTCGTGGCCGTCAACCGTGAACGTCCGCACCATCATTTGGAGAACAACACGGACGTTTTGTGCTCGGCGTTTCCACTGAAAAGGGTACTTTGCCTCATCCTATTGTGTCTCGGGAAGCGCGATTGGTCTCGGTGTGGCAATGTTCTGGAGTTCGCCTCGAGCGCTCACGTGAACACTCGGCATTTGGGCGGTACCGTTTCGTGCCGACGGCTGCGGGGCCGTCGGTGGAGGCAGCCGGCATGGCAGGCAAGAAGCTCCTCGAGGTCACGGTGCTGGCCCAGGATCCGCACGTCGACATCGACGGGTACACGGCGTCGGCCAAGGTCGACCTGACCTGGGAGTCGATGGGCAGGGGCCCGGTCGGTCACCGGGTGCACGTGATCGACTACGACGCCACCACGAGCACCCTGTACGGCCCGACCGACCTCGAGGCGTCGATCGACCGGCCCTTCGCCGCGGCCGACCTGGCGGACCCGGCGTTCCACGCCCGGAACGTGTTCGCGCTGGTCATGCACACGCTCGGACGGTTCGAGGCGGCGCTGGGCCGACGAGTCGACTGGGCGTTCCGCGCCCAGCAGCTCAAGGTCGTGCCGCATGCCTTCGGCGTGGCCAACGCCTTCTACTCGCGCGAGACGGAGTCGATCCTGTTCGGCTACTTCTCTCGGGACGCGAGCACACCGGGGAAGGCGAAGGCCTCTCGGGTGTTCACGTGCCTATCGCACGACGTGGTGGTGCACGAGACCACCCATGCCCTCCTGGACGGGCTGCGGCCAGGGTTCATGGCGCCCTCCTCGCCGGACCAGGCCGCCTTCCACGAGGGGTTCGCCGATCTCGTCGCGCTGCTGTCGACGTTCACCCTCGGCGACGTGGTCGGCCGCCTCCTCGACCTCAACCGGGCGCCGCTCCCCGGGGAGGTCCGGCGTCCACCCAGCGGGCCGTTGATCCGGTCGTCCGACGTGACGGCGGCGAACCTCAAGAACTCCGTGCTGCTGGCCGTGGCCGACCGGTTCGTTGCGCCGCTCGGCGGTGCGGCCCCCGGAGCGCTGCGCCGGTCGGTCCTGATCGACTGGAGGTCAGCGAACCTCGACGACCCCGAGAACGACGAGCCCCACGCGCGGGCCGAGATCTTGGTCGCGGCGGTGATGAACGCGTTCGTGGAGGTGTGGTCCACGCGGCTCGAGGGCTTGGGATCGAGGACGCTGGAGGAGCTCCCCCGGGAGCGGGTGGCCGAGGAGGGTGTGGAGATCGCCAGGCAGCTCCTGAACATGGTCATCCGGGCGATCGACTACACGCCGCCGATCCACCTGACCTTCTCCGACTTCCTCACGGCCGTGCTGACCGCGGACATCGAGGTCCGCCCCGATGACTCGAGGTACGGCCTGCGCGCGGCGCTGAAGACCTGGTGCGGCCGCTACGGGATCAGGCCGGTCCGGGGAGCAGGTGGCTGTTGGAGCAAACCGAAGCAGACCGAGCTGGTGCTCGACGGCACGAACTTCACCGAGCTCCGACACGACCCGGCCGAGATGTTCCGGTTGATCTGGAACAACCGCGACGACCTCAACCTCAACGCCTCGGCATATACGCATGTGAGCAGCATCCGGCCGTGTGTCCGCGTCGGACCCGAGGACGGCCAGATCGTGCACGAGACGGTGACGGAGTGCCTCCAATACGTGTCGATCCGGGCGGCGGACCTGCCGTCGATGGGCTTGCGGGCTCCCCGAGGCGTCGACCCGGAACTGATCGTTGCGCTCCAGGGCGGCAGCACGTTGATCCTCGACGAGTACGGGCGCCTCAAGTACGAGATCTCGAACCGGTTGCCACGGCCCGGTGCGGCCGAGGGCACCAAGGAACAGGTCCGCGTGGCCCGCATGCAGCAGCGTCTCGACTACCTGGCCAGGACCGGATACCTCGATCGCCCCCACGCGGCGACCATGCGCATCGCCGACCTCCACCGACGGCGCTGGACCGCCGTCGGGATCCGACCCGACGATCGCCAGGAGGCGTGGTGATGGCGACGCGACCGATCGCTGCTCGAGTCCGTGCATACAACGTGGGGTTCGGCGATTGCTTGTTGCTCACGTTCCGGTACGGGTCGTCGCACGATCGCAACGTCTTGTTCGACTTCGGTTCCACCAAGATGCCGCTGCAGGGTGGCCCGCCCTCGATGCTCGCCGTGGCCGAGCAGATCGCCAAGGACTGCAAGGGCAAGATCGACGTGTTGGTGGTCAGCCACCGCCACGCCGACCACGTCTCCGGGTTCGCGGGGAAGCCGGGGGAGGTGATCGCCACGCTGAACCCGAGCCTGGTGCTCCAGCCGTGGACCGAGGATCCCGAACTGGCCACGACAGCTGACGAGCCCGCCGCCTTGGCCCGCGCCGCGGTACCCGATGAGCACGCCGGGAAGAAGGGCTTCGCCGCCGAGCTCGACGTGATGCACGACATCGCGGAGCAGGTGTTGCGGGCGGCCGCCACCGCGCCGCAGAACCACGGGATGAAGCCCGTCCTCGAGCAACTCGCGTTCCTCGGTGAGACGAACATCAAGAACCACGATGCCGTCGTGGCTCTCCAGGAGATGGGGGAGGACCACCAGTACGCGAGCTTCGGCACCGAGCTGGGTCTGGATCGCCTGCTGCCCGGCGTGCGCGTGGACGTCCTCGGTCCTCCGACCGTGAAGCAGGCGCCCGAGATCCGCTCCTATGCCACCAACGACGAGAACTACTGGTCGAAGGCGCTCCGGGGCCTCTCCACGTCGGCGCTCGCGGCGACCTCGGCAACGCCAAGCCGTGGCAAGCCCAAACCGATCTTCCCCGACGCGTCCATGACGACCGTGGCCGACGGACCCCAGGAGGCCCGGTGGCTCATTCCCCAGGTCGAGCGGATGCAGGCGGAAGAGATGCTGGCGCTGGTGCGCGACCTCGACAAGGTCATGAACAACACCAGCCTGATCCTCACGTTCCAGGTCGAGAAGGACATCCTCTTGTTCCCCGGCGACGCCCAACTCGAGAACTGGAGCTACGCCCTGCGAGATGCACCCGGAGCGGCCGCGATCTCGGCGCGATTGGCCACGACCCGCCTCTACAAGGTCGGCCACCACGGCAGCCTCAACGCGACGCCCAAGGTGCTGTTGTGGGAGCGGTTCACCCGCAAGCGCGCGAACCCGAAGCAGGCCGGTCGCCTGATCAGCGTGATGTCGACGGCGCCCGACAAGCACGGCCACGTCGACGATTCCACCGAGGTCCCCAGGCGGACGCTCCTCGCCGAGCTGGACCACTCCAGCAACCTCGTCGACACCGAGACCCTGGGGCTCGGAGACGGCGACGAGCCCGGCACGTTCTGGCGCGACACCGCCTGGATCACCTTCTGACCCGAACTGGTCGTGCGAACCGTCCGAGCGGGTCGGTTCGCACAACAACTTGGTGACTCGCTGCCGAGTTGCTCGGTTACTCGCAGCCGATGCCGTCGTGGTCGGCATCGAGGCCGTAGATGTCGGAGCCGGTGACCTGGACCGGTCCCTGCGCGTACGCCGGTCCGTTGCCCGATCCGCCGGCGCAGTCGACGTCGCTGGAGATGGGCACGCACCCGCTGTAGTTCGGGTCGCATCCGCTGCTGGCCGGTGGAGACGTCGTCGGAGGTGGCGGCGGTGTCGTCGTCGGCGGGGGCGGGGGCGGGGGCGCGGTGGTCGGCGGAGTTGTGGTGGTCGGCGGTGCCGTGGTCGTGGTCGTCGTCGGTGCCTCGGTGGTGGTCGTGGTCTTGGCCACGGTCTCCTCCGCCACGTCGGCGACCTGTTTGCGCGTGCTCGACGACGCCGCGTCGACCGTGGGCGCAGAGGCCCCGCATCCGGCCAGCACCGACAACGCCACACCCATGAGCGCGACTGCGAATCTCCCTCGCATGGTTCCCCCTCCGGCTGAGCCGCTCCCTCAGCAACCCGCCGCCGGGCAACCTACTTGGCATCCCCTCGGCATGCTTCGGCCGCGATCTGTCGACCAAGGAGCCGCTGCCTCGGGTGCCCCTCGAAGGCACCCGATGCTTGCCGTGCGGCCGTCGCTTCACCACGACGGTGGCGTGGGGCGACGCCGCATGGCCAGCTCCGATGAGTCGCGTCGGGCGGCGGAGTCCAAGATGACTGCGGGCCTCCCGGTCCCACGGACAGGAGCCACCATGACCTCGATCGTCGTTCGCTACCAGGCCAAGCCCGATCGGGCCGACGAGAACCAGCAACTGATCGAGGCCGTCTTCGCCGACCTCGAGGCCCGCAAGCCCGAGGGGTTCACCTACAAGGCCTTGCGCCTGGAGGACGGCGTGAGCTTCGTCCACGTCGTGATCGAGCACGACGACGTCGAGCACCGCGACTCCCTCCAAGACGTGCCCGCCTTCCAAGCCTTCGTCAAGGACATCGGTTCGCGGTGCGACGTCGCGCCGGTCGCCGTGGGAGCCACCGTCGTCGGCAGCTACCGCTAGCTGCCGTTCCCCGCATCGTTCACCGGGTCTGCGCCCGCCACCGGCCTCCGCGCGTGTGTGCGTTCAGGTGTGGTGGGCGCGTCGGGGCGCGCACACGCTGGGGGGGCCGGGGTGTGTGCGTTCTGGTGTGGTGGGCGCGTCGGGGCGCGCACACGCTGGGGGGAGGGGCCGGGGTCAAACGGTGATCGGGGTGGGGCTCGCGGAGCGGTTGCCTCGCGGATCGACGGCTCGGACCGTGTACTTGGCTCCCGCGGCTCCAGCGGCGTCGGTGTAGGCGGTGCCGCCGGTGGTGAAGATGACCTTGCCGTCCTTGATCACGTCGTAGGTCACGGGCCCGGCGGCGTCGGCGGATGCCGTCCAGGTGAGCTTGCGGCTCGTTGCGGTGCTCGTGACCTTGAACGCGCCGGGCGTCGTCGGGGACACGGAGTCCAGCGGACAGAAGCGGGCGAAGCCGCCCAGGTAGTCGACGGTGGCATTGCCGCTGTAGGCACCTCGGATGAGGTCGCCGCCGACCCACATGCAGCCGTCACTCGCCTGCTCCACGGACCACACGCCTTCTCCGTGCGTGCCGCGGAGCGAGGCGGGGAACCAGCTGGTGTCGTAGGTCCAGGTGGTGGTGTCCCACATGCCGACGAGGTTGATGGCGTCGATCGAGCGAAAGCCCGTCGGGTCCTTGTACGTGTTGGTTCCCTGGTAGAGCCAGTTGCCACAGTGGCAGCCCACGAAGGCGTGGGTGCCGAAGACCTCGATCGCTTGGTCGTCGCCACCGGTCTTGGTGATGGCGGCGTCGAGCAGCTTCGTGCGGTTCGGGTTCCACAGCTGGGTGTCGTGCTGGGAACCGCCGACCACCATGCGATCGCCGAGGTCGACCACAGCTTGCTGGTAGTCGATGCCGAGCGCCCCGACCGGTGGGGCCCACGCGCCGATGCCGGCGGAGTTGTGGCCGTCGCCGATGTCGGTGATGGAGAACGACTTCATCGCAGCGCTGCCGTTGACCGTCGTGAAGTGCCCGGCCATCAGGACGCGGGTGCCGGCGTTGTTGACGCGGATGCGCACGGCCGAACCGCCGGCGAGGACCGGGCGCCAGGTGCCGGGCTGGCCGGTGGTGGCGTCGACGCTGACGGCGCCCTGGACCGAGAGGGCCGCGGCCGTCCCGCCGGTCACCTGGTTGAACTCGCCGGCGGCGTAGATCACATTGCCGCGCATGGATAGGGCGCGGACGCGGAACCGGCTGCCGCTGGCGTTGCGGATCCTGGCCTTGAACGTCGTGACCACGGCGCCGGTGGTCGGGTCCAGGGCCACGAGCCCCGAAGCGTTGGTGTTGCCGTTCACCGACGTGAAGTCGCCGGCCACGATCAGGCGACCGTCGGCTGTGAACAGGAGGTCCCACACGTGGCCCGCGATGGTGGGTCGGAACGTGGAGATCCAGTTGCCGTCGAGATCGAATGCGGCGAGCGACTTCTGCGTGGTGACGGCGCCGGCGGGCCCCTTGCGCACACCGGTGAAGCGGCCGCCGACGAACATGCGGGTGCCGCCGGAGCGGACCACGAGCACGTTGGTGTTCCACGGCTCGACGAGATCCTCGTTGGTGTGGTCGGCGCCGGTGACGCCCCACGGGGCCAGTTCGGACCTGCTGTTGAGCGAGTACGGCTTCGGGGCAGGAGCGAAGCCGCCGACCGGGGCGACGGGGAAGCCGGTCGTGGCGTTCGACAGGCGCGGGCGGATCCAGACGCGGGTGAACGGGAGGGCGTAGCCCCCGGACGTGGCGAGGTACAGGTTGTTGGTGGCGCTCGAGCTCGCTCCCGACACGCCCTTGCCGTAGGAGAAGCCGACGACGCCGGCGTTGCCGTCCCACGGGTACGTGAACAGGCGCTGGAAGCCCTGCACGCCGGCGAGGGCGTTGGTCTTCTGGTCGTAGACGGCGGAGTAGGTGTCCTTGCTGTTCGACCCTGCGTAGGTCGTGCCGTCGATCACCGCCTTGGTGAGCAGCTGCCCGGCCGGCCACGCCCACGTCCAGGACGTGAACTTCGGGAACATCGTGAACTGCTGCTTGGTCGAACCCGCGGCGTTGGTCGCCCGTTCGATGCGGATGCCATCGGACAGCGCGCTCACGTCGGCCTGGTTGACGAGCGCGTCGACCGTCGGGATGTCGAGAGCCGCCGGGGCGAAGGCTGCCGAGCCGCTGATCGGCGAGCGCACGGCCGCGGCCGATCTCTGGCCGCTGGGGTTGAACGTCCAACCGTCGCGGCCTCGCGCCACGAGCACCCAGCCGCCGCCCTCGGTGGTCATGTCGCAGAAGAACGGGGCGGGCCGGTCCATGGCCGGCGTGTACAGCCAGTAGGTCCCACTGGCCGACGTGGGGTGGTCGCGCTTGATGCCCCAACACGACACGCCCGCAGTCGGGGCGGTG
Organism: Acidimicrobiales bacterium; assembly: GCA_025463365.1. Classification (GTDB taxonomy): domain Bacteria; phylum Actinomycetota; class Acidimicrobiia; order Acidimicrobiales; family Iamiaceae; genus Aquihabitans. The sequence goes on from JAOBWM010000090.1 coordinate 16,147, forward strand.
GTCCCGTCGCCGGCCGTCGGTCCGGTCGCGGACGTAGTCGAGGTGGGGCCGTACGGGTCGTGCGCAGGACCGGGCACCGGCTGGCATGCCGTCATCACCACGAGGAACGTGACCGTCGCCATGCCCGCGGTCGCCCGCCTCATCCGTGCTCCCACTGCCATTGCCTCCATGCCCTCCCCGGGCGTGACGTGGATGGTGGTGCGACAGCGCTACTCCCCCCGAAGAGCGCCGCCGCACCACCGATCAGTTGCCCTACGGCTTCCCGGTGAGCCGAAGGTCGAAGCTGAGATCGCCGGTGTACTTGTCGGTCCCGTGGACCTCCACGGCGATCGTGTTGGCACCGGCGTGGAACGCCGAGGCCGGGATCGAGATGCTCGCCGGCATCGTCTCCTGAGCTCGCGTGGTGAGCGCGACGGGCGCGACGGTCGAGCCTGTGACGGGACCGGCCGGCATGTTGTCGCGGCCGACCTCGACGCCGTTCACGTAGATCACGGCGCCATCGTCGCGGATGAGGTCGGCCAGGATCGACTGGAACAACGCGGGGTTGGTGATCGTGACCGTGGCCCGGAAGTAGGCGGTGATCGGTCGGGGAGCGGCCGCGGTGGTGATGATCGTCTTCTCGTCGCCGTCCCCGAACCCGAGCTCGGCGCTCCCGGTGGCCCAGGTGCTGTCGTCGAACCCGACGCCCTGCCAGCCGTCGGCGAGCCCGGCCGCGGGGAAGGTCCACTTCCAGGTGGAGCCGTAGGTGAGCAGGTTCGGGTCGGCGGCCGGCGCGAGCGTCACCACGTTCGAGCCCTGCTTGTTGCCGGTGTTGTCGAACGCGGTCACCTGGTACGTGTGGCTCGTGGCCGTGTCGACGCTCCCGTCCACGTAGGACGATGCGTCGGGCGCGGCGACCGCGTAGGGCTGGCCGTCACGGGCGACGAGGTAGCCACCGAGCGCGTTCTCGTCGGTCGACGGGGTCCACGAGAGGTTCACGTTCGGGTGGATGACCGTGGCGGTCAGCGAGGGGGCGGTCGGCGGCGCGGTGTCGGCACCGGTGCCGTAGGTGGTGGCCTCGAGGTCGAACCACGAGCGGGTCGCCCCGGCCTTGTTGCTGTGGACCTCCACCGCGATCGTGTTGGCGCCGGCCTTCAGGAGCGAACCGGGGATGATGACCGAGCCGATGGCCGACTCCTCGGCCGTGGTGAGGTATCCGGCTGCCACCGTGGTCGAGGAGATGGCGCCGCTCGGCATGTTGTACCGGCTGACCTCGACGCCGTTGACGTAGACGACCGAGCCGGCGAACACCTTGGTGCGCAGGTTCAACGTCTTCGCCTGGGTGGGGTCGGCCACCGAGAAGCTGGAGCGGAAGTAGGCGGTGATGGGGTGCACAGGGCCGAGCGTGGTGGCGTTGGTGACGCTGGTGACGCCCCAGCCGAGCTGGCCCTTGCCGGAGCTCCAGGCGGAGTCGGCGAACGTCGTGCCCCGCCAAGCGGTGCCTTGGTCCGAGCCGTCGTCGTTGTACTTCCAGGTGCTGCCGAAGGCGAGGACGGTGGCGATCTTGGGCGCCGGGCCGTTGACGGCGATGGGTGCCGGGCTGGCCGAGCGGTTGCCGCGGGCATCGCTGGCACGGACGGTGTAGCGGGCACTCCCGACGAGCTCGGGGTCCGAGAAGGACGTGCCCCACACCGTGGCGATGACCCGGTCGTTGCGGTAGACGTCGTAGGAGACGGTGCCGCTGGCGTCGGAGGACCCCGCCCACGAGAGGCTCACCGTGTTGCCCGAGAGGCTGGCCTTGAGGCTGCTCGGGGCGGTGGGCGCGGTCGCGTCCTCCTGGCAGAAGCGGGCGAAGCCGCCGAGCCAGTCGGTGGCGGCGTTGCCGGAGTAGGCGCCCTTCACGAGGTCGCCGCCCACCCACAGGCATCCGTCGGCTGCGGGCTCGATGGCCCACACGCCTTCACCGACGCTGCCCTTGAGGCCCGCGGGGTACCAGTTGGTGTCGTAGGCGAACGTGCTCTGGTCGACGGCGGCCACCAGGTTGATCTGCTCGACGGCCCGGAAGCCTTGCGGGGCGGTCCAGTTGTTGGTGCCCTCGTAGACCCAGTTGGCGCAGTGGCAGGAGAAGTACGCCTTGCCGTTGGCCAGCTCGATCGCCTGGGTGTCGCCGCCCTGCTTGGTGATCGTCGAGTCGATCAGCTGGGTCCGGCTGCTGTTCCACAGCTGGAAGTCGTGCTCGGATCCCCCCACGAGGTAGCGCCCGTCACCGAGGTCGGCGACGGCCTGCTGGTAGGTGGCCTTGGCACCACCCGACGGCGTCCAGGCGCCGATGCCCGGGGACGGAGCACCGGTCGCGATGTCGGTGATGCCGAAGTAGCCCATGTTCGTGTCGCCGTTGATGTTGGAGAAGTAGCCGGCGAGGAGGACCTTCGTCTTGTCCTTGGTGACCCGCAGCCGTACCGCCCGGGCGGGGAGGCGGGGCCGCCAGGTGCCGGGGGAGCCGTCGGTGTTGCGCAGGCTGATCGCGGAGGAGACCGTCTGCACGTTCCAGGTGCCGCCCGTGTAGCGGTTGAAGACGCCGGCGGCGTAGATCCAGCCGTCGGCCTCAGCGAGCGAGCGCACGATGGCCCGGGTGCCGTCGGGCTTGGTCACGTTGGCCTTGAAGCCCGCGACGACCGCGCCGGTCGTGGGGTCGAGCTTGGCGATGCCGGCCGTGTCGGGGGTGCCGTTCACGTTGGTGAAGTCGCCGGCGATGACGAGGTTGCCGTCGGGCGCCGCGACCATGTCGAACACCCGGCCGTCGAGCGTGGGTCGGAAGCCCGAGTCCCAGTTGCCGGCGAGGTCGAACGACGCCAGGTACTTCTGCGTGACGGGCGACGACGAGGGGCCCTGCTGCACGCCCGTGAAGCGGCCGCCGACGAACATCGTGTTGCCGATGGCCCGCATCGAGAGGACGTTGGTGTTGTACGGCTCGTTGCTGGTCTCGCCGGTGTGGTCGAGCCCGACGACGCCGAACGGCGCGACCTCGGACTTCGACTTGAGCTCCACGGGCTTGGGCTGCGCGGTGTAGCCCGACGACGGGATGGGGGTGAATCCGGCGGCGTCGTTGGCGATCCTCGGGCGGATCCAGACCCGGGCGAACGGGATCGGGCTGCCCTCGTTGCTCGACGTCCACAAGAAGTTGGAGGAGGAGCTGCTGCCGCCGTTGACCCCGGAGCCGAGCGAGAAGCCCTTGAGGTTGGCGTGGTTCGTCCAGGCCATCGTGAACAGCCGGTCGGTGCCCTGCTTGGAGCTCAGGCCGTTGGTGTTCTGCCCGGGGACGGAAGCGGCGGTGTCCTGGGTGTTGCTGCCGCTGTAGGTCTTGTTTCCGATCACGACCTTGCTCAGCAGCTGGCCGGCGTGGAAGCTCCACGTCCACGCCGAGGTCGTCATGAAGAGGCGGTAGTCCTGGCGGCTGGAGCCGGACGTGTTGGTGGCTCGCTCGACGCGGATCCCGTCGGGCAGGTCCTTCACCGCGGTCCCGTCGAGGAGCCCGCTGATCGTGTCGGTGCTGAGGGCCGCGGGGGAGAAGGCGCCGGTGCCGTCGGTCGTGGTGCGCACAGTCGTGGCGCTGCCCTGGCCGGACGGATTGAAGGTCCAGCCCTGGCGGCCGCGGCCGACCAGCACCCAGCCGCCGCCGTCCGTCGTCATGTCGCAGAAGAACTGGGTCGGGCGCTCGAGGCCCAGGGTGTTCAGCCAGAAGGTGCCCGTCGCACTGGCGGGGTACTGCTGCTTGATGCCCCAGCAGGAGGCGCCGGCGGTGGCCGAGCTGGTGCCGTCGCCGCTGAGGGCGCCGGCCGCGTGCGCCGCGTTGTCGCGCACCGCGTTCACCGCGGGGATCGCCGCGGCCACGGCGAGGATCGCGACCGCAGCCATCATCCGGTTCCGCTGGCGTCCAGCCTTCATCTGCAACTTCCCCTCCCGACGCCGGCTCGAACGCAGTCCGTGCTGCTACCGGCGTCACCTCACGATGCGTGACGAATGTACCGGGTACCACGAAGCGTGACAAGTAGGCCAAAATTATGACGCTGTGTGGTGATCCCACGCAGGGCGGCGGCCGGCCGGACCCAGGGGTTCAGCGTGACCACGGCATCGAGCGACCGAGCAGGAGCTCGACCGCTTCGATGTCGGCCGACAACCGCTCGGTGAGCTGCTGGCGAACCGCACCATCCATGTCGGCACTTGGCTCGGCGTTGAAAGGTTCGGGCGTGCCCAGGTCACGCTGCGGAAGGCCGAGGCGATCGGTGATGTCGTCGCACAGGACCTGCGGGTCCGCGTAGAACTCCTCGGCCGCGAGCACGATCACCTGGCGTGGCCCGAACGCGTCGATCCATCGCTCGAGCATCGGGGCGTAGCGGCTCTGGGCGACGTAGGTCTGGTGGCGGTGGGCGAACGAGGTGATCGACGGGTCGGCCACCATCCGGGACTCCTCGCCCGCGGTGCGCTCCTCCTCGGCGGCGAGGGCATCGACGAACGACAGGTCCTCGGTGTGGTTCCGCCGTTCCTTCCAGTGCGAGAAGGCCCGCTCGACCGGGTCCCGGAGGATGGCGACGATGAGCGCATCGGGCACCACCTGCTTGGCCCGGGCCGGGGCGTGCGGGTGGAACAAGTAGTAAGGGCTGGCCTCGAACGTGGCCGGGGCGTAGCCGAGGTGCTTGGCCGCCTGCGTCCGGCGTGCCGCAGTGGGGAAGTGGGACCGGTACCAGCGCTCGCCCTCGCTCCACCGCTCGTCGAAGAAGTAGGTGCCCTTGATCTTCTCGGCCTTCGGGAACGTCGGGAGCATCCCCGGGTGCTCGTCGAGGTAGCGCCAGAGGCTGGTGGTGCCGCCGCGCTTGGCGCCCACCACGAGCAGGTCCGGCCCGGGCCGGTGGCCCGCGGTGGCCATCCCGATGGTCCGAAGGGCCCGCTTGCCCGCCGCGGTGACCGCCGCGCCCGCGCCCGACCGCCGCAGCCTCGTCGTGGCCGTGGCCGTCGTGGCCGTCGTGGCCGTCGTGGCTGGTGTCGGTGTCGGTGTCGCGGTCGGTGCCGGCCCGCCGGACCGTTCCCCGTTCTGAGCGCTCTGGGTCGCGTGGGTGCGTCGCTGGCCGCTCAGAACGGGGGTGGTCTGGTCGGAGCCGGGGCTCGGGCTCGCGGGGCTGGGGCTCGTTGGGCTCGGGCTCGTCGGGCCTGGGCTCGGGCTGGGGGTCACGCGGAATCCT
>JAOBWM010000093.1 GCA_025463365.1 Acidimicrobiales bacterium
GCCAGGTCCGTGTCGCAGAGGATGATCCCGTCGCCCGTTCCCGGGTCGTACGACTTGATCACACCTTGCACGACAACGACCTTCCACCTGTGGATGCGGTGGAGGCACTGTAGTTGGCCGCCTTGTGAGGGACCACATGGACGACAGGCGCGCGCCATATCAATCCGACATGTGCGTGATCTGATCTGGCGATCGTCATCGGAAGCAGCATCATTCCTCGCGATGGGTGGACGCGGCGAGGCCGGCATGTCCGAACCAGGTTCGCGAGGGGCGACGAGCAGACCGGTGCCCGCAGGCGCCGGCGGCAGAGCTACTTGGCGGCGGCCTTGAACCGACTGGCCTTGGTGACCTTGCCGGCCTTGAGGCAGCCCGTGCACACGTCGACCCGGCGGATGGTGCCCGGCGCGACGACGGCGCGGACCTGCTGGATGTTCGGGTTCCAGCGCCGCTTGGTGCGACGGTGGGAGTGGCTCACGCTCATGCCGAACGACGGCTTCTTGCCGCAAACGTCACACGTCGTTGCCATCACTGCGCTCCAGGTCTCGTCCATCCGGCTCGTTCCTGAGCCGACGTGCGAGGCTACGGCCCACGGATGTCGCATCACAAGCTGACGACCGGTTCGGCCCGGTCGAGGTGGCTTCCGAGCGCGTGCGACACGGTCAGTAGGCTGCGCCGCCATGACGGTCCTCGAACGGTTGGATGCCGACGACCTCCGCCGGGTGATCATCGGCTTCCGGGATGCGCTGCGCGCCCACCGGGAGGGGATCAACCGCCTCAACGTGTACCCGGTGCCCGACGGGGACACCGGGTCGAACATGACCGGCACGGTCGAGTTCGTGGTCGAGACCCTCGACGGCGCGGACCGCGAGCTCGCGGCCACGTGCAAGGCCATCGGCCAGGGCGCGCTGATGGGCGCCCGTGGCAACAGCGGCCTCATCCTCTGCAAGATCCTCCGGGGCTTCACCGAGTCGGTGGCGGCGTCGGGGAGCAGCGAGCTCGACGCGGCCATCGTGTCGGCCGCTCTCGAGGTCGCCGCCAAGGGCGCCTACGAGGCCGTCGGTGACCCCAAGGAGGGCACGATCCTGACGGTCGTGCGCGAGGCCGCCGACGGCGCGGTCGCCGCCGCCGCGGCAGGGGGGTCCCTCGTCGAGGTCCTCGACCGGGCACGCGTCGAGGGGCACGCCTCGCTGGCCCGCACCCCCGAGCTGCTCCCCGAGCTGGCCGCCGCAGGGGTCGTCGACGCCGGCGGGGCCGGCCTCCTCCTGCTGATCGACGCCTTCCTCACGGTGGTCGACGGTCGCCCGCTGCCCGAGGCGTCGGTCACCGAGGCCGAGGCCGACAAGATCCTCGTGGAGGTGGGCGCGGCCGGCGGCACCGAGCACGACCACGGCCATGCCGGCGGGGGCATCGCGGACCTGCGCTACGAGGTCATGTACATCCTCGAGGCGCCGGACGCGGCGATCCCGGGCTTCAAGGACGTCTGGACCGGGCTCGGCGATTCCATCGTGGTCGTGGGGGGCGAGGGCCTGTGGAACTGCCACATCCACACCGACGACATCGGCCCGGCCGTCGAGGCCGCGATCGAGATCGGCAAGCCGTCGCGCATCCGCGTCACGGACCTGCTCGACGAGGTCGAGGAAGAGCGCTGGGTGCGCGAGGCGGGGGAGCACCCCGAGGTGGAAGCGCCGCAGCACCGGGTGACGACGGCGGTGGTGGCCGTCGCGACCGGGGACGGCATCCGCCGGATCTTCCACTCGCTCGGCGTGCAGCAGGTGCTCACTGGGGGCCAGTCGATGAACCCCTCGACCTCGCAGCTGCTCGAGGCGGTGGAGGCGGCCCCCGCGGACGAGGTGGTCATCCTCCCGAACAACAAGAACATCATCGCGGTGGCCGAAGAGGTGGATGCCACCACCACCAAGACCGTGCGCGTCGTGCCCACCCGCGGCATCCCCGAGGGGTTCGCCGCCCTGCTCGCGTACGACCCTGACGCGCCGAGCGACGAGAACGCCGCCGAGATGGCCGAGTCGGCGGCCAACGTGGTGGCAGGCGAGGTCACCCGCGCCGTCCGGGCGTCGACCTGCGAGGTCGGGCCCATCGCCGAGGGCGACTACCTCGGGATCGCCCGCCACGGGATCCGTGCCGTCGCCCCCAGCGTGGCCGACGCCGCCATCGGCCTGCTCGCCGAGCTCCTCGCCGAGGAACACGAGATCGTCACCCTGATCGAGGGCGAGGGCGCCACCGCCGGCGACACCCGTCGCATCACCGAATGGCTGAGCGAGCAGCACCCCGACGTCAGTGCGGAGATCCACCACGGCGGCCAGCCGCTGTACCCCTACTTCCTCGGGCTCGAGTAGGCGCCTCGTATCCTCGGCCCGTGCCCGACGGACCGCTCACCTATGCCGATCTGGCGGGGTTCCCGCTCGACGCCATCACCGCGCTGCGCACGAAGCCGAAGAAGATCGCCGCCCTCGGGTCGCTCGGGGTGCACAACGTGCTCGACCTGCTGTCGTACTACCCCCGCCGCCACATCGATCGGTCCCGCCAGCTGGCGATCCGGGACCTCGTGCCAGGTGACGAGGCCATGGTCGTCGGCAAGGTCGTGCACAGCAGCCAGATCCGCACGCGCACGGGGAAGAACCTCGTGAAGGTCGACATCACCGACGGGCGCGGGTACCTCGAGGTGTCGTTCTTCAACCAGCCCTTCCGGCACCGCCAGCTGTCGGTGGGGACCGAGGCGGTGTTCTTCGGCAAGGTCGACTCCTTCAACGGCAAGCGCCAGATGAACAGCCCGGTCGTCGACCTCGTCGGCAACCAGACGGGGCGCGTGATCTCGCTCTATCCGCAGAGCGAGAAGCTCAAGCTCAAGTCGGAGGAGATCGCCGAGTGGGTGAAGGTGGCGCTCGACAAGACGCTCGCCCGGACGATCGCCGAGCCCCTGGATGAGGATCTGCGCCGCCGGCTCGGGCTCGAGGACCGGCAGGCCGCGCTGTGGCGCTACCACGCACCTGACGCCTGGGCGGACATCGAGGTGGCCCGCCGCCGGCTCGTGTTCGATGAGTTGCTGCGGGTGCAGCTGGCGCTCGTGCTCCGCAAGCGGCAGTTGGAGCGCACCGCCCGCGGCATCGTCCACGACACGTCGGGCAGGCTCGTCCACCGCTTCCACGAGGCGCTGGGGTTCCCGCTCACCAGCGCCCAGGAGCAGGCCATCGCCACCATCGTCGCTGATCTCGGCGGACCCCATCCCATGCACCGCCTGCTGCAGGGCGACGTCGGGTCGGGCAAGACGGTGGTCGCCGTCTCCGCGCTGCTCACCGCAGTCCAGGGCGGGCACCAAGGGGCGCTCATGGCACCCACCGAGGTACTGGCCGAACAGCACTTCCTCGGGATCCGAGAGCTGCTCGCTGGACTCACCGTGGCGGGCGACCCCGACGAAGGGTCGCTCTTCGAAGGCGCAGCCGCCGAGCGGCCCCTGCGGGTGGAGCTGCTCACGAACCGGACGACCGCGGCGGGTCGGCGCAGGCTCGCCGAGGCCCTGCTCGACGGCTCGGTCGATCTGCTGATCGGGACCCACGCGCTCATCGAGGACGCGGTCGCGTTCCGGTCGCTCGGCGTGATCGTGATCGACGAGCAGCACCGCTTCGGCGTCGAGCAGCGCGCCGCGCTGCGGGCCAAGGGTGCCGACGGCGCCACGCCCGACGTGCTCGTGATGACCGCCACGCCCATCCCGCGCACCGCCGCCATGACCGTCTACGGCGACCTCGACGTCTCCGTCCTCGACGAGCTGCCGCCCGGCCGCACCCCGATCGAGACCCGCTGGGTCCAGACCGTGGCGGGTGAGGAGGATCCGGAGGCCGAGGCACCGGTGTGGGCGCACGTCCGATCGGAAGTGGCCGCGGGCCGTCAGGCCTACGTGGTCTGCCCGCTGGTGGAGGAATCCGAGAAGCTCGAGGCCCGATCGGCCGAGGAGACGTTCGAGCGGTTGCAGCTCGACAACCTCGCGGGGCTGCACCTCGGCTTGTTGCACGGCCGGATGGCCGGTGCGGACAAGGAGGCCGTCATGCACGCCTTCCGCTCGGGCCAGCTCGACGTCCTCGTGGCCACCACGGTGATCGAGGTCGGTGTCGACGTCCCCAACGCCACGGTGATGGTCATCCTCGATGCGGACCGGTTCGGGCTCGCCCAGCTGCACCAGCTCCGCGGACGGGTCGGTCGTGGCGCAGCCGAGTCATCGTGCTGGTTGGTCGGGGCCGGCAACACGTCCGACGGCGAGGCCCGCCTCGAGGCGATGGTGCGCACGACCGACGGCTTCGAGCTGGCTGAGGTCGACCTCGAGCTTCGGGGGGAGGGCACGTTGATGGACACCCGCCAGAAGGGTCGAAACGACCTCAGGCTGGCGTCGTTGCGCCGCGACAAGACGTGGGTCGAGCGGGCCCGCGAGGTCGCGTTCGAGCTCGTGGACGCCGACCCCGACCTGTCTGGCCATCCCGCCCTGCGCGACGAGATCGCCCTCTTCCTCGGCGACGACGAAGCCGACAACCTGCTGAAGTCGTAGGTCCCTTCGGACGCGACCGCCCGGGCGTACGGTGCCGCGCATGGGGAACATCAAACCGAACCGGAACTCCGAGGATCGCGCCGAGCGGCTGGAGTGGCAGATCGACCAGATCCGCATCAACACCTTGATCCTGAGCGTGCTGGTCGTGCTGGTGCTCATCGGGGTGCTGTTCGTCGGGAACTGACACGGCCCGGGCGCTCACGCGAACGCGGGTGCGACCTCGGTGATCAGCTGGTCCATGGCGTCCTTGGCCTTGTCGACCGTGCCGAACGTGAAGCTCGGGACGATGAGCTCGTCGAGGCCCGCCTCCGCCCACTCGCCGATCGTGTCGATCAGCTCGGGGGCGGTGCCGCCGATCGCGGGTCGGATGGCCGCCAGCTCCTCGGCCTTGGCCTTGGCCTTCGGGCCGAGCAGCACGAGGGCCTGGGTGGAGCGGTGCAGCGAGGCGGGGTCACGGCTGATCTCGTCGAAGGCCCGGTCGTAGCCGACGCGCTTCTCGCGCCAGAGCGACGGTGTGCTCCACGTGTTCCACTCGTCGGCGTATCGGGCGACGATCGCCGCCATCTTCTGCTGGCCGCTCGACCCGATGAGCAGCGGCAAGGGTCCGGTCGGCTTGGGCACCAGGGGTGCATCGGTCAGCTGGTAGCGCTGGCCGGTGACCGTGGTGCGGTCTTGATCCCGGAGGCTGGTCACGACCTCGCACGCCTCCTCGAACCAGGCGATGCGCTCCGACACCGAGCCCAGTGGGATGCCGTAGCGGTCGTGCTCGTTCTGCTGCCATCCCGCCCCGAGCCCGAGGACGAACCGGCCGCCCGAGATCTGGTCGATGGTCGCCGCGGCCTTCGTCAGCACGGCCGGGTGGCGGTAGGTGTTGCCGGCCACCAGCGAGCCGAGCCGCACGCGGGGGACGGCGGCCGCCAGCGCGGCGAGGAGCGAGAAGCACTCGCCCACGGGTTGGTCGAGCGCGTCGTCGTCGTTGGGCATGAAGTGGTCGGCGATCCACACGCCGTGCCACCCGCCGGCTTCGGCGTGCGTGGCGAGGTCGAGCACCTCGTCCCATGGCAGTTGGGCGTTGATCCAGAAGCTGAAGCGCATCCCCGGAGGGTACGACCGTCCGATCACTCCGGCCTTGCGAACCGTGGCGCCACCGCGTCGCCGTCGGTCGTGCGGACCACGACCTCCGGCTCCTTCGAGGCCGGTCGGTGGATCAGAGGAGATCGGCGTCGCGCAGCGCGGCGTCGACGGCGTCGGCATCAGCGCGGCGAAACGCGATCGTGGACGGGCGACGGAACCGGGCGGCGCTGAAGCCGGGCATCGGAAGGAGGTGCGCCATCGAGCTCTGGAGGACCTGGACGCCTTCGCTGGCCAACCGGGCCACGATGATGTCGATCGTGAACTGATCCACGTCGAGCTGCAGCTCGACGACCTCGTCGGTCGTCTCGTCGGTCGTCTCGTCGGTCGTCTCGTCGCCGACCGTGGACGGGCCCGAGTCCCCGTCGTCCTCGTGTCTCCGGTGGAACATCTGCGCCTCGCTCCGTGCCTGCCGCTCCTGGTTGGTCTACTCCCGATGGCGGGTCGGCTCCGCGGATCTGGCTCGGTACCGTGCCTGCTCATGACGATCGACGCAGACCTCAAGGCCATGGCCATGGCCAAGAACTTTGCCGCCCTCACGACGCTGATGCCCGATGGCCAGCCTCAGACCCAGGTCATGTGGGTCCATGCCGACGACGACCACGTGCTGATCAACACCGAGGTCGGCCGGCAGAAGTTCCGCAACGTCGAGCGTGACCCGCGCGTCACCGTCACGGTGTTGAGCGCCGACAACCCCTACCAGTACGTCGAGGCCCGGGGCCGGGTGGTCAACACCATCGTCGGAGACGAGGCCCGCGCCGACATCGACTCGCTCGCCCAGAAGTACCTCGGTGGTCCCTACGCGGCCCCGATCGGCCCGGGTGGTCGCGTCATCCTCCAGATCGCGGTGGACAAGGTCCACAAGAACGGCGTCTGATCGACGTCTGATCGGTCGGCCCACCTACCAGTCGGGCTCACCTACCAGTCGGGGCGGCCGTCGCTTCCGTCGCCCTCGTCGGGGACGATGAGGTCCCAGCGGTCCATGCAGTCCTCGCACCGGTAGACGATCAGGTCGCCGGGCCAGAAGCGGCCGGTGTCGTCGGGCCTGCTCATGAGGTGGGCCACGCCACCGCAGTCGATGCACGTGATCGTCTCCTGCACCAGCGGCGCGCCACCCGCGTCGGTCGGCCCGTCGTCCGAGCCGCTCACCCGCGACCCTCGGCTGCCTTGCGGCGGGCCTGGTCTTCCAGGAAGCCGGCGACGCCGTCGGCGAAGCCGGGATCGAAGATGACCTCGCGGCCGTGGCGGTCCTCGTTGGCGAGCGCATCCTCGGTGGACAGCCCGTAGCTCTCGTACGCCGACAGCCGGTCGTGCACGACGGCCGGCCACGGTGAGGCGGCGATGCCCTCGGCCAGCTCGACGGCCGCGGCCAGGGCGGTGCCCGCCGGCACGATCCGGTTGACGAAGCCGATGCGTTCGGCCTCGACCGCGTCGAAGCGGCGCCCGGTCAACATGAGGTCCATGGCCCGACCCAGGCCGACGATCCTCGGGAGCCGGACCGTCCCGCCGTCGATCAGCGGCACGCCCCACCGTCGTTCGAGGCAGCCGAACGTGGCCGTGGCGCCGGCGACTCGCAGGTCGCACCACGCGGCCAGCTCCACGCCGCCGGCCACGCACCACCCCTCGACCGCGGCGATGACCGGCTTGGCCAATGCCAGCCGGGTCGGGCCCATCGGCCCGCTGTCGCGCAGGACGGGTAGGTCCTGGAGGTCCGCGCCGGCGCAGAACGCCTGCTCGTCGCCGGTCAGGATCGCCACCTTGGCCGTGGGGTCGGCGTCGAAGGCCACGAACTCGTCGTGGAGCCGGGCCGCGGTGGCCGAGTCGACCGCGTTGCGCCGTTCGGGCCGCCCGATGCGCATGATCCGGACCGGGCCGGTGACCTCGTCCTCGCTCACGGCCGCCGACCGTAGTTGGGGGGAGCGAAGGGGGCGGGTGCCAGACTGCGCGGCGTGCAGACCCAGGTGCAGCCGGACCTCACCGGCAAGGTGATCGTGGTGACCGGTGCGAACACGGGCATTGGCAAGGAGACGGCGGTCGGCCTGGCCTCCATGGGCGCCACGGTGGTGATCACGGCCCGCGACCGGGCCAAGGGCGAGGCGGCCCTCGCCGACGTCCGACGTCGGTCGGGGAGCGACCTCGTGGAGCTGGGCGACCTCGATCTCGCCTCCTTCGCGTCGATCCGGGCGTTCGCCGGCTGGCTGCTCGATCGGCACCCTCGACTCGACGTCCTGGTGAACAACGCCGGGCTCATCGTCGACTCGCGCCAAGAGACCGAGGAGGGGTTCGAGATGATGTTCGGCGTCAACCACGTCGGGCACTTCCTGCTGACCGACCTGCTGCGCGAGCGCCTCGTCGCGAGCGCGCCGGCGAGGATCGTCGTGCTCTCGTCGTTCGCGCACCGCACCGCGATCGGCGGCCTCGACCGGTCCGACCTCGACGCCACCGGCAGCTTCAAGGGGTTCAACCGCTACGCGCAGTCCAAGCTCGCCAACACCCTGTTCGGCCTGCAGCTGGCCCGGCGCCTCGAGGGAACGGGCGTCACCGTGAACTGCGTGCACCCCGGTGCGATCAACAGCCACTTCGGCGGCGACGGCGATGCCGGTCTCATGGGCTGGTTCATCAAGGTGTTCGGCCGATTCGTCCTGCAGTCGCCCAAGACGGGTGCGAGGACATCGATCCTGCTCGCCTCGTCGACGGACCCCGAGATCGCAGGCCAGACCGGTGGCTACTGGTCCCATCGCCGCCGGTGGAAGCCGTCGCGTCGGGCCCGCAACCCTGCCGAGGCGCGCTGGCTCTGGGAGGAGACCGAGCGCCTGATCGCTGCCGCGCCATGAGCCGCGCCAGCGGGCGCCCCGCACCCCGT
>JAOBWM010000106.1 GCA_025463365.1 Acidimicrobiales bacterium
CGGTCCCGATGACGCCCTTGGCGAGCTTGGCCCATGCGTAGGCGGACTCGTTCGTCAGCCGGGCGCCGCCGAGCACGGCGACGCCGCCCGGACCGTTGCGGTCGAGCCCGGCCTTGATGGCCTTGGCTGCGGCGCCGAGGGCGTCGGCCCAGCGGGTCTCGACGAGCTCGCCGTCGGCGCCCTTGACGAGCGGGGCGGCCAAGCGATCGGGCGAACCGACGGCCTCGAAGCCGAAACGACCCTTGTCGCAGAGCCAGCTCCAGTTGACGGGATCGGAGTCGACGCCGTTGTAGCGGAGCACCTCGTTGCGTGAGCTGTCGATCACGATGCGACACCCGACCGAGCAGCCCTGGCAGGTGCTCTCGACGACATCGAGGTCCCAGGGGCGGGCCTTGAACCGGTAGGGCCTGGCCGTGAGGGCGCCGACCGGGCAGATCTGCACCGTGTTGCCGGAGAAGTACGAGGCGAACGGGTGATCCGGGAACGTGTTGACCTGGGTGCCGTTGCCCCGGTCCTGGAAGCTGATCAGTGCGTCGCCGGCGACGTCCTTGGCGAAGCGCGTGCAGCGATCGCAGAGGATGCAGCGCTCGCGGTCGAGGAACACGTTGTCGGAGATCGCGATCGGCTTCTCGAAGTGCCGCTTCTCCTCGACGAACCGGCTCTCGCCGGGGCCGAAGGAGATGGTGTGGTCCTGGAGGGGGCACTCGCCGCCCTTGTCGCACACCGGGCAGTCGAGCGGGTGGTTGATCAGGAGGAACTCGAGGATGCCGTCCTGGGCCTTCTTGGCCACTGGCGACTCGGTCTCCACGACCATGTCGGGCGCCACCGTGAGCATGCAGCTCGGCTGGAGGGCGGGACCCCGACCGGTGTCGACCTCCACGAGGCACATCCGGCACATGCCGACCGGCTCCATGCGGTGGTGGTAGCAGAAGCGCGGGATGTAGACGCCGTTGCGCTCGGCGGCGTCGATGACGAGCTCGCCCTTGCGGGCATCGATCTGCTTGCCGTCGACGGTGATCGAGACGGAGGTCTCGACGGGTGCGTCAGTCACGAGCGGCCTCCAGTACGTGTTCCGGCGGCCGGGTGAAGGCGGGACCCTTGACCTCGACGGTGATCTCCGAGGGAGCGCCGATGTAGGCCTCGAACTCGTCCTGGAATCGCATGATCGCCGAGGCGACGGGCGTGGTGGCGCTCTGGCCGAGCGGGCAGATCGTGGTCTGCTTCGGCGGCCAGTTCATCCCGACCGAGATGTTGTCGCACACGTCGAGGAGGAGGTCGAGGTCCTCGGGGCGGCCGTGGCCGTCGACGATGCGTTCCAGGATCTTCTCCAGCCACGTCGTGCCCTCGCGGCACGGCGTGCACTTGCCGCAGGACTCCCGTGCGAAGAACCGCACGAGCCGCAGGCAGGCCTTGACCATGTCCGTGTCCTCGTCGAACACGACGATGGCTCCGGAGCCGAGCATCGTGCCGAGCTTGCCGACCGTGCCCGCTTCGAGCGGGACGTCGAGGTGCTCGGGGTACAGCCATGGGGCCGACGCGCCCCCGGGGATGAAGGCCTTGAGCTGCTTGCCGCCACGGATGCCGCCGCCGTAGACCGGCGCGTAGAGCAGATCGCGGAACGTGGTGACGCCGAACTCGACTTCGAACACGCCCGGGTTCTTCACGTGACCGGACACCGCGAACATGCGCATGCCCTTGGAGTTCTCGGCGCCGAGCGCCGCGAACGCCGCGCCGCCGTTGGTGACGATCCACGGGAGGTTGGCCAGCGTCTCGACGTTGTTCACGATCGTGGGCTGGAGGTACAGGCCCTTGGCGGCCGGGAAGAACGGCGGCTTGAGGCGCGGCAACCCGCGGTTGCCCTCCAGGCTCTCGATCAGGCCCGTCTCCTCGCCCACGATGTAGGCGCCGGCACCCCAGTGCAAGACGATGTCGACGGAGAAGTCGGAGCCATGGATGTTCTTGCCGATGTGGCCGGCGGCGTACGCGTCGTTGAGGGCCTGGGCGATGCGCTCCTGGGCCAGGGCCATCTCGCCGCGGACGTACAGGAACGCCTGCGCGCAGCCGACGGCGTAGCACGCGATGAGGACGCCCTCGATGAGCTGGTGGGGGTCCTTCTCCATGAGGAGCCGGTCCTTGTAGGTGCCCGGCTCGGATTCGTCGCCGTTGACCACGAGGTAGCGAGGGAAGACCCCAGGTGGGCAGAAGCCCCACTTGACGCCGGCAGGGAAGCCGGCGCCACCGCGCCCGAGCAGCGACGCGGTCTTGACCTCTTCGACGACGTCGGCCGGCTTCTTGGCCAGGGCCGCCTCGAGACCCTTGTACCCGCCGGTGGCGACGTAGCGCTCGAGCGTGTGGGAGTCGGTGTAGCCGAACCGGCTGGAGATGATCTTGGGTGCGTCCGTGACGGCCATCAGCTCGAGGCCCCTTCGGCATCGGGGGCGGTGGCGGCGAGCCACACCGGTTCGGGCGCGCCCGCCGGGTCGGCGTTGCCGGCGGCCCGGTCGGCGGGGATGTGCTGGCGGATCCGGGCGAGGGTGCCGTGGGCGGGGATCTCGTCGGTGAGCTTGCCGGCGCGGAGGTCGTCGACGAGGGCATCGAACTCGGCGAGGGTGATCTTGTGGCGGTAGCGGTAGTTCACCTGGAGACAGGGCGCTTCGGTGCATGCGGCGATGCACTCGACGTCCTCGAGGGTGAAGGTGCCGTCGGGGGTGGTGCTGCCGGCCTTGATCCCCAGGGTCTGCTCGGCGTGGTGCAGCAACTCCTCGCCTCCCATGATCTGGCAGGAGATGTTGGTGCACACGTTGACGAGGTACGTGCCGACGGGCTCGCGCTTGAACATCTCGTAGAACGAGCACGTGCCGAGGACCTGGGCCGGCGTGGTGCCGGTGAGCTCGGCGATGTGCGCCATGGCGTCGTCGGTGACCCAGCCGTCCTGCTCCTGGGCGAGGTGCAGCAACGGGATCGTCGCGCTCTTGGCCCGCGGGTAGCGCGACAAGATCTCGAGCGCTGTCCTGAGGTTGTCGGGGGAGAAGCGGCTCATGTCAGCGATCCACCTCGCCCATGATCGGGTCGACCGACGAGATGATGGCGACGGCATCGGCGAGCAGGCCGCCGCGCATCAGGTGGGGCAGGACCTGGAGGTTCACGAAGCTCGGGCCTCGGATGTGCATGCGGTACGGCTTCGAGGAGCCGTCGGACACGATGTAGCAGCCGAGCTCGCCACGGGGAGACTCGATGGCCGCGTAGGCCTCGCCCTCGGGGACCTTGAAGCCCTCGGTGAAGATCTTGAAGTGGTGGATCAGTGCTTCCATCGACTCGTCGATGCGGGCGCGCGGTGGCGGCGTGACCTTCTTGTCCTGCAAGCGGTAGTCGCCCGCCGGCATCCGCTCGATGCACTGACGCAGGATCTTGATCGACTCGCGGATCTCGTTGAGCCGGATCGCATAGCGGTCGAAGCAGTCGCCGTAGGTGCCGACGACGACGTCGAAGTCGACCTCGTCGTAGGCCAGGTAGGGCATGTCGCGCCGGAGGTCCCACGCGTAGCCGGTGGACCGCAGGATCGGGCCGGTGGCGCCGAGGGCGAGGGCCTCCTCGGCGGAGATGGTGCCGACGCCTTGGAGCCGTTCGCGCCAGATCGGCTGGTTGGTCATCAGGACCTCGTACTCCTCCAACCGGGCGGGGAGCGTGTCGAGGTAGCCGGAGAGGCGCTCCTGCCAGCCGTCGGGCAGGTCGGCAGCCGTTCCGCCGACGCGCACGAAGTTGTGGTTCATGCGCAGCCCGGTGATCGACTCGAGGACCCGCAGGCCCTCCTCGCGCTCACGCCAGCCGTAGATCATCATCGACGTGGACCCGAGGTCCATGCCGTTGGTGGCGAGGAACAAGAAGTGCGAGGTGAGCCGGTTGAGCTCGGCCATCAGCATGCGGATCCACACGGCACGAGGCGGGAGCTCGAGGCCGAGCAGCTGCTCGGCGGCCATGCAGAACACCGTCTCGTTGAAGATCGGCGCCGCGTAGTCCATCCGCGTGGTGTTGGTCTGGCCCTGGAGGTAGGTGAGGGTCTCCCCCGTCTTCTCCATGCCGGTGTGGAGGTAGCCGATCACCGACTTGGTGCGCAGCACGGTCTCGCCGTCGAGCTCCAGCATGAGGCGCAGGACGCCGTGCGTGCTGGGGTGCTGCGGCCCCATGTTGATGATCGTGGTCTCGCCGTCGTCGGGCGCCTGCGCCGCCTCGGCCTCGGACATGCGCAGCACCGCACCGACCTCGCGCAGCACCTCGGTGCCGCCGGCGATCTGGCGCGGGACCATCTCCTGGGCGCCCTCGCTCGTGAGGTCGACCGGGTCGTGGTGGGGTCCGGGGGTACCGGCCTCGACGGGGGTCTCGCGGCTGGTGGAGGTCATCGGCGGGGGGCGTCCTTGAACTGCACCGGGATGCGACCCACCCCATAGTCCTTGCGCAAGGGGTGGCCGTGCCAGTCCTCGGGCATCAGGATGCGGGTCAGGTCGGGGTGACCGTCGAAGCGGATGCCGAACATGTCGAACACCTCGCGCTCCATGGCCTCGGTACCGGGGTGCACCTCGAAGAGGGTGCTCACGACGGGATCGGACTCGGGAACCTGGACTCGGATGCGCAACCGTTCGTGCGCCTCGTGGGAGATGAGGATCACGACGACCTCGAACCGCTCCGGGGCCACGCCGGCGGGGAGATCGGTCCGGTTGCGGTGCGTCAAGAAGTCGACGGCGGTGACGTCCAGGCATTGGAGCCAGCCCTCGTCGCGCAGGTCTCGGACGAGCGACACGAGCTGGTCACGGCTCGCGTGCACGACGCGGGCGCCCCGGACCCGGGTGACCGGCGCGCCGTGGAGCGTCTCGGTCTCGGGCGCCACGTCGGGCGCCACCGACTCATCGGTGGCGGGAGCGTCGACGTCGGTCACTACGGCCGCCCGAGGATGACGGGTTGGGGAGCGCGCTGGCCGTCGAGCTGCGTGATCTCGATGCCGGCACCGGCGCCGCCGTTCTCCTCACGCCGCACGAAGATCTCGCGGCTGCGGATCTGGTCGTGGAGCGTGCCGATGGCGTGGATCAGCGTCTCGGGGCCGGGAGGGCAACCCGGGGCGTACACGTCGACAGGAACGATCTGATCGACGCCCTGGACGATGGCGTAGTTGTTGAACATGCCACCGGAGCTGGCGCAGACGCCCATCGAGATGACCCACTTGGGTTCCATCATCTGGTCGTAGATCTGGCGCAGGACGGGGGCCATCTTCTGCGACACCCGGCCGGCCACGATCATGAGGTCGGCCTGGCGCGGCGAGGCGCGGAAGACCTCCATGCCGAATCGGGCCATGTCGTAGTGGGCGCCGCCGGTGCCCATCATCTCGATGGCGCAGCACGCCAGGCCGAACGTGGCCGGCCACATGCTGCGGGTGCGGGCCCACTTGACGACGTCCTCCACCTTGGCGGTGACGAAGTTGTGGTCGAGCGTCTCGAGCCCGTTGCTGAAGTCGAGGCCCATCAGGCCGCCACCTCG
>JAOBWM010000138.1 GCA_025463365.1 Acidimicrobiales bacterium
ACCGGCTCCGCGAGGTCAACCCCCGCATCGTCTTCTGCACGATCTCCGGCTACGGCATGACCGGGCCCTATGCCGAACTGCCCAGCCACGGCGTCGCGTACGACGTGTGGGCCGGCCTCGTGAAGCCCGAGACGACCGAGGACGGGTTCGCCGCCATCCCCGAGCACCCGTCGATGGGCATCCACGCCGGACCGCTCTTCGGTGCCCTCGGTGTCCTGGCCGGCGTGATCCGGGCGCGGGCCACAGGCGAGGGCTGTCGCCTCGAGATCGCGCAGAGCGACGCCGCGGCGGCGATGGATTGGCTGCGCAGCGAGACGTGGCGGGCCTACGAGCGGCCGGAGTCCGAGGTGACGGGCAACGCGTCGGACGGCTTCGTACGGCGGGCACCCGGGACCGCCGGGATGCGCGACGGCGTGCGCTACCAGTTCTACGAGGCCGCCGACGGGCGCCACATCCTCCTGCAGGCGTCCGAGCGGGAGTTCTGGAAGAACTTCTGCGAGGGCGTCGGGCGGGCCGACCTGTTCGAGTCCCACCCGGGTGCCAAGTACGCCGATCACGCCGTCGGCGACACCGAGCTCCGCAAGGAGCTGCGCGACATCGTCCTGACTCGCACCGCCGCGGACTGGGTGGCGTTCGGGCTCGAGGTCAACGTGCCGATCGTCGCCGTCAACACGCCCCAGACCCTCGCCGACGACCCCCAGTTCCAGGACCGTTTCCCCTGGATCCCCGCCGAGCGCCTCGGCGCCGAGCAGCAGCCGTCACCGATCAAGTTCCTCGACGTCGACGTCCCCGTTCCGACCAAGGCGCCGACGGTCGGCGAGCACACCGACACCGTGCTGCGGGACGTCCTCGGCTACGACGACGCCCGGATCGAGGCCCTGCGGGCCTCGGGCGCCCTCGGTTGATCAGCCGGCGGCCGTCGTGGTCGTCGTGGAAGCGACCGGCGTGGCCGGCTGCCCGGCGGTCACGCCCCGCTCCTTGAGGGGGATGTCCTTGGCGACGAACGGCGTCCCCGCGATTGCGAGGCCGATGAGGATGGCGAACGGGATCGCCACGAGCCAGACGAGCGACGCCGGACGGCGGGACCGCCTCATCGGGCGACCGGCCGCGAGTTCCGGACCCGGCGGGCGCTGAGCACCCAGAAGCCACCGGCCGCCACCAGCGCCATGCCGACGAGAGCGAGCCGGCCGACGTCGCTCCCGGTCCGCACGAGCGGGGCCCCCGAGCCGTCGCCGGTCTCCGAGCCGTTGGCGCCGGACGCGCCGTTGGCGCCCGAGGCCGGGTTGCGATCCTGGCCCGCACCGAGGACGGCGGTGTCGGGTCCGTTCCCGTTCGGCGGGTACTGCTGGGCCCCGGCCGCGGCGGCCGAACCGATCGCCACCAGCACCACCACGAGCACGAGGGTCAACCTGCGGATCACGTTCTGGACCTCCGAGTCCTTCGTTCGTCGACATGGAGGTTCGACGCCCGGCGAGGCGTCCCCTGCCCCGCCCGGGGTCCGCTTCCCGAGGTCACGAGCTCACCCGGTCGATCCCGACCGTCACCGACCACGGGCCCACGGAGGGCTCCCGGCGCACGTGCGCCGGCCCCTCGACGCGGCCACCCGCGCCGGTCGTGATCCACCAGTCGACCCGATCAGGGCGGACCATCACCTGGGGGAGGTAGTCGAAGCGGTAGCGGCCGGTGCGGATGTCGACGGGGCCCTGCAGCACGAGCTCGATGGTCCGCGTCGACTGCGGCGGCAGGTCGAGGAACGCGCTCGCCACCGGGTACCCACCCTCTGCGTCGCGCTCGAGCGCCAGCGGCTTGCCGTCGATCGTGGCGGAACGGACCGGCTGCGAGGAGAAGAACGAGACGTAGGAGCGGTTCGTGCCCTTGGGGAGTCCCACGAGGTTGCCGGTGACGTAGTCGGGGAAGCCACCGGGCGGGGCATCGTTGCGCAGGTTCACCGAGACGTGGGTCGTGGCGACCCCTCGGCGGGCATCGATGTCGGTGCGGTACCGGATGGTCCGCTGCAGGAACGACTCGATCTTGTTGCCGCTCGCGTTCTGGGTCGTGACGCCGAACAGGTCGCCGCGGTGGGGCGGCAGGGCGTCGTCGGCGCCGATCCGCGTGGCGAACGCCTGGGCCTTCGGGTCACGGAACCACAGCGCCAGGTTGCCGTCGGCGAGGGCGGGCCCGAGGTCCGCGCCGAACTGGGCCGGCGTGGCCGCTTCACCCGCGGTCAGGTGGTCGAAGGCCGCCCGGGCGATGTCGCCCAGCAGGTCGGACCGCTCGGCCTGGTCGTCGAAGGCCACGTACTGGTCGGCCACGAGGAACTGCGTGACGTTCTCATCGGTCAGCCGGTACGGCAGCCCGGGCAGGTCGACTGGGCCGGTGAGGGCCAGGAGGCCGGCCATGGCGACCGGGTCGATCCGGATCACGCCGTCGACGGGCACGCCGCCCGATTCGGGGAACAGCTCGGCCATGGCCCGCCCGACCGACGGGAAGTCCGGCGACATCGTGATGTTGGCCCAGGTGTGCGCCGGGTCGAACCGGCTGTAGCGCGCCACGAAGTCGGGTGGTCCGGTGATGCGCTTCTTCGCCGGATCGCCGGCCGCGTCGAGCTGGTCGTCGCGGCCGATGCGCACGAGGTGGAGCCGCCCGTCGTCGACGTCGAGCACGCCGTAGTTCCCGAAGAAGCCGCCCGACGCCCGCGCCTCGGCCGGGGTCACGAAGGCCAGGAGGTAGGTGCGGTGGCCGCCCTGGCCGAGGAGGTACGGCGCGAGGTCGGCGGCCTGCTCGGCGGTGCGGGCGCCCGCGGCGGCCTTGGCCACCGACTGCTCGAAGCGATCGAGTCGCTCGCGGACGGGCTGGACCAGCCACGGCGAGCCGAGGCGGGCCGCCTGCCGGCGGATCTCGGACGCCTGGCGCTGCAACCGGTGGAACGTGGGCTGGTAGGCCCGCACCGCCGCCGGGTCGATGCGGCCGTCGACCAGCCGGAGGCGATCGACGTCGATCTCGGTCGAACCGGCGACGGCCAGATCCGCGCCCCGACCGCCCAGCCGGGCCACCTCGTCGAGCACGCCGAGGTGCTGGGCCACCAAGGGGACCTGGTGCGCCGGGGTGGTCCACCATGCACCGGTCGACGCCTGGGCGGCGGAGAACCCGATGGCGGCCGAACGGAACGACCGGGTCGCGCCATCGGTATCTCCGCGGCGGGCGGCGGCGATCCCGGCATCGATGTCGCGCTCGGCGGCCTCCAGGGCGGTCCGGGCTCGCGCCGTGGCCAGGAGCGCCGAACCACTCGCAGCGAGCACGACGGCCGCGATCACCGCCGCTCCGACCGCGACCTTGCTCCGGAGGACGGGGGGAAGCCGCCGGGTGCCGGCGACGACGAGCGGAAGGGTGGCCAGCGCGGCGAGGGCGGCCGAGGTCCCGAGGTGCCCGGTGGTCGGGAGGCGCACCGCACCCTGCACGACGGCGAGCGCGAGCACCGCGCCCGCCGACGGCTCGACCCGGCCCCGCCGGTCGAGCACCAGCACGCCGACGGCCACCGCCAGGCCGACCAGCCGCAGCGGCACCGAATCGCCGGGACCCGCCGCCAGGACCAGCCCACCGAGCAGGATCGGCGGCCAGCCAGCATGGGCGCCGAGCAGCACGGCCACGGCCGCGAACGCGGCGGTCACGACGACGTCGGCCACCGGTGTGCCGACCGGATGGCACCCGGCCGCCGACGCGATCGCCGCACTCGCCGTCGCGAACAGCCAGACCGCCGGGGGGACCTGGCGCAGGGCCCGACGGGCCCGGCGGCGGAGCGATCGGCGGTCGCGCGACAGCGACGACGCCGAGCGGGAGGAGTGCGACGGACGGGTGTGGATGCTGCGCAGGATTCTCGGCCGGTGCAGCGAACTCCTACCTCCAACGCGGGCGCGGGTGCAGACCTCGCCGGTTCCCGCACCTTCGTCCGTTGCGGGCGCTTCGGACAGACGACAGGAGACACGCTCGTGCTCCGAGCGAACCACCACACCTGGAAGCCTCGCAGCGCATATTGCGACGGCTCAACGAAGCGGGCGTTCGACGTGGCCGTCGCAGGGCTGTTGGCCATCGCGACCTTTCCGGTCGTCGTTGTCCTCGCCATCGGTTCCGCGGTCGCGTTCCGTGCGTGGCCCTTCTTCGTACAGGAACGCATCGGCCGCGACGGCCGCCCGTTCCACTTCGTCAAGATCCGCTCCCTGCCCACGACGACGCCGCGCTACGCCGACAAGTACGCGCTCGCCGAGATCCGCAACACCACCTGGGGCCGGCTCCTGCGCGCCAGCCACCTCGACGAGCTGCCCCAGCTCTGGCTCGTCCTCGCCGGGCACATGAGCTTGGTCGGTCCTCGGCCGGAGATGGCGGAGGTGGCCGAGCAGTTCGACCGTGCCTTCGTGGCCGCCCGCACGACCGTGCGCCCCGGCTGCACCGGCCCGTGGCAGGTCAGCGAGTCTGCGACCGGGCTCATCGGCGAGGACCCCCGGTTCGACCTGTACTACCTCGACGAGGCTCGCTTCGGTCTCGACCTGCGGGTGCTGTGGCTCACGTTCGCCCAGCTGCTCGGTGCCGGCCCGCTCACCTTCGACCGGCTCCAAGGCTCGTTCGAGGACCACGTCGGCGAGCTGACCCTCGATCACCCGGCTGGCGACGACGTCATCGACCTCACCGACCACAACTGGTTCCGCACGCAGCTGCTCGACCTGTTCAGCGATTCCTTCGAACCGCTCGCAACGGCGGTCGACTGATGGACGAGTCGGGGTGATGTGACCGCGGCGGCGCCTCGGCCGGCCTCGGAGCCGACGATCGTGCTCGACGCCCGTTGGTGGAACATCGACGGGACCGGGTCGTTCACGCGCGCCCTCGCCCGAGGCCTCCGGGACGTCCGCCCCGGTGGCGAGTGGACGATCTGGGGTCCCGGCACCGCGGGCGTGGCCGCGTGGCACGGCAGCACGCACCAGCGCACCGAGGTGGACCCGGCCCGGTGGCTCGGGCAGCGCCAGGCCTATCGCGTGCCCGGCGCTGACCTCGTGATCCACCCGCACCAGATCCGCCCGGCCCACTCCAGCCCGGCGGCGTCGTGCGTGCTCGATCTCATCCAGCTCCGCCAGGGCTCCCGACCGGTCCGGCAGCTCCGGCGATCCTGGCTCCGGGCCACCGCTCGCTCCGCCGAGGTGCTGTTCACGATCGCACCATCGGTGCGAGACGAGATGGCCGCCGAGCTCGGGCTCGATCCCGCGCGCATCTGCGTGCTGCACCTCCCCGTCGACGGCGCGTCCACGGCCCGGGTGCGGGCCCAGCGGGCGGTGCTCGATGCGGCGCCGAAGCCAGGACGCCGACCGCTCGTGGCCATCGGCCGCGCCGCGCCGCACAAGAACCATCGGCGCCTCGTGGAGGCGTTCGCCGCCAGCCGCTTCGCCGCCACCGGCGGCCAGTTGCACCTCATCGGGCTCGAGGCCGACGGGCTCCCCGTCGAGCCGGCGGGGCTGCACCCCGGCGTCCACGTCCTCGGGCGGGTGCCGGCGGCCGAGCTCGACCTCGAGCTCGCCGGCGCCCTCGCCCTGGTCCAGCCCTCGCTCGCCGAGGGCTACGGGCTCCCGGCCGCCGAGGCCCTCGCCGCCGGCGTGCCGGTGGTGAGCAGCCCCATCCCGGCCGTCTCGGAGCTCGGGCCGGCCGGGGTCCCGGTCTTCGACCCCCGATCGGTCCGGTCGATGACGGAGGTGATCGACGAGACGGTGCAGCTGGTCGAGGAGGGCCACTACTGGGAGCGGGTGGACCACGACGGCTGGCTCGCCCGCCAGCCGACCGAGGCCGACCTCGCCCGCCAGGTGCTGGCGGGCATCGAGCCCGCGGTGGGCGCGCTCGACCGTTCCACCCGAGTGCTCGGGACCGTCCGGTGAGCGTCGCCGTGGTCCACGACCACCTCGTGCAGCGAGGCGGCGCCGAACGGTTGCTGCCGGCCATCCTGCGCGCCTTTCCCGGCGCGCCGTTGCACACCTCGCTGTACGACCCGGCCGCGACCCACGACGCCTTCCGGGCGATCGACGTGACGACCCGCCCGATCGACCGCGTCGCGTTCCTGCGCCGTCACCACCGGGCCATCGCTCCGCTCCTGGCCCCGACCTTCTCGACGTTGCACCTCGATGCCGACCTGATCTTCTGCAGCTCGGCCGGCTGGTCCCACGGGACCGTCGCCACGGCCGGCCGCAAGCTCGTCTACTTCCACGCCCCCGCACGGTGGCTCTATGCCCGGACCGGCTTCCTCAGTTCCGCGGGCCCGGTCGTGCGCCTCGCCGCCGCTGCGACCCGAGCCCCCCTGCTGCGCTGGGACCGGCGGGCCGCGGCCACGATCGACGGGTTCATCGCCAACTCGAGCGAGACCGCCCGGCGCCTCGGCGATGCGTACGGCGTCCACGCTCCCGTGGTCCCGCCGCCGCTCGTGATCGATCCCGGCGGCGTCCAGCGTCCGGTGGACGGCATCGCGCCCGGGTTCGCCCTCGTGGTCGCTCGGCTGATCGGGTACAAGCACGTCGACGCGGTCGTCGCTGCGTTCGCCGGGCGTCGCGACGACTCGCTCGTGGTCGTCGGCGACGGTCCCGATGCCGAGCGCATCCGCGCCGACCTCCCCGCCAACGTGACCCTCGTCGGGCTCGTCGACGATCCCGAGCTGCGGTGGCTCTACGCCCATGCCCGGCTGCTCGTGAGCGCGTCCCACGAGGACTTCGGCATGACGCCACCCGAAGCCGGCGTGTTCGGCCTGCCGGTCGCCGTGCTGCGCGCCGGCGGTCACCTCGACACGGTCGTCGAGGGGGCGACCGGCGCCTTCTTCGACCGTCCCGACCCGGCGGCCATCAGCGAGGCCATCGACCTCGTCGACGGGCAGTCGTGGGATGCCGCTCGCATCCGAGCCCACGCCCGGTCCTTCGACGAGGACGGCTTCGCCCGCCGCCTCCGCTCGATCGCCGCCGAGCTCGTCGGCGTCGACGCCCTCGGACCGGCGCCGCCGACCGGGGACCCCGTCGCCGCCCCGCCCTGACGCCGGATCGTCGGCGAACCGCAGCCATCCACGCCACCGCCCACGCAAGCCGCCACGGCTCAGCCCACCGCCACCCACCGCACCCACTCGCCACCCCGCCGCACTCTCGTCGCAGCGCCGCCGCACCAGGAGCACCCATGACCGTCACCGACGCCCCGACCCGGAGGCAGGGCCCCCGGACACCGCCACGCCCCGGGCGGCTCCCCGAGCTCGACGTGGTCCGCGTCGTTGCGTCCCTCGCCGTGGTCCTGTGGCACTTCACGTTCAGCGGGTGGGCTCAACAGGACCCGCCCACCACCGTGCGCTACGTCGGGTTCAGCCAGGTCATCCGCTACGGCTTCGTCGCCCCGCAGCTGTTCTTCTTCGTCAGCGGGTTCGTGATCATGGGCGTCGCCCGCAACACCAGTGCCCGCGAGTTCTTCCGTGCCCGTGCGCTCCGCGTCATCCCGCTGTTCTGGGTCACGTGCACGATCACGTGGCTGGTGAGCCGCCACCATCCCCAGCTGGGGCCCCTCTCCCCGACGACCTACGGCCTGAACATGACGTTCCTCGTCGGCATCGTCGGCGGCCACTTCGTGGACGCCGTCTACTGGACGCTGACCGTGGAGATCGCGTTCTACGGCCTGATCTGGCTGGCGATCCTGAGCGGGGCGATCGATCACCTGCGGCGAGCGATCCCGATCTGGTTGGCCGTCGGCTTGATGATCGAGCTGGCCGGCCGCAACCAGGGCGGACTGGCCGAACACCTCGCGTTCCTCATGCGGTGGAACGGGTGCTTCGCCGCCGGCATCAGCTGCTGGTTCCTGCGCCGGGACCGCCGCGACACCCTGATGTGGGGGCTCTTCGCGGTCAGCTCGCTCCTCTCGGCCCGTGCCGTCTGGATCGTCGCGTCCGACTTCCGCTCCCAGCTGCAGCCCGGCATCGCGTTGCACGGCTGGATCGGCGCGCTGTTGATGCTCGGCGGATTCGGCCTGATCCTGTGGCTCGCGCTGACCCGGCCAGATGGTGGCACCCTCTCCCCCTCGTCCGCCCGCCGCTGGGGGATCCTCGGTGGGCTCACGTACCCGGTGTACCTCTTGCACGAGAACGTCGGCCTGGTGCTGATCCACCGCTTCGACTGGGTGAACCGCTGGCTCCTGCTCGGCGGTGTGATCGGCTGCATCGTGGCGGTGAGCTGGATGCTGATGCGCTACGTCGAGCGACCGGTGATCGCCTGGCTGAAGCAGCACCTCCCCACCTGAGGGCTGCCGCCTGATCAGCCGCAGTCCCGGGCCAGGGCACGCTCGTAGGCGGCGGCGAGCCGGGCTTGGCCGGCCACGACCGGGTGGACGCCATCGAGCTCGAGCAGGGCCTGGCCGCCCGGACCATCCACCGCGTCGCTCCAGTCGTTCGCGACGTGGACGTTGGGGTACTTCCCGGCCTCGGTGACGAGCTGGCGGTTCCACGCGTCGGCCTGGGCGGCGACGAACTTCCGGTTGCCGGCGGCACGGCCGCCAGGGCGAGATGGCAGGGCCAGCCACACCGCGCACCGGAACCTGGAGGACGCCTGGATCATGACCGGCAAGGCCTTCGAGTCCTCGGCCACCCCTTGCAGGACGTCGTTGTACCCGACCAGCAGGGCGATGCGGTTCCGGCGGGCGGCGGCACCCGTCGGACGCGCCATCTCCTCGCGCAACAGCGGCAGCAGTTCGTCCGAGCGGTAGCCCGGCTCGGCGATGATGTCGTAGGTGCTGCCGAGGCGACGGTTGAGCTGACCTGCGGCCAGGAACGTGACGGAATCGCCGACGATCAACGTGCCGCGGCCGGTCGCCGGCCGGGTAGGACGCGCCGACCGCCACGCTTCCAGGCCACCCGCGGCCACGGCCACGATGACGACCACGACGATGGCGAGCACCAGGGAGGGGGCCATCGTTCGATCCCTTCGTTCCACCGCCGGGACCGTAGGCCGCTCGACTCCCGCCGGTGCCGTCAAGCGGGCCGAAGCGTGGCGAACAGCGTCGGGTTGGCCATGATCCGGTGGCCGCTCAACGCCCACGTCGCCCGGGTCGCGCGGTACAGCGCCAGCTTCGCCTGGACGGCGACGGCGCCGCGGGCACCATCCACCGCGAGCACCGGCTTGAGGACGTCGTAGGTCGGGCGGGCGAAGCCGCAGTCGAGTGCCAGCCGGTCGAGCGAAGCCCGCGAGAACTGGTTGACGTGGTCCTTGGCGTAGAGGTGGTTGCGCTGGTCGTCGCGCGACCGGTCGAGGAGGCGGAGCAGGCGGGCACGGGTGATCTGGAACGGCCAGCTCGGCGTCTGGACGAACACGAACCCGTCGGGGCGCAACAGGGTGCGGAGGTGCTCGAGGAGCGGCTGCGGGCGAGGCAGGTGCTCGATCACGTCCCACAGCGTCACGACGTCCACCGAGCCGGGCTCGATGCCGGAGTCCTCGATCCGACCGAGGTGGACCTGTTGGGTCAGCCCGTTCGCCTCGTGGGCGAAGGTCACCGCGCCAGGCGCGAGCTCGTAGCCGTCGACCTGCCAACCGGGCTTGCGGCGCTCCATCGTGGCCACGAAGTAGCCGAGGCCGCACCCGATGTCGACGAGGCGGCCGGACGGGCCCGGCAGGTGGTGGTCGACGAACTGGTCGAAGACCGCTCGGTGGGCGTCGTCCCAGAAGTCGATGTCGGCTGCCGAGACGCCTTGGTCCCAGTAGCCGTCGTAATCGTCGGGCTGCGACCAGGACGAATACACGTGGCGGCACGAGGTGCAGCGGCGCAGGGCGATCCCCTGGTCGACGAACGCCACGTCGGCCTGGTCGGAACCGCAGAGGTAGCAGGTGGTGTTGGCGGTCGGGCCCGGCGCAGCGGGTCGGTCGGTCACGTCGGTCACGGGGATGCCTCCAGGAGTTCGGGGACGCGCGGTGGGCGGAGGGACGGTTCGTCGATGTCGGGGCGCAGGGCCGCGGCGATCTCGACGCCCGAGAAGAAGAACAGGCCGCAGGGATAGATCACGAGGAACGGCACGAAGAAGGACGCGCCGATGAACGCCATCGCCACCGCCAGCCCCCAGGGTCTGGTGGCACGGATGGCCCCCCGCAGCGCGATCGCCATCCAGATGATCAAGGTGATGAGGGGCAGGATCCCGGCCATGAGCACGAGCCGCACGACCGATGTCTCCGAGGCCAGCCGGCCGTCCCCGCGCACCATGGTGGACACGGTGGTGCGCACGTCGGCGACCGGGTCGGGCACGTCGAGGGTGGTGAACGAGTTGCCCTCGAGCTTGTAGACGATCGACAGGCGCAGCTTGGCGGAGTCCGACTTCCCGTGGACCGCCCGCTGGACGGGCCCGAAGTCGATCGGCAGGAGGGTCACGGCCACGACGGCGACGCTCCCCACGAGGAGCGGCCACGGGATCCGGCGGTTCCGCCGCCCCCGAGGTGCCCGGCGACCCCATGCGTAGACCACGAACAGGCCGATCGCGAGGGCCACGTAGCCCGAGTAGCTCACCGAGACGAACACGTTGAAGACACCGCAGATCACGATGATCCGGCTCGGGCGGCGGTTGCGGTTCCGGGCCAGCGAGGCCAGCACGATCACGACGATCGCCGAGAACATGGCCGACTGGTTCGGGTCGTCCCAGTAGCCGCCGAATCGGATCACGATGCCCGGGTACCCGTGGGCCGGCAGCCGGCCCTGCGTGGCGTACAGGAACATCTGGATCACGTTGGCGACTGCGCTGACCAGCACGAACCCCTGTGCGAGCCCGCCGCCGACCCGCCACAGCGCCGCGGCGGACGAGGGCACCGTCCGCACCACGATCGACACGAGCCCCGCGCACAGCAGCGAGAAGATGAACGGGACGGCGAGGCTCGGGGCGTACCCGCCGTTCACGAACGACATCACGCCGACGATGCCGGCGGTGACGAACAGCCACAGCCCGCTGCGGCTCAGGACCAGTCGCCGGCCGCCGGCGGCAAGGAGGGCGATCATGGCGCCCAGCAGGCCGAGGTGGAGCGCGTACTTGCCCGCAGACAGGACCGCTGGCGTGTTCTTGTAGACGTTGCCGTAGCCGGTGACGTTGTACTGGAAGGGGTAGCGGTAGCCGTAGTACGCGAGCGCGACCACGAAGCTGCCGATCAACATGGCCCCGATGGGACCCGTCTTGGGCCTCGGAGGCCCGATGTGCCCCCGCGCGTGCACTCAGGCCCCGCCGGCTCGGATCACGAGGGCCACCGATGTGGTGACCACGTTGCGGTACAGCAGGCGGATGTGGGGCTCGGGGACGTAGGGGGGCACGTCGACGTAGGTGTCGAGCGCACCGCTGCCCTGGACGAGGTGCAGCGTCGCCACCTCGTGGCCGGCGGCTTCGAGCCGGGCCGCCAGATCCTGCAGGTCGCGCCGCCGGAACAGCACGGTCGGACCCGATTCGATGGTCTCGGTGTCGGAGTCGAGGTTCAGCTCGGTCGTGTGGACGGCGATCCCGCCCGGTCGGAGCGTGGCCACCGAGTCCTCCACGAACCGGAGACCGGCGTCGATCGTGCCGAGGTGCTCGAAGGCGCAGGCCGACCAGCAGAAGTCGAAGCCGCGCAGGTCGGCTGGCACCGACCGCATGTCGACGGGACGCCACGACACCCGCTCGGCGAAGGCGTCGGGATCGCACAGCTCGGGCCGGGCCAGGTCTTCGAGGATCCCCGATGCGTGCTGGTCGGCGTTGGTCCACAGCAAGGCCTCGGCCGCATCGGGGGCGAGGTCGGTGGCGACCACGTCGCACCCCCGGCCGGCGATGAACGCCACCATCGACTCGCGGCCCACGCCGAACCCGAGGCCGCGCCGACCCGGGCGGAGCTGGTCGAGCTCGTCGAGCACGCGGACCAGGTAGGCCCACTCCCAGAGCTTGCGGTGGGCCTGCGGCGGCTCGCCGAGCGCCTCGCACCAAGCGGCGAACCACGGCGACTCGACCTGGTCCTGCGTGCAGGTCTTCGACAAGACCCCGGCCGGGAACCGCGGATCGACGGGTTCGGGATCGACGGTGCGGCTGGCCCGTTCGAGGGCGGCCACCCGAAGGGCGAGGGCGGCCTGGTTCCGCTTGACCTGGGTGAGGCCCCGGGCAACGTCGGCGGCTCGGCGCACGTCGGCGCGCGCCCCCGGGGGCAGCCGATCGAATGATCGACGCAACGCGTTCGTGGCCCGGGTGCGGGCCGTCACGCCTGTGCCCCCGGCGCGCTCGAGGTCTGGTGCAGCCACGGGAACGGCCTCCTGGTGCGGATGTGGCGGATGGCGGCCCGGTCCGACGGTGCGAGCGCCACCGACCAGGCGAGGACGAACGTCATGGCGACGGCGAGCGTGCCGAGCGGTGGCCACACGGTGGCGGGCAGCGCAGCCCGAGCGGCGACGGCGAGTCCAGCGGGGACGGCGACGAGGACCGGCCCACCGATGCCCCGGCGCACGACGTCGCCGGCCCGGACGGACAGCGCCCGCGTGTGGGGGAGGTTCACGAAGAGGTGCATCGCGACGGCGACGACGGCCCCGGCGAGGGTGCCGATGGCCACGCCGACCGGGCCGATGGCCAACCCAAGCCCGGCGCTCACGCTGACGTTGACCGCCCCTTCGACCAGCGGCGTCCACCGCGCCCGGCGGTGCTCGCCCGTGCCGAACAGCACGACCGGGTACGGGAACGTGAGCAGGCGCACGGCGTTGCCGGCCACGAGCACCTGCAGGAGCGGGATGCTGCGGGCCGCGGTGTCACCCCCGAGCCAGAGCCGCAGCAGCGGGGGGCACGCCAGCACCGCGAGCGCCGAGGCCGTCACCACGGCCGTCGCCCCCCAACGGGTCAGGCGGAGGAACACCTCGTCGAGCTCCCCGGTCCGTCGGCGCGCCGCCAGGTCCGCCGACAGCGGGACCAGCGGAGCAAGGGCGGAGCCGTAGACCGCGGTGAGCACGGCCACCGCTCCCGCGGCCGCCGCGTACGGGGCCACGGCCGAGAAGTCGAGCCGGGCGACGATCGTGGTGTCGAGCCCGGTCACGAGCACCGCGGCCA
>JAOBWM010000098.1 GCA_025463365.1 Acidimicrobiales bacterium
ACGCCTCCGTGGTCCTGTCGGTCATCTACGACCCCATGATCGAGCTGTTCCGTGACGGCACCGGCGAGTTCGACTTCGAGACCGACACCGTCCACTGGCTCGGCCCGTTCCGAGCCTTTCCCGTCGACGCCATCGTCGGCGAGGTCCGCAAGCGGGTGCGCGAGGTCGACGAGTGGAGCGCGAGCATCCCCGGTCCCGACACCTGGGTCGAAGCCCGCCGCACCCTTCCCGGCACCGCGACCCAGGTCACGCTGCTGCGTGAGGACTGGGAGCTCGTCACCGCCCTCGCCGGACCCCGCAGCATCGCCGAGCTCGCCGCCGAGCTCGGGCGCGGCGCCTACTCCACCGCACGCGTGGTCAACCGCCTGCACGAGGCGGGACTCGTCGAGGTCATCTCCACCGATGACGAGGCCGAGGTCCTGCAGCTGCACCGCACGGTCCCCGAGGCCGAGGCCCCGGCCGAGGAGTTCGAGCGCGACCCGTTGCTCGACCGCGGGCTGCCCCACCGCACGCTCGGCCACGGCGACCCCGACGCCCTCACCGCGCACATCGGCGACGCCATCGCCGGCGCCCTCGCCGAGGCCGAGCACGAGGCGATGTCCTCACCTCCCACGCTGACCATCGCCCCGGAGGTCGACGCCGAGGACGAGGTCGGCGCTCCGTACGAGACCGACCCGGCCGACGTGCCCGGCCTGGCCCAAGAACCGGCGGCACCGGCGGTCGAGCGGACCAGCGCTGCCTACTCCGATCCCGATGCCGACCTGGTGACCCGCGAGCCCCGCTGGGACGAGTCGCGCCGCGTCGCCGACGGCAACGCGCTGCACCACGACGACGTGGTCCCGACCTCGCTCGACGAACCGCGGCCGAAGGACCCGAACGCGGCGTGGCTGGCCGACCTCTACGCCCAGTTCATCGACGACCCCGAGAGCGCGAACGGCAGCGGCACCAAGAAGAAGCGCCGCAACGAGCCCAATCCCGTCGACGTGGCGTTCAAGAGCGACGAGCAGGACGGCGAGGCCAAGGTCTCGACCCTCAAGCGGCTGCTCGGCGCCCTCAAGAAGCTCTAGGCGCCCACCGACAGGCGGATGCCTGTCACCTGGTCGTGGATCTTCTCGGCGATCTCACGGCACAGCCCGAACACGTGCTCGGCCTGGGCCACGTCGTGCAGGGCGAGCCCGCACACCGGCGTGACGAGGGCCTGGCGCCGCAGCAGCACCGGATCGCACCCGGACTGCACGAGCTCGCACCACTGGGCGGAGAGGCGACGCCAGTAGCGCGAGGTCTGCTCGCCGAGCGGTCCGTCGGTCGGGACCGCCCCCCACGCGATCCACCCGCCCCGTTCGAGGTAGGAGCCGAGGGCGCCGGCTGAACCGGTCACCTCCGCATCGACGGGGAGCGACAGGAGGCCGGGCCCGGCCTGGAGGACGAGCCGCCAGTCGGCCGGGCCGCAGACGTGGACGCCGGTGAGGCACCGGTGCTCGATCGAGGCGAGCGCGCCCGACAACACGTCGACCACCTGCTCCGCGGGGAGCGGAAGATCGGCACGGAGCCCCCCGACCAGGCCGGGTTCGTCGAACACCACGAGGCGATCGGCGCCCGGAGCCTTGATGTCGGCCAGATCCAGCAGGTCCTGGGCCCGGGTCGACACGGCGGCGCCGGCGACGGCGAACGCGGTCGCGGCGGGAACCCCCGCATCGACGAGCACGAGGCCGAGCGTGATGGGGCCCGTCAGCTGGAGCTTGATCGGGTCCGTGCGGGAGGCGACCACGTCCAGGAACCGGCGCCAGCTCGTGAACGGTCGCCCGGCCAGGCGGCGATCGCCGAGGGCCGCATTCGGGTCCAACCCTTCGGGGTCGGCCACCGAGAAGGTCCCGGCCTCGGTCACGTCGACGCCCTCGATCCCCCACAGGGCCTGCGGAAGCATGAGCTCGAGGGGCTCGACACCGGGGAGCGTGGGTGCGGCGGGGAGCTCCGGCGTGCGGTCCAGCACGAAGGCGATGGCCGCGTCGCGGTCGTGGTGGGGCAGCGACCCGACCGACGTGGGCGCGCCGAGCGGCAGCGTGGGTGGACGACCTGCGGTGTCGCTCACGGTGGCCCCAGCTACCACTTGCACTTCCCCTTCTCCAGACGCCGCTCCCGCATGCTGCGGTGGCCGAGCCGAGGCTCGATTCGGTATCCCCCTGCACACTGGAATAGCCACCGGCGCAGCGCGTCGGCAAATCTCCGGGGCAATGGGATGGATCGAGCAGCTCGGCGCCTGGCCGGCGCGGACGTTGTGGGCCCTGCTCGCGGTGGTGTCCGGCGGGACGTTCGGCGATGCCCTCCAAGGACGATCGAGCGCCGTCGCGATCGTTGCTGCCGCGCTGCTCTGGGCCGGCTGGGGAGCCGGGCTCGTCGCCCTGCTGGTGCCCCGCAGCGCCAGCCTGACGGCGGTCCGGGTGCTCGTTCCCGCGTCCGTGGTCGCGGTGGCCGCCGCCGCGTCGGTGGGCGGGCACCCATCGGCCTGGGACGTGATCGCCCTGGTCGTGGCGGCCCTGGCGGCGATGGCCGCGCTCGCTCCCTGGGTGGCCGAGGGCTTCGTCGACGGTTCGGCCTACGGCCCCGAGCGGCGAACCCCCCTGCGCACACCGCCGCTGCTCCTGGCCGTCGCCACCCTCACCTGGTTCGTGATCGTCGCCGGAGCCACGGCCGGCCCACTGCTGCTCGGCGCCCGGTCCTGGGCTGCCGGCGGGGTCGTCCTCGTGGTCGGCTGGCTCCTCGCCTTCGCGTCGGTGCGCTCGCTCCACCAGCTCGCGCGTCGGTGGGTCGTGATCGTGCCGGCCGGCCTGGTGGTCCACGACCCGCTGACCATGCCCGAGCCGCAGCTGTTCCTGCGCCAGGGGATCGCCCGGGTCGGCCCCGCCCACGATGACGACGATCCCGCAGCGGCCGCGATGGTCACCGAAGACCTCACCGCCGGTGCCGCGGGGCTCGCGCTGGAGCTGGTCCTGCGCGAACCGGTCGAGCTCCTGGTCCGCACCGGCCGCACGGAGGCCGAGACCCGCGCCGTCGATCGCGTGCTCTTCACCCCCAGCCGTCCCGCCGCCGTGCTCGATGCGGCCCGCGACCGGCGCATCCCGGTCGGCTGACCGTCAGGAGGTCTCCACGGGGTGCACCTGCTCCACCGGAGGCAGCTCCATCGTCCAGGCGGCCGCGGCCGTGCGGCGCATGGCGTCGGGGTCGCCGGTGGTGACGAAGGCCCGGCTGGCGCCGCCACCCCGACCGCCACGGTGCCGGGCCGCGATGGCGCGCGCCAGGTGGACGGCCGGGTCGAGCACGCAGGTGCCCGGGAGTGCCTCGGCGAACGCGGGGGCCGCGGCCGGATAGTGGGTGCAGGCCAACACCACCGCGTCGGCACCGCGGAGCGGGGCGAGGATGCGCTGGAGGTCGCGGGCGAAGGCCGGGCCGGTCGTCCGGCCCCCCTCGATGTGCGCCGAGAGCGGCTGCGCGATGCGCGAGCGGACCTCCCGCCCGGGCCGGGCGAGGCCGCGCCGGTACCGACCGGACCGGATCGTGCGGGCCCCGCCGACGACGCCGACCACGCCCCCGACCGAGTCGGGCACCGCGGCGATCCCGTGCTCGATGATCCCCTCGATCGGGATCGGGGCATCGCCGAGCGCCCCGACGACCGTGCTCGCCGCGTTGCAGGCCAGCACCACCTGGGTGCACCCGCGGTCGGCCAGGTCGGCCACGACGGCGTGGAGGCGCGACGCCAGGCCGGCGGGCCCCTGCAGGCCGTAGGGCACGGACCCCGAGTCGGACCAGTAGACGACGGGGAGGCCGGGGGCGAGATCGTCGAGCAGGCCCAGCAGGCCGAGGCCGCCGATGCCCCAGTCGACGATCCCGAGGCACCCCGTCGCGGCAGCCACGGTCAGGGGTACGACAGCGGAGCGCTGCGGCCCTTCACCAGCGGACCGGAGTCGAAGGCCACGACGCGCTGGTGGGTCGTGACGGTGAGGACCTCGAGGTGGCGTCCGGGGAACCGGCTCTCGAGGAACCAGCGGTACTCGTGCTCGGCACGGATCGGGTTGTGGCGGACCATCGCCTTCCAGTCCGGGTGCGAGGTCAGGGCCCGCAGGTCGGTGGCGAACTGGGGATGGCGCGTGGGCATGCGCACGTGGGTGAGGGTCGAGCGGGCGAGCAGCGGCAGCTCGCGCGCCCGGACCGGCCGTTCGACCATGTCGACGACCCACAACCGCCCACCGGGGGCGAGGACCCGCCGCATCTCCTCCATGATCGGATCCCAGTCGAGGTACCGGAACGACAGGAACGACAGGACCACATCGACCGAGTCGACGGGGAGCTCGATCAGCGGGCCGTCGATCCGCTCGAAGCGAAGGTTCGGGTGATCCCCGCCCGAGCGCGCTCGGGCCCGGTCCACCATCACGCTGGAGTCGTCGAAGCCGGTGCCCCCGGCCAGGTCACCCCGACGATCGAGTGCCCGCAGCAGGGCGCCGTTGCCGCAGCCGATCTCGGCGATGCGCAGCGGGCGGCCGAGCTCCGCCCTCGCGGCGGAGGCGTGGTGGGTGACCCAGGCCCACTCGGCCTCGCGCACCGAGATGTCGACGTAAGCCGCGTCGTACAGCTCGGCGACCTTGTCGTAGGACCGATCGGGGGACTCGGGCAGGGCCTCCACCATGGGCTCGACCGCTGCGCCCAGGTACTTGCGCACCGACCCGGCCATGCCGTGGGTCTTGCGGCCAGGCGTGGCGACCAGGTACAGCTCGCTGCGCTCGGCCGGGCGGCGGCCGGCCCAGGCGAAGCGGTCCTTGCGGGCCGACACCGTCGTGTACCCGTGGTTCCCCGACGCCGGGACACCGAAGGTCCGGGCGAAGAACCCGGTGAACCACCGCCCGGTGCGACAGGCGTGGAAGAACGCCCGGCCGTCGGGCGCGAAGGGGATCTGCATCGCTCGCCACTCGTGGGGCGAGAACTGCTCCGGCCAGTCGACCGACCCGAACATGATCCCGTACATGCCCGAGTGCCCGATGAAGTGGAGCTCGCTGATCCGGCGACCCTCCGAGGCCAAGCGGTCCATCTCGGCAACGAAGTCGGCCTTGCGGTGCAGCGGCGCGAGTTGGACCTCGGCCTCGGGATGGGACGCCTCGAGCTCGCGCACCATCGTGCGCGCCGCCGCGGCGAACTCCGCCGAGCCGCCCCGGTACGCCGTGGTGTGCGCCACCCAGATCACCGGCCGCCCGGTCGTCACCGCGGCGAACGACCGGCGCGGGTGGTCCCCCTCGGGGATCCACGCACCGAAGTCGCCCACCAGGTCGAGGACCTCCGACCGGTCCAGGTCGTACACGAACATGCGCTGCGGCGGCGGGGCGTACACGTGGAGGCTGAGCCCACCGTCGGGACCGGCGGTCATGTCGTGCACGACGTCGGGCCCGAACGCGAAGGCCTGACCCGCGGCCCGCCGGATCGGTGCCGAGGGCGTGAGCTCGGGGCCTTGCCAGGTGTAGCGATGCTCGACGAACGATCCGTCGAGGGCAGCGACGAAGCCGCCGCTGCCACCGTGGTCGTGAGGCGCGCAGCGCGCATCGGGCCGCCAGCGCGCCACCATCACCTCGACATCGGCTCCGGAGTGCAGGACCAGCCGGGAGTAGGGCTCGGGCCCATCGGCGGGCAGGGCCACCTCGGCCAGTTCGGCGCGCAGCCCCTCGATCTCAGCGGCGAGCGGGTCATCGGGCCCAGCCCCGGTGAGGGCCGCGGCGCCGAGGCGCGCGAGCAGTTCCGTCGAGATCGGCTCCCCCACCCGCGCCGCACCGTCCACGCGTTGCTCCTCAGGTCCCGCAGCCTCCCCAGCAAAGGCCCGCACCATCCTCGCACAGCACCACCTCGGCGCTGGGCTAGGCCAGCGGGAACGGGGCGTCGACCACGAGCTCCACGTTGCGATCCTCAGGGCCACCGAGGAGCGCGATCGGGTCGACCCAGCGGTCGTCGTTGGCAGCCAGCTCACGGCTGATCGACGCCAGTTCGGGCGTGGTCCAACCACCGTCCTGGCGGTGCGCGACGAGCGGCGGTCCGGCGTGGTCGATGACCGTGACGACCAACGACAGCGTGCCGTCACCGTTGTCCAGCAGCTCGAACGTGCGGCCCTGCTGGCCGAAGTCGATGCCGCTCGCGGTGTCGACCTCCCAGCACCCGCTGCCCGGCTCGAGGCCAGGGTGGTGGAGGACCTTGTGCTCGTGGGAGTGCCCGTTGATCCACGCCACGACGTTGGGGAACCGTCCGAGGAGGGCGACGAGGTCGGCACCCGAGGTCCGGGGGCCGGGGTCGTACTCGTCGTCGCGCTGGTTGTCCATGGTCCAGGAGTTGTGGTGGCTGAACAGCACCACCAGGCGATCGGTGCCGTCACCGTCGGTCCAGCTAC
>JAOBWM010000146.1 GCA_025463365.1 Acidimicrobiales bacterium
CCTCGACGCCGGCTCGTGCCCGCAGGAGCATCGAGACCTTGGCCTTGCCGAGCACACCGTCGGCGAACGCCTCGGCGACGTGGGGACAGGCGCGCAGCCCGCGGGCCAGGTGTACGAGGGCCGTTGCTTGCTGGCGGCCGAACTCGGTCCGTGCTGTCAGCCACGAGCCGGCGGTGGGGGCACCGTCGCCGGTCCACACGGTGCGGCCGTCCCAGTCGCCCACCACGGCCAGCAGCGCGGCCTCGGCTTGGCCGGCGAGCTTGGCCAACGCCAAGACGGCATCGGTGCGTTCGGGGTCGGTCAGCGTGCCCAGATCCGCCGATAGCAGCTGGGCCAGGAGCGGCAGCGAGGCGGCCATCGCCGCCCCGGCGGTGGCGGCCGGGGGCGGGGGTTCAGCGGAAGGAGAAGGGCTGAAGAAGAACATCAGGCCAGCAACGGTATCGAACACATGTTCGATCGTCAACCCCTTTCGGCAACATTCACCGACGGCACCGGGCGTTCCGCGCAAGCGCCCGCCGGGGAGCCACCCCTGGCAAAGGCTGAGGTTCACTCCTCGGTGGCGAGGATCTCGTAGAGCTTGCGGCGGGCTTCGGTGAGGACCTCGGCGGCCTTGGCCTGCTGGGCGGGACTGCCGGCTCGGAACACCTGCTTGATGGCGTGCATCGACGTGGCCAGGGCCTCGCGCAGGTCTGCGGTGGCCGGGTCGGCACCGTCGGAGAACTCCTCCCACGGAGGCGCGCCTTCCCGGTCGGCGACGGCCTGACGGCCGGCATCGGTGAGGCTGAACTGGCGCTTGCCGGCATCCGCGCTGGCGGTGACGAGGCCCTCTTCCTCGAGCATGGTCAGCGTCGGGTAGACGCTGCCGGGACTGGGGTTCCACGCCCCGTCGGTGCGGGCGCTGAGCTCCTGGATCATCTCGTAGCCGTGCATCGGCCGCTCGGCGAGCAAGGCGAGCAGGGCGGCGCGCACGTCGCCCCGTCGAGCCCGCCCGCCTCGGCCGCCGGCCCACGGGGGTCCACCCCAGGGGCCGCCGCGGCCACCGCCACCGCGGAAGCCGCGGCCCCGGGGCCCTCCGCCGAAGCGGCCGCCACGGAAGCGGTCGAAGTCGGCGGGTCGTTCTTCGTGCGCCGCCCGGCGGCGCTCGTCGTGGTCGAACATCGTGTTCGTCCTTTCGTGCTCGGTCGTTGGTGGGCTCGGGCCACTGGTGCCCGGCTGATTGCGATGCGCTCACGATATATCGGGACCGTATCGTTGACAACCCATTCTCGCGTTCGTCCCGAACTTGTCGTGCGAACCGTCCGCCGGCGTCGGTTCGCACAACAAGTTCGAACGACGCCGGCGGGCCGGCGGGCGGGCGGTGGCGGGAGGTCCTACGCTCCGGCCTTCGTGGCGCCAAGGGGACGACGGTGACGGGGACGGTGCAGCTGTCGGTCGGCATCGCCACCTTCGGGACGCCGACGACGGGCGACTGGCGCGGGCTCCTCGACACGGCGCGAGCGGCTGACGATGCGGGCGTCGATCGGATCGTCGTGTCGGACCACGTGGTGCTCGGGCCGCACACCGCCGACTATCCGTGGGGCCGCTTCCCGACCGCGGCCGACGGTGACTGGCTCGAGCCGCTCGCCACGATCGCGGCCCTCGCCGCGGTGACCGAACGGGTGCGGTTCCTCACCGGCGTGCTCGTGGCGCCATTGCGGCCGGCAGCGCTGCTCGCCAAGTCGGCGGCGACGATCGACGTGCTGTCGGGCGGCCGGCTGGACCTCGGCGTCGGGACCGGGTGGCAGCGCGAGGAGTTCGACGCCGTCGGCCTCGACTTCGAGCGCCGCGGCGAGCTCCTCACCCGGGCCATCGAGGGCTGTCGTTCGTTGTGGACGGGCGAACCGGTGGCCATCGGCGGGCCGGCAACGATCGGTGGGCCGGACGCCGACGGCCCGGGCACCGAGGTGTGGTGCAACCCCAAGCCCGTCCAGGATCCGCTCCCGGTCTGGTTCTCGGGCACGTTGACGCGCCGCAACGTCGACCGCATCGTCCGGCTCGGGGACGGCTGGATCCCGATCATGGGGGCATCGGTCGTCGACCTGGCCGACGGTGTCGCCACGCTCCATGCCGCGCTCGCCGAGGCGGGCCGTGACCCCGCTCCCCTTGCGGTCCGCGCCGCGCTCCCGGTGGCACGCGACGCCGATGGCCGCGCCGACGTCGCCGCCACCTTCGCCGCGGTCGGCGCCCTCGTGGCGGCCGGGGCCACCGACGTGCACGTCCCGCTGCGCGCCTTCGATCCCGACGGGACCGACCCGGCCGGGACCCTTCGCGCCCTGGTGGGCGCGTTCGAGGCCGCCCGGTGATGCATCCTGTGCCGATGCCCACGACCCGTCGCCGCGCTCGGTTCCGACTGGCGACGCTGTTCGTCGCCACCGTCCTCGTCGCGGGAGCGTGTTCGAAGAGTGACGGCACCACGGCGGCGAAGTCGGGCGGCACCACGTCGGCCGGCAGCACCGCGGCGAAGCGAGCGAGGGCCACGAGCGCGCCGGAGGGTGGGGTCGCATCGGCCAAGGCGGTCCCGTCGAAGGGGTGCGGCACGAGCACGGTCGGCCCGGTCCACCTCGAGAAGCAGCTGCTGGGCAGCAGTGATCGCTACTGGCTGCTCACCACCCCCGAGGAACACGACGGCAAGACCCCGCTCCCGCTCGTGGTCGACTTCCACGGGCTGCTCGAAGGGGCCGAGGTCCACGCCAAGAACTCGATGATGGATGTGTTCGGCTCGAAGCACGGGTTCGTCGTCGCCACCCCGAACGGCACAGGTAGCCCCGTGCACTGGGAGGTGGCCAACGATACGAAGGCCAACGCAGACCTCGTCTTCGTCCGCGGGATGCTCGACCAACTCGAGTCGGACCTGTGCCTGGACACGTCGCGCGTCTACGCCACCGGCCTGTCGAACGGTGCGTTCCTCACGTCCACGATCGGCTGCACCATGGCCGACCGCTTCACCGCCATCGCCCCCGTGTCCGGGCTGACCTTCACCGACGGCTGCAGGCCGAGCCGCCCCATCCCGGTGCTCACGTTCCACGGCACCGAGGACCCGATCCTGTTGTTCAACGGCGGCGTGGGCGACCGGCTCAACTCGATCCTGTCGGGCAGCAAGGAACCGCCGACACCACTGCCCAAGGCCGACCTCGATGGCGCGGGCTACCCCGAAGCCGCCCGCAAGTGGGCCAAGACCGACGGTTGCTCGACGAAGGACACCGAGAAGCCGCTGACGAAGTCCATCACCCAGCGCACGTTCGACTGCCCTGCCGACACCGCCGTGGTCTTCGACATCATCGCCGGGGGCGGTCACACGTGGCCCGGCGCCCAGTTCAGCGTCCCCCTCTCCAACATCATGGGCGCCACCGACCTGACCATCGACGCCAACGCCGTGATCTGGAAGTTCTTCCAACGCTTCGCCCGCCCCGCGACCTGACCGCACTGCCGCACGACCGCATCGCCGCACTGCCGACGCACCCCACGGTCGCCTTCCCCTCCCTGGAGCCCACATGGACACCCTCGAAGCCGCCACCGCGTCCGGCGATGCCATCAACGGCCTTGGCACCCACTTCATGCTCGACATGGCCACCTACGTCTACGGCGAGACGCTCGGGTTCCAGGGCATGGACTTCTACGTCGGCGGCCGCGGCGGTCCGCTCGGTGACGTGCCGAGCGGTGTGGTCGCCGCGGCCTTCGTGTTCTTCGAGCCGACCTTCATCGACGCCGCGTGGGCTCGCACCGCCTCGGTGAAGCCGCGCCTGGAGGCGGCCACCGAGTTCGCCGGGGTGGCCCACCGCTGGGCCGAGGCCAAGGTCCCCGATGAGTTCCCCGCCGCCAGGCTGGCCGAGCTGGCCAAGGCCGTGTCCGACGCGGCGTCGCCCGCGACCGCTCCCCTGTTCGCGGCGTGGCGCTCGCTCGAGGAGCCCGGCGCCGACCGGCCCAAGGCCCTCGCCATCCACCGCATCAACGGGCTGCGCGAGCTGCGTGGCGCGTTGCACGGCGACGCGATCATCGCCCAGGGGATCACACCCCACGAGGCGGTCGCCCGCCGCACGCCCTACATGCTCGGCGCCTTCGGCTGGACCGAGCCCCACCCCGACCGGGAACAGGTGAAGCCCAAGTGGGCCGAGGCCCAGGCCGCCACCGAGCGGGCCGTCTCCCCGGCCTTCGAGCCGTTGAGCGACGCCGACCGCGCCGAGTTCGTCAGCCTCGTCAACCAGCTCCAGACCGCCGTCACGACCATCGCCCCCTGATCCGGGGCCGACCGCTCTAGCGCTTGGCGAGCCGTTCGCCGACGTCGAGGCGCTTGCGGAGCTGGCCGACGGTCGCCTCGGTGATGCGACCCACGCCGCTGAGCCGGTTGAGCTCGCCGTTGATCTGCGCGTGGGTCTGGCCCGTGAGCCGCACGAGGGTGGCGACGATCTCGGCGTTCTGTTCGCGCAGCCGACGCTTCTCCTCGCGCCGGGTCTTCCCGGCCGCACCGCCGAGCTCGATGCCGAACCCGTCCATCGACGGCCGCTCGCCCGCCAGCGGGGGTGGTGGCGCAAGGGTCAGGACGAGGGACGGATCGTCGTCATGCAGGCGAGGGTCGAGGTCGTCGTCGACGTCGTCCGCGTCGAACGCGTCGTGCGCCTGGTGCTCGGTGGCGACGGCCGAAAGCGCCGCGAACAGCGACAGCTGTTCCTCGGCGGTGCCGTCGAGGGACTGGGGATCGCGCTCGAAGCGCTCCTGCTCGCGCTTGCGCAGCGAGTGCCGACGTTGGTCGGCGATCTGGAACGCACGCGTCCGCAGGCGCGGGTCGTCGGGGATGAACAGGAACGCCTTCTGGTTCTTCACGCCGGGCGTCCATCGCACGAACCGGCCGACGGCCTGGCGGAAGAACAGCTCGGTCGTGGTCGTGGTCGCGTAGACGCCGACGCGCAGGCGCGGGATGTCGACGCCTTCCGACACCATGCGGACGGCCACGAGCCACGGCTCGGTCCCGGTGGCGAATCGGGCGATGCGGGCCGACGAGTCGGGATCGTCGGAGAGCACGACCGTGGCCTGCTGCCCGAACCGGTCGCGCAACATGGTGGCGATGCCGCGGGCGTGGTCCTGGTCGATGGCGATCACGAGCCCGCCGGCCTCGGCCTGCACCTCGCGCAGCTGGTCGAGCCGGGTGACGGCTTCGCGCAGCACCGTCGGGAGCCACTCGCCCTCGAGCGACAGGGCGGTGCGCAGGCGCTGGCTCGAGCGGGCCTGGTCGAGCGCATCGTCGAACGACGCGGCCATGAGCGAGCCGTCCGGTGCCGACCACTCCATCTGGCCGCCGGTGCGCGGGAAGTACACCGGTCGCACGACCCGCCCGTCCGCGAGGGCGTCGCCGTACCCGTACTCGAAGTCGGGGGCGGCCTCTTCGAGCACGTAGTTCACGAACGGGATGGCGCTGGTGTCGCTGCGGAACGGCGTGCCCGAGATCGCCAGCCGGCGGGCCGACGTCTCGAAGGCGACGCGCACCGAGTCGCCCCAGGCCCGGTCGTCGGCGGCGTGGTGGATCTCGTCGAAGATCACGAAGGCGTCGGTGGCCAGCTCCCGCAGCAGCGGGGCGCTCGACGCGACCTGCTGGTAGGTGGTGACGATGCCGTGCATGTCGGCGGGGAGCCGGCCGTCGGCGGCGGACCAGGCGGGGTCGAGGTGCAGCGCGAACCGGGCCGCGGCCTCGGCCCACTGGAGCTTGAGGTGGGCCGTCGGCGCCACCACGATGAGCCGGCTCCGAGGCCGCTCGGCCAACACGTGGCGGGCGGCGGTGAGCGCGAACGTGGTCTTGCCGGCACCAGGGGTGGCGACCGTGAGGAAGTCGGGGGTGCCGGTGGCCTGGAACTTCTCCAGCGCGGTCTTCTGCCACGGCCGAAGCCGGATGGAGCGGGTCATCGGGGCGGGTCGGGGGTGGTTTCGTTGGCCGGCACGGGACCGACGATCTTGCC
Organism: Acidimicrobiales bacterium; assembly: GCA_025463365.1. Taxonomy (GTDB): domain Bacteria; phylum Actinomycetota; class Acidimicrobiia; order Acidimicrobiales; family Iamiaceae; genus Aquihabitans. The sequence goes on from JAOBWM010000146.1 coordinate 5,985, forward strand.
ATGCCCGCGAGGGCGCCCCGAGCAGCCTCGGACCGGCCGGGAGACGCCCAGGTCAGACGGTCAGTCGGCGAGCAGGTCAGCAGCGAGGGAGGCGATGGCCGTGTCCCGCCGCTGCTGGCGGACCATGTTCTGATCCATGCCGGCGGTGGCGTAGCCCACCGAGAGCCCCGTCTCGGGGTCGGCGAAGGCGAGCTGCCCGCCGGCTCCGTTGTGCCCGAAGGCGCGCGGGGAGACCGTGCGCCCCATCCCCCGGCGGTGGGAGTTGCCGTCGTCGCCGGCCACCACCAGGCCGAGCGTCCGGCTGGCGGGGATGCCGAACATGTCGGGCAGCATCATCCGGACGTGGGCGGTGCCCTCGACGAGGATCTCCGGTGACCACATGGAGGCCGGATCGTGGAGCAGGGCCTGGTAGAAGCGGGCGAGGTCCGCGGCGCGCATGATGCCGCCACCGCCGGGCACGCCGACCGCACGGGCGTCCGGGTGGTTCAGCGACAGCAGCGCACCGAGCGCCACGTCGGGCGGGATCAGGGCGGCGATGTCGATCTTGACGCCGTACGCCTCCTCCATCTCCTCGGGCGTGGGCGGCTCACCGACGCCCACCGCATCGAGGATCCCCGCCTGCTGGTCGAGCGGGATGCCGAGCAGCCGCGGCAGCCCGAGCGGTGCGGTGACGAGCTCCTCGATCGCGTCGGCGTGGTCCATGCCGGTGACCGTGGCGATGATCTCGCCCAGCACCCAGTGCCCGGCGGTCGGGTGGTACACGAAGGTCGAACCCGGGTCCGAGGTCAGGCGCCAGCGGGCGAACGCCTCACGGCGCCCGGCGCCATCGGACCATCGGTTCGGGCCCAGCGGGGCCCACGGGAAGCCACCGGTGTGGGTGAGCAGGTGCTCGACCGTCACGACGTCCTTGCCGTTGGTGCCGAACTCACCGATGTAGTCGACGACCGGGGCCTGGAGCTTCACCGCGCCGTCGTCGATCAGGCGCCAGATCGCCCCGGCCACCAGCCCCTTGGTGGCGGAGAACACGAGGAAGCGGCTGTCGTCGGGTGCGCCGAACGTGGCGTCGACCACGATGTCGCCCTCGTAGCCGATCGCGATCTGGACGGCGGGCGACAGGCCTTCGTCCACCTCTCGGCGGACACGGGCCAGCAGGCGTTCGACCTTTGCGTCATCGATCATCTGGGCACCGTACGCCGACGACGCGGCCGGGGCTCGGGCGGCGTGCCGGGGTCAGCTGGGTCGCACGTCAGGGCACGCGTCGGCACCCTTGGTGACCCCGACGCCGAAGGCGTGGACCCGGTCGAACCCGGGGCCTTGGCGCTTGCGGTCGTCGTCGCTGCGGAACTGCAGGAGCACGCCGACCGCCTCGTCGAGATCACCGGGCGACAAGACGATGCCGTCCTCGGTGGGCTGTTGGACGCCGGGGAGGATCGATGCCGCCCACGAGCCGGCGTAGCAGTCACCGATCAACGTGGCCGTCACCTCGCTCGAGGGGACCTCGTCGAGCTGCGACTCGATGTCGAGGCCGTACTGCGTCGCGAACAAGGTGGCGACGGCGAAGTCGCCACCGTCCTTGTACGTGGCCGGGATCGTGTCCGTGTCGTCGAAGGCCACGTACCGATCAGGGAAGCACACGAACAGGCGGTAGCCCTCGATCTTGTCGCCATCGCACGTCGGCGGGGTCGTGGGACCGAACGGCCGCGGATCGCCCATCGGGTCCCAGGCCTTGCCGCCGGCGATCTTGGGGAACTCCGCCTTCCAGTACGCATCCAGCGACGGGAAGGCGAGGTCGATGATGCCGTCCTTGCCTTCGAGCGGCAGGTCACCGTTGGTCTCGACCTCATCGGTCCGACTGAACGGGAACTGGTAGGGCTTCGGGTCGCCGTCGCGGTACTCCGAGCACCGCTGCACGCCGGATTCGAAGCCCTCCTGGAAGGCACGGACGCGGTCGAAGCCGCTGCCATGGGCGTTGGGATCGTCAGCCGTGGAACCAGGCGCATCGCGCAGCGAGAGGAAGCCGGCCAGGGCGTTGTCGAGGTCGTCGGTCGTGATGCGGAAGCGGGCGTCGTCGTCGGTCTTCACGTGCTTGACCCACGCGCCGGCGAAGCAGTCGGCCTGTTGCTCGGAGATGACCGTGGCCGCCGAGAACTGGGCCCGTTCCTGGATGGCATGGCCCCACTCGTGGGCGAGGACGACCGCCGGGGTGAACGTCCCGTACTTCGCCGCCAGGTCCGGCATGAGGCCGTCTTGATCCCACACCACGGCGTCGTCGGTCGGGCAGTAGTAGGCGTTGTCCAGCACCTGGTCGATGGTGTCGGGCGAGCAGGGCAGGCCGATCGTGCTGGAGCCCGGGCCGACGGCGAAGAAGCCCCCCGACACCGGCTGGTACGGCTTGCCGTAGACGGCGGGGAACTGGCCGGCCCACCAGGTCTGCAGGTCAGCGATGGCGTTGGCCACCGTCTTGTTGGTCTCGGATCCGTCATCGCCCTTGATGGCGAGGTCGGTGGGCGGCGGGGCCGTGGTGGTCGACGGCGTGGTGGTGCCCGTGGTGGGCACGACGTCGCTCCCGACCACGTCCCCGTTGCCGGCCTTCGGTTTGGTGCCCGACGGCGCGGCCTGACCGGCGCCGGACCCGGCCGTCACGCCGCAGGCGGCGACCGTGACGGCCACGGACAACAACACGGCCGTGAGCCCGAAGCGGCGGGCCGGCGCGAGGTGGATCACGGTCGCTCCTGGAGGGATGCGGAAGGAGGTGCGAAGGACGTCGTCGTATTCCACCACGCCAGCCCGTCGGGCCCTGCCTCCATGCCGTCGGTCGAGTGGCGTCTGCGATGCTCGGGAGATGTCCCTCGATCCCGTCGCAACGGTCGCCCGCACCCTCGCCACCTGGGACCTGCACATCCAGCCGGCGATCGTCGAGTACATCCGCGTGCCCGCGCTGTCGGTGGCGTTCGACCCCGACTGGGCCGAGCACGGCCACCTCGACGCCGTGGTGGAGTCGGCCGCCGCATGGGGCCGCGAACGCGAGATCGCCGGCCTCGCGATCGAGGTCATCCGACTCCGGGGGCACACGCCCGTGCTCTGGTTCGAGGTGCCACCCTTCGGCTTGCCGGTCGGAGACACCGATGAGGCCGGCACGGTGCTGCTCTACGGCCACCTCGACAAGCAGCCGCCGATGGACGGTTGGCGCGACGGCCTCGGCCCATGGCAGCCGGTGCTCGACGGTGACCGCCTCTACGGCCGCGGCGGGGCCGACGACGGCTACGCGGCCTACTCGTCGCTCGCCGCCATCGAGGCGGTGCAGGCCGAAGGCGGCTCGCACGGTCGGTGCATCGGCCTCATCGAGTGCAGCGAGGAATCGGGCAGCCCGGACCTGCCGGCCTACGTCACCCACCTCGCCGAACGCATCGGTACCCCGAGCCTCGTGGTCTGCCTCGACTCGTTCTGCGGCGACTACGACCGTCTCTGGGACACCACCTCGCTGCGCGGCCTGATCGGCGTCAACCTGCGTGTCGAGGTCCTCACCGAGGGCGTCCACTCCGGCAGCGCGAGCGGCGTCGTCGCCGACTCGTTCCGCATCGCCCGGCGCCTCCTCGACCGCATCGAGGATCCCGACACCGGCCGGATCCTCCTCCCCGAGCTCTGGGTCGACGTGCCGTCCGAGCGGTTGGCCGAGATCGACGCGGTGGCGGACGACCTCGGGACCGCCCTCACCGATCCGTTCCCCTATGCCGACGGCGCCGGCCCGATCGTCGCGCCGTCGGACCCCGCTGCGCAGCTGCGAGCGATCACGTGGGAACCGACCCTGACCGTCGTCGGCGCCGACGGCCTGCCCTCGACCCGGACCGCAGGCAACGTGCTCCGATCGTCGACGACGCTCGCGCTGTCGTTCCGCCTCCCGCCCACGGTCGACGCCCACGTCGCAGGCGACGCGGTGCGCCGCGCCCTCGAAGCCGATCCGCTCCCGGGTGCCCGTGTCACCGTCGAGGTCGAGAGCGCCGAGAGCGGCTGGGACTCGCCGCCGACCGCGCCCTGGCTCGCCCAGGCGATGGAGGCCGCCAGCAACGCCACGTTCGGCAACCCGGCCCGGGGGCTCGGCGCCGGCGGGTCGATCCCCTTCATGGGCACGCTCGGCGACCGCTTCCCCGACGCCCAGTTCCTGCTGACCGGCGTCCTCGGCCCGGGCTCCAACGCCCACGGCCCCAACGAGTTCCTCCACCTCCCCACCGCCCAGCGCCTCACCGCTGCGGTGGCGATGGTGCTCGACGCCCACGCCACCCGGCCGCGCTGACCCGACGGATCTGACCGACCTGGGCCTCAGTCCCGCAGGGTGATGAGGACGGTCGCGGTGCCCTGGCGGCGGAGGACCAGATCGCGGATCCAACCGCCGACGCGCAGCGCCCGCGCCTGGATCCCGTACTTGGCCACCACGCCGGCGCGGATGGCCGCGTCGTCGGCGCCCTCGGTGAGGACGATCCCGGTGCCGTGGAGCTCGAGCGCGCCCTCGACCACGTTGCCGCGGAGGTCGCAGGGCCGCAGTACGACCGTCGGGTCGTTGCGGAGCCGCTTCACCTTGCCCGCATCCGCGGTCGTGGTGAACCCCACGCGCCCGTCAGCCAACGCCACGATCCACACCGGCGTCGACACCGCCTCACCCGACCGCCGGTAGGTGGTGAGGCTCACGTACCTCTCGTCACCGATCCCCATGCCCGGGACCGTACCGCTGCGCTCGGTCAGAAGCTCGAGCCTGCGGCTGGCGGTGGCGATGGCGGAGGCGCTGGCGGTGCGGGTGGTGGTGGCGGTGGCAGGTCGTCCGGTGGGGGTGCGGCGGGAGGCGCTTCGACGACGGCGGGTTGCTCGGTCGCAGGGGCGGCGGCGATGGCCGGCGCCAGGTCCAGGCTCGGGACGTAGGTGGCGGCCTCCTCGGCCTCGAACAGGCGCCACGACGGAACCGTGACCATGCGGGCGAAGAGGTTGCCGGGGACCTGCTGGCGCCGGTCCCGCAGGACGTTGATGGCGTCGTTGTAGAAGGTGCGGGCCGACGCCACGGCCTCCTCGGCATCGGCGATGCGTCGCTGGAGGTCCACGAACACGGTGTCGGCCTTGAGGTCCGGGTACGCCTCGGCCAGGGCGACGGCCGATTGCGCCGCCGTCCGCTGGCCTCGGTCGGCAGCCTCGGCCGTGACCACGCCGTGCTCGGAGGGGAGCTGGTCGGTCGCGGTCGCCTCACCGACCGCCGAGGCGCCCGTCCGCAGCGCGGCCGCGGTCTCCTGCACCTGGCGCTCGTGACCGGCGTAGCCCTCGGCGATCGATGCGAGGTTGGGCAAAAGTTCGGCGCGCCGCTGGAGGCTGATGTCGATCATCGACCAGGCCTTGGCCGCCTGCTCCTTCACGGTGATCTGGCGGTTGTAGTTGCGGGTCAGCGCGATGACGAAGAGCACGAGCAGCTCGACCGCCACCGTCGCGACGATCCAGGGCCATTGGACCTCGTGGGTGATCATCCCGCCGAGGCCGGCGACGAAGGCGGCCGACGCGAGCAGGGACAGCACGCCCGTCAGCGCGGCGATGCGCCCGTTCGACTTCGAGACCTGCGCCTCGCTGCGCGTCGACACGAACAGGTCGGGCTCGGCGGCACCATCGAACTGGAGGCCGGGTCCGTCCTCGCGGGGTGTGGCGTCGCCGAGGAGGTAGATCGGATCGCCGGCGCGGATCACCCGTTCCGTCACGCGGTTCCTGCCCGAAAGGCCCGAGATCGCGCCGGCCGTGTCCGACGTCCGGTCGAAGAACCCGCCCCTGGTAGTTGGCGGCTCGAGGAAGCTGGCGTCGACCATGCTCCGCTGCCGCTCCTGCACGTCCTCGCCGACCAACACCCACTGCCGGAGCTGCCAGCGGGAGTACGGCGGCGAGAAGTGCTTGCCGAGCTGCTCCTGGAGGGCCTCGACCGACTCGATGTCCGCGCCGCGGGGCCGCACCAGCACCCGACCGGTGGTGTCCTGCAGCCAGAACGGCGCCGCCGTCGATCGCTTCTCGACCGTGTTCCACGAACCGCCGTCGTCGTCGCTCACGTAGTGCTCGAGGTGCCACTGGAACCACACGACCTGGGACTGCGTGAACGGCGTGACGAGCGGCGATCCGAGCGGCACGGCGGTGCCCACCACCTCGTTGCGGCCGACGAAGACCCCTCGACACGTCGAGGATGGCGTGTCATCGATCTCCCACTTCTTCCGCCAGCTCCGCAGGCACACCACGATCAGCACCAGCGCCGCGACGCCGGCGATGCCGACCAGCTTCACGTCGTCGCCATCGGTCGCCAGGACCACGCCCCACCCACCCGCGTGCACGCGTTCGTGTCTATCAGCCGATCTCGGCCGGCCGCGGCAGAGCGGGCCGGGGCCCGCCCGTACGATGGGGCCCGACCAGACCCTCCCGACGGATCCCAGGAGCACCCCTTCCCGATGGCCGACGCCGCCAACCACGCCAAGATCGTCGACACGACGGGTGGCGCACCGACGGCACCGGACGAGGCACCGGACGGCGCCGCCGGAGCCGACGGCTCGGACAGCGCCGGGATCCCCGGCGACGCCGACGAAGGGGTCGAGGAAGGCCACGGAGGCGGAGGTGGCCACGGCACCCGGGCCGTCATCGCCGCCCTGTTCGCGAACATGGCGGTCGCGGCGGCGAAGTTCGTGGGGTTCGCGTTCACCCACTCCTCGTCGATGCTCGCGGAGGCCGTGCACTCCGTGGCCGACTCGGGCAACCAGGGCCTGCTGTTGCTCGGCGGTCGCAAGGCTCGCAAGGCCGCAGACGAGGAGCACCCCTTCGGCTACGGCAGGGAGCGGTACTTCTGGGGCTTCGTCGTGGCCCTCGTCCTGTTCACCTTGGGCGCCCTGTTCGCGTGCTACGAGGGCCTCCACAAGATCGAGCACCCCGAGCCGGTCAAGAGCCCGGCGTGGGCCCTCGGCATCCTCGGGTTCGCACTCGTCGCCGAGGCGTTCTCGTTCCGCACCGCGGTGACGGAGGCCAACCGGCTGCGCGGCGACGCCAGCATGTGGCAGTTCATCCGGCGGGCCAAGAGCCCGGAACTGCCCGTCGTCCTGCTCGAGGACACCGCCGCACTCCTCGGCCTGGTCCTCGCCTTCGCCGGCGTCACCGCGGCCACGGTCCTCGACGACGGCATCTGGGATGGCTACGGCACGTTGTCGATCGGCATCCTCCTCGGCTTCGTCGCCATCGTGCTCGTCGTCGAGATGAAGAGCCTGCTGATCGGCGAGTCGGCCAGCCGCAAGGAGATGGAGGCGATCCGCGCCGCGGTGGAGATCGAGCCCGATGTGATCCGCATCATCCACCTGCGCGCCGAGCACATCGGTCCCGAGGAGCTGCTCGTGGGGATCAAGGTCGAGTTCCTCCACGAGCTGACGGTGGTCGATGTGTCGGCCACCATCGATCGCGTCGAGCGAAACATCCGCGGCGGCGTGCCCACCGCCCGCATCATCTACATCGAGCCCGACGTGCACCGCGACCACTACGGCCAGGCGACCTACGTGGCCGAGCACGAGGGCCACATCGACCCAAGCGACCCCGACTACGAGGCGATCACCGGGCTCCACAAGCCGGTCGACCTCGACGACGAGATCTGGTCCTGAGGCGTCCCGGTGGCCCGCAGGTGACGGGCCCTTGACCCCAGGCCGAATACCAGATGGGCTTGGTCGGGAATTCGGGTCGAACCGACTAGGTTGACCCGGCTCCGCACCCCCAGAAGACCACCGAAAGGGTCCATCATGGCCACGCTGCGCCTGGGCGACGACGCCCCCGACTTCACCGCTGAGACCACCGAAGGGACGATCAACTTCCACGAGTGGAAGGGCGACTCGTGGGCCGTCTTGTTCTCCCACCCGAAGGACTTCACCCCGGTGTGCACCACTGAGCTCGGCCGGGTGGCCGCCCTCAAGCCCGAGTGGGACAAGCGCAACGTGAAGGTGATCGGCATCTCGGTCGACACCTCCGAGAGCCACGAGGGCTGGGCCCAAGACATCAAGGACGTCACGGGCAGCGAGCTGAACTTCCCGCTGATCTCCGACAGCGAGAAGAAGGTCGCCGACCTCTACGACATGATCCAGCCCAACGCCAGCGACACCATGACGGTGCGCTCGGTGTTCATCATCGGCCCGGACAACAAGCTCAAGCTCTCGCTCACGTACCCGGCCTCCACCGGCCGCAACTTCGACGAGATCCTTCGCGTGATCGACTCGCTCCAGCTCACGGCCAACTACAAGGTGGCCACGCCGGTCGACTGGAAGGACGGCGAGGACGTGATCATCGTCCCGGCCGTGTCCGACGAGGAGGCCAAGGAGCGGTTCCCCAAGGGCTTCGAGACCGTGAAGCCGTACCTGCGGACCACGCCCCAGCCCAACAAGTAGTCCCACGAACGCATCGGCGAGGTGATCGGGAGGGCGGTCCTGCGGGACCGCTCTCCGTCGCGCCCGGGCCTAGGAGGCGTCGACGGGCTCGGGGTGGCCGGCGAGGGCGAGGTCGAAGAGGGTGCCCCAGCCGTGGGCGGTGATGCCCAGCTTGGCGAGGTGGCGGTCGGCGGCCGCGGCGGTGTCGAGCGCGTCGGCGGCGCCGAGGCGGGCGGAGGTCTTGGCCGCGGCCAGCGCGACCAGGGCGCGGGCCAGCGCGTCGCCGGTGGGGTCGACGGCGGTACGGGCCGCGGTGATCCGCCGGCCGACGGTGGAGTCGGAGTCGGAGCGGTCGGCGGCATCGCACGCCGCGGCCTCCATGGCCGCGGCGATCTCGGCCAGGGCCCGGTCGAGGTACGTGGCAGCGGGCATGGCGGACACGGCGTCCGCCAGCTCGCCGGCATGGCCCGAACCCGAGGCCGCGGCGAGCAGGGCGCGGGCAGCACCGAGGTTGCCGTCGTCGGTGTGCTCGCCGGGCAGGCCGAGGTGGCGGACGGCCTCGTCGACGTCGCCCCGCTGGAGCGCGTACAGGCCGAGCAGCACGGCAGGGTCGTCGCCACCGAGCAGCTCGAGCTCGCTGAGCTCGTCGATGGCATCGGTGCCGCGCTCGGGCTCGCCGACCTGCACGGCCGTCGCGAGCCGGGTGAACCGGGCGACCTGGCCGCGGGCGGCCGCCGGGCCGCCGTTCGTCTGGCCGTGGGGCCCACCGGCCTTGGCGAGGAGGTCGAACCCCTCGTCCACGCGGCCGGCCATCACCAGGGCCCGGCCGAGCACCGCGCTCGCCTGCCCGGTGCCGTACTGGTCGCCGATGCCCTGGAACCCGCGCAGCGTCCGCTCGGCCATCTCCACGGCCTCGGTGGTCCCACCGGACCACAGCTGGATCGACGAGAGGAGCAGGGTCATCATCGACGAGGCCCAGGGATCGTTGCGGGCGCGGGCCTCGTCGAGGACCTGCTCGCCGAGTGCCCTCGCTTCGCCGACGCGCCGCTGCTGGAACCGCACCCAGGCCAGCAGCCCGAGGCTCCAGGCGAGACCTCGCGTGTCGACCAGCTCCGAGAACAGGTCGATCGACGTCTGCAGGCGTCGGTCGGCTTCGTCGACGCGGCCGGTCACGAACGCGATCCACGCCAGGTTCTGTGAGGCCCAGCCCTGCCCGGCCTTGTCGCCGGAGCGCTCGAACGCGGCGAGCGCCTCCGATGCCGACACCCCGGCGTCGTCGATCCGCCCGGCGAAGATCTCGACCATCGCCCGCTGGCGCAGGGCGCCGGCCAGGCCGCGCAGGTCGTCGAGCTGGGCGAACTGGCCGGCCGCGGTGGTGAGCGTGGCCACCGCAGCATCCATGTCGCCCTCGTGCTGCTCGACGGTCCCCCGCACGACCAGCGCCTGGGCCGCCACGCTCGGATCCCCGAGTCGCTCGGCCAGCGAGCACGCCGCCTCGACAGCCCGCCGTGCCACCGGGAGGTCCCATGCCTCGGCGGCCACCTCGGCGCGCGCGAGGTGGAGCCGGGCACCTTCGAGGCCGCGGAGGCGGTCGGCGGCGGGGTCGAGCTCGGCGCGGTCGTCGGCGGCGGGGTCGCCGTCGAGCAGCACGAGGGCCTGGCCGTACAGGCGGACGGCGGTGGGCAGCGCCTGGTCTCGCCGGGCCCGATCGGCGGCCTCGACCACCCACCGACGGGCCTGGTCCGCGAGGTCGGCGGGGAATGCCGCGGTGCGCGCATCGGGACCGAGCTCGGCGGCCAGCGCGACAGCCGCGCCGTAGTGGTGGGCCAGCTGGTCGACGACCCACGGCGGGCGAGGCTTCTCGGAGCCCTTGGTGTGCTCGACGTACTGGGCGATGCCCAGGTGGCTCTTGGCCCGATCGGCCTTGGTGATGGTCTGGTACGCCACCTCCCGCACGAGATCGGAGCGGAAGCCCCACGACTCGCCCTCGACCCGCATGATGTCGTCGGCCACCAGGGCACGCATGCACTCGTCGACGTCGATGCCGCGGTGCAGGTGGCGGGACATCTCCCGCAACCCGACCATGGGCCCCCGCTGGCCGATGACGGCGGCGTCCTGCAACACGGAGCGCTGAGCGGGCGTGAGGTCGTCGAGACGAGCCGCCACCAATCCCCGCAGGGTGTCGGGAAGGGCGGCGACGAGGCCGGGGGCGTTGGCGTCCTCGCCGTCGAGCAGGCTCACCAGTTCCTCGAGGAAGAACGGGTTGCCGCCGCTGCGGTCGAGCAAGGCCTCCACGACGGCAGGCGGCACCGCCGAGCCCACCAGGACCTCGAGGAGATCGGCAGCATCGCGGCGCTCGAGCGGGTCGAGGTGCAAGACGATCGAGTTGTGGCGCCCGGGCCGAGCGGTCCACCGGTCGAGCAGGGCCGGGCGGGCGGTGGCCAAGATCACGACGGGGAGGTGGTGGACCGTCTGGAACACGTCGTCGATCAGGTCGAGCACGGCGTCGTCGGCCCAGTGGAGGTCCGAGAGCTGGAGCACGAGCGGCCGCAGCTCGGCCGACGCGCTGGCGTAGGTGGCGAGCGCTCGCCCGGCCTCCTCCCGCACGGTCGTGGGGTCGGCACCGGGCGCCGGGTCGTGGCCCATCAGGGTCAGGAGGCCTTCGGCGGTCCGCTGCACCTCGGGGTCGGTGACCTTGCGGCGCATGGCCGTGGCGACCTGGGTGCGCACGGCGTCGCGTGCTGCCGCGGCGTTGTCGCCGTCGCGCACGCCCAACCCGGCTCGCAGGGCCTCGGCGACGGGCCACCACACGTTGGCCTCGCCATAGGGCACGCATCGGCCCTCGCGCACGACGGACTGGTGGGTGTCGACGCTCCACGACGCCACCTCGTCGGCGAGCCGGCTCTTGCCCATGCCGACGTCGCCGATCACGAGCGCGAGCAGCGCTCGGCCGTGGCGGACCGACGCGTCGACCGCTTGCTGGAGCAGGCCGACCTCGTGGCCCCGCCCGACGAGCGGCACGTCGACGCGCCGGACCCGAGACCCCGGCGGGAGGGTCGGCGCGACGGCGACCCACGTGTCGACCGGTTCGTCGCGGCCCTTCGCGGCGACCAGCCCACGTGGCTCGTAGGCGATGGTGTGATGGGTGGCGGCGTGGGTGGCGGGGCCGACGAGGACCTCGCCGGGCTGGGCCGCGGTCTGCAGCCGGCTGGCGGTGTTCACCACGTCGCCCATGGCGGTGACGGAGCCGGCGGCCCGCATGGCTCCGACCAGGACCTCGCCGGTGTTCACGCCGATGCGGATGCGGAGCTCCTGGCCGATCTGCTCGGCCTCCTCGCACAGCGTCTGCTGCATGCGCAACGCCGCGCGGACGGCTCGCTCGGCGTCGTCCTCGTGGGCCGTGGGCGCACCGAACAGGGCGACCATCGCGTCACCGACGATCTTGTCGACCTGGCCGCCGAAGCTCGTGACGTCGACGGCGAGCCGGTCGAAGCACCGGTCGACCAGGTTCTTCAGTCGTTCGGGATCGAGCCGCTCGGAGAGGCTCGTGAAGCCCACGAGGTCCGCGAACAAGACGGTGACGACCCGTCGCTCGTCCTCGACCGCTCGGAGCGCACGCCCACAGGAGGCGCAGAACCGGGCGTCGTCGCTGGCGGTGGCCCCGCACGCCGCGCACGTCATGGCGGCATCCTACGGCCGACCGGTCCCAGACCGACTCGGCGGTTTGCAAGGCGGGCAGGATGGCAGCCATGGCCCTCGATCCCGCCCGGCTCCCCGACGACACCATGGCCTTCCTGGGCGAGTACCACCTGGCCTCGCTGACCACCCGGCGCCCCGACGGCTCGCCCCACGTGGTGCCGGTGGGCTTCAGCTTCGACCCGACGTCTCAGCTGGTCAGGGTGATCACGTTCGCCTCCAGCCGCAAGGCCCGGAACCTGGTGGCGTCCCCGGGGAGCCGGGCGGTCGTGTGCCAGGTGGACCGCGGTCGTTGGCTGACGCTGGAGGGCCCCGCCGACCTCACCGACGACCCCGAGCGCGTGGCAGCGGCAGTGGCCGGCTACGCCGCCCGCTACCGCCCTCCCTCCGAGCGCGCCGACCGCGTCGCCATCGAGATCCGCGTCGACCGGGTCCTCGGTCGGGCCTGAAACCACTCAGTCGCCGCCGTCGCCGTCGCCTTCGCCTTCGCCGTCTCGGTCGGCGTAGCGAGATGCGGTGGGCCTGAGGATGAGGCGCGGCCCGCGGTCGTAGGTGAGCCAGTTCCAGGCCCAGTTGGCGAACACGGAGATGCGGTTGCGGAAGCCGACGAGCATCACGAGGTGGAGGCCGAGCCACGCCATCCAGGCCGGGAAGCCGCGGAGCTTCACGCCGAGGGGCAGCTCGGCGACGGCCCGGCTGCGGCCGATCGTGGCCATCGTGCCCTTGTCGCGGTAGTGGAACGCCTTGGTCTGGCTTCCCTCGATCGTGTTCACGATCTGGCGGGCGACGTGGCGGCCGGACTGGATCGCCACCGGCGCCAGCTGGGGCAGGAGGTGGTCCGCGCTGCCCCGCTTGGCGATGGCGGCGATGTCGCCGATGGCCCAGACGCCCGGGTGATCGGCGACGGCGAGGTCCGGGCCGACCACGATCCGGCCGGCCCGACCCGTTCGCAGGCCGAGGGCAGCCCCCAACGGATTGGCTTGGACGCCCGCGGCCCACACCAGCGTGTGGGTCGGGATCTCCTCGCCATCGGTCAGCACGACCCGGTGCGGCTCCACCAGCGCCACCGCAGAACCGGTCCTCACCTCGACGCCCCGGGCCTCGAGGGTCTCCCGGGCGTGGCGGCGCGACACCGGGCTGAACGGGGCGAGGAGGTCGTCGAGCATCTCGACCAGCACGACGCGCGCCTTGCCGACGTCGAGGTGGTGGAAGTCGCGGCGCAGGACCATGTGGAACAGCTCGACGAGGGCACCGGCGACCTCCACCCCGGTCGGACCGCCACCGACGACCACGAAGGTGAGCGAGCCCCGGTCGAGCAGCGTCGGGTCCACATCGGTGAGCTCGAACCGCTCGAGCACGTGGTTGCGCAGGCGTACGGCGTCGGCCAGCTGGTACAGCGGGAAGCCGTGCTCGTGGACCCCCGGGATCCCGAACGTGTTCGTGGACGCGCCGGCCGCCACGACGAGGTGGTCGTAGGGGAGCTCGTCGACGCCGCCCTCCCCGTCGACCACCCGGAGCCGCCTCGCGGCGAGGTCGGCACCCTCCACCACGCCGCGACGGAAGTCGAGGTTGGGCTGGCGCTGGAAGATGCCGCGCACCGGGTAGGCGACGTCGCCCGGGGTGAGCCCCGACGTGGCCACCTGGTACAGCAGCGGCTGGAACGTGTGGAAGTTGTTGCGGTCGACGAGGGTGACGTCGACGGGGGCGTCGGCCAGCTCTCGAGCAGCAGCCAGGCCGCCGAACCCTGCACCCACGATGACCACCTGCGGTCGTGCCATGACCCCAGGCTAGGCCTCGGCTCCCGCCACTTGTGCGTGAATTCACAAGCGGTCCGAGGGCTATCGTCGACCGCCATGGCCGGGTACTCGGGGACGCCGTTGGCAACGAAGCTCGGGGTGAAGCAAGGCCAGCAGGTCGCGCTGCTGGGCAGCCCGTCCGGGTTCGCCGACGTGCTGGCCGAGACCCTGCCCGACGGCGTCACCGTTCGCACCCGGGCCACCCCGCATGGCGATGCCGACGTGATCGTGACCTTCCACACGGAGCGCTCGCACCTCGAGGGCCGGGTGCCTGCGCTCCTCGATGCCCTGAACGTCGACGGCGGCCTGTGGATCGCGTGGCCCAAGCGGGCCAGCGGGGTGGCCACCGACATCACCGAGGACACCGTGCGAGCCGTCTTCCTCCCGCTCGGCCTGGTCGACAACAAGGTCTGCGCCATCGACGAGATCTGGTCGGGCCTGCGCGTGGTCTGGCGCAAGGAGCGCCGGGCGGCCCGGCGCGCCGAGCGGGCCGGTTGAGCGCGGGCGGAGCGGTCACCCGGGTCACCCGGGTCGGCTGCTATCCCGGATCGTTCGATCCCCCGACCGTCGCCCACCTGGCGGTGGCCGAAGCGGCCGTCGCCGCGGCGCGGCTCGACCGGCTCGACCTCGTCGTCTCGCGGATCGCGCTGGGCAAGGACGCGCCCACCGTGCCGACGCTGGGGGACCGACTCGCCGTGCTGGAGGTGATCGCCTCGAGCCGGCCGTGGCTCGGCGTGGTGGTCACCGACGCCACCCTCGTCGTCGACCTGGCCCGCGGCTACGACGTCGTCGTGATGGGCGCCGACAAGTGGCGCCAGGTCAACGACCCCGCCTGGTATGGGGGCTCGCCGACTGCTCGTGACGAGGCGGTGGCGGCGTTGCCGCGGGTGCTCGTCGCGCCCCGGTCCGACGACCGCCCGGAGGGGGTGGAGCTCCTCGCGGTGGACGAGGATCACCGCCCGGTGAGTGCCTCGGCCGTGCGTGCCGGCCGCCCCGGCGCCGCCGGTTGGATGGCCCCCGAGGCCGCCGCCTTCGACGATCAGACCGGCGCGTGGACCGACCCGACCCGGTACCGACCCGAGCGCTGACGGGCGACTGACCTGCCGATTCGTTGCGGAAGCAACGGTTAGGGGTCACACAGGTTGGTACGAGAGTTCGTGCTTCGTTACGGTTTCGTTGCTGTCGGATGACGACATACGGTCAGACCGATCCCGCTGGCAGGGCCCCGAAGCGGCCCCCAATCGGTCCTCGCCGACAGCTGCAACGACACCGACGCTGTCGTGCGCCCCTCCCCCGACCCCGTTCGAGGAAGCGGCGCGCCCCCGTCGGAGAAAGGCAAGTTCGACATGAAGCACCGCTGGAAACACCCCGTGACCCTCGTGGCCGCGGTCCTCGTCCTCGTGGGCGTCTTCTCGGCTGCGGCGTGGGCCCTGCCCTCGGAGGCATCGACCCGAGGTCTGGCCGGGCCGTCGGTCACCCAGGTGACACAGGTCGCCCGCGAGCTCTCGACGCGGAAGGCCCAGGCGGCCCAAGCCGTCCACCGTCGCCACGAGGAGCGGGCCGAGGCGAGGATCGCCGGCTACCTCGAGGCCGTCACCGCGCACCGCAAGGCCAACGCCCTGCGGATGATCGCCCACCAGCGGGCCGTCGAGGCCCGGGCCGAGGCAGCCCGCGCCAGCCTGGCGCAGGCCCCGAGGGCCGCGACCCCGGCGGCTGCGTCCCCGGGCGGCGGACGATGCGGCGGTGGCCTGCCGCCGTGCTGCGTCATGAACCGTGAGTCCGGCGGCAACATCCGCGCCCAGAACCCGAGCTCCTCGGCCTCGGGCAAGTGGCAGTTCCTCGACAGCACCTGGAACGGCTACGGCGGCTACTCGTCGGCCGCCCAGGCCCCCGAGTCGGTCCAAGATGCCAAGGCCCGCGAGCTGTGGGCCGGAGGCTCAGGCGCCAGCCACTGGGGCGGCGGCTGCTGACGCTCGCCCCGAGCACGCCCTCGTCGTCGACGCCGGTCCGCACGGGCCGGCGTCGACATCGTTTTCAGCCGCTCGACGGTTGGCAGCGAGGGCACCAGTACGTGCTGCGGTTCTGACTGCCGTGGCGGACCATGCGGATGGGCGTGCCGCAGCGCGGGCACGGGCGCCGGGCCCGGCTGTACACGGCGACCGACCCGGCCGGCCCGGCCACCGTCGTGCGCCGGGTGGTGGTCAGGTTGAGCAGCAGGAGGCGGTGGGCGGCGTCGAGCAGCCGACGCCGCACCGCGACCGGGATCGTGGCGACCGGAGCGAACGGGTCCACCTGCAGCCGGTGGAGCACCTCGGACTTGTAGACGTTGCCGATGCCTGACGCGATGCGTTGGTCGAGCAGCGCCTCGGCGATCGAGGCCTGCGGGTCACCGATCGTGTCGAAGCGGGCGACGGCCGCGTCGAGGTCGACGTCGGGCGTGCACAGGTCAGGGCCGAGGTGGCCGATGGGGTCGAGCGCAGTGCCGAGCGGGCCTCCGGGGCGGTCGCGGCGGTAGGTCTGGACCTGCGGCGCCGAGAAGCAGACCGCTTCCCAGCCCTCGACCGCCACCAGCGCTCGTAGGAGGTGGCGCGGCTTCCGCCAGCGCGCGCCGGTCGGGTACAGGTGCCAGGAGCCGGGCATGCCGAGGTGCGTCCGCAGCGTCAGCCCGCCCTCGAAGTGGATGAGGAGGTGCTTGCCGACCGCCTCGACGTCCTCGATGCGCAGGCCCGGAGCCGGCCGGTCGCCCAGCAGGCGCGGCGCCTCGAATCGCATGAGCGTCGCCCCCGCCAGCGCCGGGCGCAGGCGGTTGGCGACCCGGTGGAGGGTGTCGCCCTCAGGCACCGTCAGCCACCGGCCGGTCCCTCAGTCCTCCGCGTGGTCCTCGCCGTCCCACGCTTCGTCCTGGGCCTTCCACGCCTCGGTCCGCTCCTCGTTGCGCTGCTTCCAGTTCCGCGCATCGTCCTCGGTCGGGTAGGGGCCGAGGGCGTTGTCGGGATCGTCCCGATCGGCTGCGAGCTCGGGCCGCTCGTGGGTCAGGCACCAGTACCACTCCGGCTCGCTCATGGGGGCCGACGCTACCCAGCAGGAGGTTGACGAGACGCCTCGGCATAAAGACAGTGGAAACTGTGTTTACGAGGGGGAGCAGCAACCAGATGGAGGCCACCATGACCGCAGCACCTGACCCCACGACCAGCGCCGGCGCCGCCTCGAAGCCGCATCGGGTGGCCCTCGTGACCGGCGGTTCGCGTGGCCTCGGCCGGGCCCTCGTAGCCGGCCTCGTCGATGCCGGCTGGGCCGTGGTCACCGACGGCCGCGACCCCGCGGCCCTCGCCGACAGCCCGGCCACCCGTGCGATCCCCGGCGACGTCGGCGATGTCGACCACCGCCGCGAGTTGCTCACGGCGACCGCGGCCCTCGGCCGGCTCGACCTCCTCGTGCTCAACGCCGGAACCCTCGGACCCAGCCCGCTCCCGCGCCTCGCGGAGCTCGCCGACCGCGACCTGACCGAGACGCTCGTCGCCAACGTGGTCGCGCCGCACGCCCTGGCCCGGGACGCGCTCCCCCAGCTCCGGGCGGCGGGCGGCACGGTGGTGGCGATCACCTCCGATGCGGCCGCCGAGGCGTACGAGGGATGGGGCGCCTACGGAGCCTCGAAGGCCGCGCTCGAGCACCTCGCCCGCGTGCTCGCCGAAGAGGAGCCGGCGTTGACCGTGCTGCGCGTCGACCCCGGTGACCTCCGCACGGACATGCACCAGGCCGCGTTCCCCGGCGAGGACATCTCCGACCGGCCGTTGCCCGAGGTCGCCGTGCCCGGGATCCTCGCCCTCGTCGACCGCCGGCCGGCCACGGGCGGACGGTGGCGAGCGCAGGACGTCCGAGCCCCGGACGTCGAGGCGGAGGCGGTGGCGCCATGACCGCCGCGCTGGCCACGCCCGCGGTCGATGGCGGCGAGCCGCTCGACTTCCACCTCCCCCCGGCGCTCGAAGCCCACGAGCCACCCGAAGCATCGGGGCGGCCGCGCGAGGACGTGCGCCTGCTCGTGAGCGTCGGCACCGAGGAACCGATCGACACCGGCCTGGGCCACCTCCCCCAGCACCTGCGCGCCGGCGATCTCCTGATCGTCAACACCTCGGCCACCGTGCCCGCTGCCCTGGACGGCCACCGCGCCGACGGTGAGGCCGTCGCCGTCCACCTGTCGACCCCGTTGCGCGACGGCCGCTGGCTCGTGGAGGTCCGCCGCCGCGTCGATGGCACCACCGAGCCCTACGGCCGGACGATGGCCGGCGAGGTCGTGTCGCTCCCCGGCGGCGGCCAGCTCGACGGCATCGAGCCCTGGATGAGCTCGAACCGGCTCACCGTCGCAGAGCTCCGCCTGCCGATCCCGCTGCTCCCGTACCTGGCCCGCTTCGGCCACCCGATCCGCTACCAGCACGTCCCGGTGCCGTGGCCGATCGCCACGTACCAGACGGTCTTCGCCGACCGGCCCGGGTCCGCTGAGATGCCGAGCGCGAGCCGCCCCTTCACCGGCGAGCTCGTGGCCCGCCTGGTGAGCACCGGCATCGGGATCGTGCCGGTCACGCTCCACACGGGCGTGTCCTCGCTCGAGGACCACGAGGACCCGTACCCCGAGCGGTTCGACGTCTCCCAGGACACCGCCGACCGGGTCGGCGACACCCGGGCCCGTGGTGGTCGCGTGATCGCCCTCGGCACGACCGCCGTGCGAGCGATCGAATCAGCCGTCGACGCAGACGGCCGTCCGGTGGCCGCGAGCGGCTGGACCGACCGGGTCATCTCCCCCACCGCGCCGCCGGTCCTCGTGGACGGCCTGATCACCGGCTGGCACGAACCTCGGTCGTCGCACCTTCGGATGCTCGAGGCCATCGCCGGGCGGCCCGCCCTGGCCCTCGCCTACGACCGTGCCCTCGGCGCCGGCTACCGCTGGCACGAGTTCGGCGACCTCCACCTGATCCTCCCCGCCCGCTGACCGCCCGCTGACCGCGGCGCAGTCCGGCGTCAGCGAGAGCGGACGATCAGACCCTTGTACCCGTCCGCGAACCCGGCCTCGCGCAACGTGTCCGCATGGTTCGACTCGCGTGCCGGGCCACCGTCGATCTTGGCGATCTCCAGGGACCGCCGACGGCCGGTGCGCACGACGGTCGCCAATGCCGGCGCCCAGCGGCCGTCGACGATCGCCGCCGGGAACGTGAGCAGGCTGCGCCCGCCGCGTTCGACGTAGGCCGCGGCCTCGCCGTCGACGAGCACGACGAGAGCGCCGGCGGCCCGGGCGGGCCGACCGTCGGTGGGCGGCCACGGCAACGCCGCGCCGTAGGGCTGGGCCGGATCCGTGGCCGCCAGGACCAAGACGTCGTCCGCGGTCGCGCCGCCGCGCCCGTCGCGCCCGCCCAGGGCATCAGTGCGCTTCGGTTCGCGGGCGGTGCGCAGCCGGTCGACGGCACCGGGAAGGGCGAACTGCGCGGCTCCCAGGCCGGCGACGAAGTAGCCCCGCCGCACGGCGCCACGCTCCTCCAGCACCTTCAGGACCGGGTACACCCCGGCGAACCCGCCCTCGATCCCTTCGCCGAGCGCCGCCTCGCGCGTGAGCACGCCGTAGCGCTCCAGCAGCTGCGACGCGCGGGCATGTGCGATCTCGGTGGGCGTGGCATCGGCGTGGCCGGGGGGCGGCGACCGCAGCGGCGCCACCAGGGACCAGCGACCGGCGCCCGCCGGCGGGCCGAGCCGGGTGAGGCGACCGGGGCGGGGCCGGCCCTTGGCCTTGGCGGCGGCACCCCGCCGACCGGGCGTGCCGGCGACGAACGAGCGCAACGGGGCAAGGGAGTCGTTGGTGACCTCGCCGGCCCAGACCAGGTCCCAGAGCGCGGCGAGCACCGAGGGATCGTCGAAGTCTGCGCCGGCCGCCGCCGAGGCCCGGACGAGGTCGTCCCAGAACGACGCGCCCCGCGCTGCCAGGTGGGCGCGGAGAGCGTCGTGGATCGGACCCTCGGGCGCGTCATCGTCCGAACCGTCGGGCACGAGGAGGTGGACCTGGTCACGGAACACGAGGCGCACTCGGCCGTCTCCCGAACCGAGGGGGCCGCTCCCGACCCAAACGACCTGCCCTGCGGTGCACAAGGCGTCGAGGTCGGGCGCGCGGTACTCGGCCATGCGCGCCGGGAGGGTGTCGGTCTCGAGGACCGACGCCGGGATGGAGGCGCCGGCGAGCACGCCCAAGACCTCGACGAGCCCGTCCACGCCTCGACGCGCCAGGCCGACGCCCTGCCACGCGGGGAGGAAGCGTCCGAGGGCGGCCCCGTCGACCGGCTCGACCTCCGCCCGCAGGACGGACAGCGACCGCCGGCGGAGTTGGCGCAGCACCTCGGGATCGCACCACTCGCGGGTGGACCCACCGGGCCGGAACTCGCCCTGGATCAGCGTGCCGGTGGCGAGCATGGCGTCGAGGACCACCCGCGCCTGGCCCACCTCGATCCCGAACCGGGCCGCGGCCTCCCGGGTGAGGAACGGGCCGTGTGTCTTCGCGTAGCGGAGCAGCAGCCCGTCGAGCGGTGCGTCGACCGAATCGGTGAACACGCCGGGAAGACCGACCGGGATCGCACAGCCGAGCGCGTCCCGCAGGCGGCCGGCGTCGTCGGAGGCCGCCCAGCGCTCCTCTCCGGCGATGCCCACCGTGATGATCCGGCGCTCGTCCGCCAACGATCCGAGCAGCGCGGCCAGGTCAGCGGCGGCCGCGTCCGTGCATCGGGCCGCGAGCTCGTCGGTCGTCAGCGGACCGAGGACGCGCAACAGGTCGTGCACCTCGTCGCCATCGCGGGCCTGGCGCCCGGGCACGAGCCGTTGCAGCTCG